>NZ_JBYSYM010000056.1:0-29946 GCF_058783375.1 Acidovorax sp. FW305-C-20-28 | reverse complement strand
TCGGCGTCACCCCAGGACCGAGCATCGCAGGCTGCCCCCAGCGCCCGACAGGGCGATGGGGGACACGGGCAGCGGGGCCGCTTTCTCTTTGGTGACTTTCTCTTGGCGGCCCAAGAGAAAGTTACTGCGCCGCCGGGCGCACATCCCGGCTCCCGCCTTCGGCAAGCAGCCGAAGCGGCCACCGCCTACCAAACCACGATACGGGTGGCCTTGGGATCAGTAGGCGGCGCTCGCCTTGCCTGGTGCGTCGGCAATAGTGCTCCGATCTCCAAACTGCATCCTCAACTTCCGCGCCGCATTCACAAACATCAGCACATCCACCCCCACCGCCACAAACGTGCACCCCAGATCCAGATAGCGCTGTGCCAACACCGGGTCCGAGGTCAGCGTCCCCGCCGCCTTGCCACTGGCGATGATGGCCTTCATCGCGCCCTCGATGGCCGCCTGCACCTCCGGGTGGCCCGGATTGCCCCGGTGGCCCATCGAAGCGGCCAGATCGGCCGGACCGATGAAGACGCCGTGCACGCCGTCCACCGCGCAGATGGCTGGCAGGTTCTGCAGCGCGGTCACCGTCTCGGCCTGCACCAGCAGGCAGACCTCGTCGTCGGCCACGTTGAGGTAGTCGCTGCGCGCGCTCCACTGCGAGGCACGCCCCACGGCGCTGCCCACGCCGCGGATGCCGAGCGGCGGGTACTGCGTGGCGGCTGCAATGGCGCGGGCCTGTTCGGCCGTGTCCACCATGGGCACCAGCAGCGTGCGGGCACCGATGTCCAGCATCTGCTTGATGAGGGCCGTGCTGCCCTCGACCACGCGCACTACGGGCTGGGCGCCGTGGGCCGCCACCGACTGCAGCGCGGCCAGGGTGCTGCGCACGTCGTTGGGGGCGTGCTCGCCGTCGACCAGCAGCCAGTCGTAGCCGCAGGTGGCGGCGGCTTCGGCCAGGTAGGGGTCGGCCATGGAAAGCCACAGGCCGATCTGCGGGCGGCGTTCGGCGAGGGCGGTCTTGAAGGGGTTGTGTGCGGGCATGGTTTTTTCAGTCGAGTTGGCCTTGGCAGAGGTATTTGGTGTGCAGGTAGTCGTCGAGGCCGTGGGTCGATCCTTCGCGGCCGTAGCCCGATTCCTTGACGCCGCCGAAGGGCGCGGCCTCGGCCGCGATGGCGCCTTCGTTGATGCCCACGATGCCGGTCTCCAGTGCGTCCGCCACGCGCCAGATGCGGCGCGCGTCCTGGCTGTAGAAGTACGCAGCCAGGCCGAAGGGCGTGTCGTTGGCGGCGGCGATCACCTCGGCCTCGTCGGTGAAGCGCGTGAGCGGCGCCACGGGGCCGAAGGTCTCCTCGCAGGCGCAGGCCATGCTCGCGTCGGCGCCCACGAGCACGGTGGGTGCATAGTAGGTGGGGCCCAGCTGCGGCAGGCGTTCGCCGCCCGTGAGCACGCGTGCGCCACGGGCCACGGCGTCCTGCACGTGGCGCTCGATCTTCTCCACCGCACGGTCGTTGATCATGGGGCCGATCTGCGAGGCGGGGTCGCTCGCGGGGCCGACCTTCAGGGCTGCCACGCGCGTGGCCAGCTTGCTGGCGAAAGCGTCATGCACGCGCTCGTGCACGAACACCCGGTTCGGGCACACGCAGGTCTGGCCGCCGTTGCGGAATTTGGCGGCCATGAAGCCGTCCACGGCCGCGTCGATGTCCGCATCCTCGAACACGATGAAGGGCGCGTTGCCGCCCAGTTCCAGCGAGAGCTTCTTGAGCGTGTCCGCACTGCGCCGCGCCAGGTGCTTGCCCACGGGGGTGGAGCCGGTGAAGGTGATCTTGCGCACGCGCGCATCGTCCAGCCATACGTCCACCACCTCGGGCGTCTTTTCGCGCGAGGCGGTCACGATGTTGAGCACACCGGCAGGCACGCCGGCCTCGTGGGCCAGCAGCACCAGGGCCAGCGAGGTCAGCGGCGTGTCCTCGGCCGGCTTGCAGACCACGGTGCAGCCGGCGGCCAGGGCTGGGGCGATCTTGCGCGCGATCATCGCGGCCGGAAAGTTCCAGGGCGTGATCGCGGCCACCACGCCCACGGGTTCCTTCAGGGCGAACATGCGCCGGCCCGGCACGGGCGCGGGGATGAGCTCGCCGTTCATGCGCGTGGCCTCTTCGCCGAACCATTCGATGTAGCTGGCCGCATAGGCCACCTCGCCCTTGCCTTCGGCCAGGGGCTTGCCCTGTTCGCGCGAGATGAGCTTGCCCAGGTCGTCCTGGTGGGCCAGCACCAGGTCGTTCCAGCGCTTGATGGTCTGGGCGCGTTGCTTGGCCGGCACCTTCTTCCACGCGGGAAAAGCGGCGTGCGCGGCATCGAGTGCGGCGCGCGCTTCGGCATCGCCGCTGTCGGGCACCTCGGTGATGGTGGCGCCGGTGGCGGGGTCGGTCACGGCCAGCAGGGCGCCGGGTCCGGGCGTCCATTGGCCGGCAATGAAGTTGGCGTTGCGCAACAGGTCGGGGCGGGTCAGGGTCAAGGGCATGGGGGTCTGTCGATGGGTGGTTGGTGCGGGCTCAGCTGGTGATGCCTAGGTGCCAGGGCACGAACTCATGGTCGCCCAAGCCGAGGGCTTCGCTCTTGGTGGCCTCGCCGCTGGCGTGGCGCAGGATCTGCTCGAAGATGCGCTGGCCCATCTCGGGCACGGAGATGCCTTCGTCGATGACCACGCCGCAGTTGATGTCCATGTCCTCTTCGAGCCGGGTGTACATGGGCGTGTTGCTTGCCAGCTTGATGGTGGGTGCCGGCTTGCTGCCGAACATGGAGCCGCGCCCGGTGGTAAAGCAGATCAGCTGCGCGCCGCTGGCGATCTGGCCGGTGCAGGCCACGGGGTCGTAGCCGGGCGAGTCCATGAAGACGAAGCCGCTTTCGGTGATGGGTTCGGCGTACTCGTACACGGCCGTGAGCGGCGTGGTGCCGCCCTTCATGGCCGAACCCAGCGACTTCTCGAAGATGTTGGCCAGCCCGCCGGCCTGGTTGCCGTGGCCCACCACGCCGTTGAACTGGGCGTTCTGGCCCGCGGCGTAGCGCTCCCACCAGGCCAGGCGGTCCAGCAGCTTTTGGCCGACGGCGGGGCTCACGGCGCGGCGCGTGAGCATGAATTCCACGCCATGGATCTCGGGCGTCTCCGACAGGATGGCCGTGCCGCCGTGGCGCACCAGGATGTCCATGGCGGCACCCAAGGCGGGGTTGGCGGTGATGCCCGAGAAGCCGTCCGAGCCGCCGCACTCCAGCCCGATCTTGAGGTGGGCCGCGCTCACCGGCTGGCGCCGTGCGGCGTTGGCCTCGGGCAGCATGGCCTCGATGGCGGCGATGCCGGCCTCGATGGTGGCGCGCGTGCCGCCCACCTCCTGCATCACCAGGGTGCGCATGAGCCGGCCGGCCTTGAGGCCCTGCGAGTCCACCAGTGCATCGACCTGGTTGCGCTCGCAGCCCAGGCCGACAATGAGCACGCCCGCCAGATTGGGGTGGCGCGCATAGCCGGCCAGGGTGCGGCGCAGCACGTCGAAATGCTCGCTGGGCGAGGACATGCCGCAGCCGCTGGTCTGCGCAAAGGCGGCCACGCCGTCCACATGCGGGAAGGCGGCCAGCCGCTCGGGCGTGAAGTGCGCGGCAATGCGCTTGATGACCGTGGCCGAGCAGTTCACCGACGACAGGATGCCGATGAAGTTGCGCGTGCCCACGCTGCCATCGGCGCGCACGAAGCCCTGGAAGGTGGCGCGGTTGGCCTCAGGAACCAGGTCCACGGGCCGCACGTCGGCGCCGAAGGCCGGGTCGCGGTAGTAGTCCACGATCTTGAGGTTGTGGCTGTGCACGTAGTCGCCGGGCTCCAGGTCGCGCGTGGCAACGCCGATCACGGTGTCGTACTTGCGCACCTGCTCGCCCTCGGCGATGCGGCGCGCGGCGATCTTGTGGCCGGCGGGCACCTGGGCGCGCGTGCGCACGCCCAGTTCGGGAATCGTCTGGCCCAGCGCCAGCGCGGCCTTGGCGACCAGCACGTTGTCGTTGGGGTGCAGATGCAGCAGGGGGCTGGTGAGGAGGGCGGGAGCCTCGGGGGCGTTCATCGGGGGGGCCTTTTTTTGGGGTGACCGTGCCTGGCACGGTCCGGAAACTCAGCTGCGCATCAATTCGCGCAATTTGAGTTTGTCGATCAACACGGTCTCCTTCTGGTAGACCGCGTTCACATACTTCTCGTAGTCGGGGCCGTCCAGGTACAGGAGCGGCGCATCGAGCTTGTCGGCCACGGCCTTGAATTCGGGGCTGGCCACGGCCTGGCGGAAGGCGTCGCGCAGCTTGGCGGCCACGGCCGGCTCCAGGCCCTTGGGTGCGCCGATGCCGTTGGGGGCATCCACCACCACGTTGTAGCCTGCCTCGCGCAGGGTGGGCGTGTCCTTGAAGCGGGCCGTGCGCTGCTCGCCCCAGGTGGCCAGGAGGCGCAGCTTGCCGGCCTCCACATGCGGCGCCCAGGAGCTGGAGTCGGCCAGCGCATCCACATGGCCGCCGAGCACACCCTGCAGCGCCTCGGCGCCGCCCTTGTAGGGCACGTGGTTGAGCGCGATGCCGGCAGCCGCGGCGAACTCCTCCATGCCCACATGCGTGGCGCCACCCACACCGGCGTGGGCATACGTCACCTTGCCGGGGTTGGTCTTGGCATGGTCCACGAAGTCCGTCAAGGTCTTGAAGCGCGAGTCTGCCGGCACGGCGATGCCGAAGGTCTGGCCCGAGGTGCGCGCCAGGTAGGTGAAGTCCTTGCGTGGGTCGGCCTGCAAGGTGCCCAGCTGCGAAAAGCGCGTGACCGAGATGGGGATCTGGCCGATGGTGTAGCCGTCGGCCTTGGCCGAGGCCAGGGCCTTGGAGCCGATCATGCCCGAGGCACCCGCGCGGTTCTCCACCGCGATGGCCTGGCCCAGGATGCGCCCGGCCACGGTGCACAGCGTGCGCATCGACTGGTCGGCCGTGCCGCCCGCAGGCCAGGGGCAGATGAAGGTGATGGGGCGGTCGGGGTAGTTCTGTGCCAACAGCGTACCGGGCAGTGCGCCAAGCGCGGTGGCGCCGAGAGCGCCCAGGACGAGCTGGCGCCGTCCGCCGTGGGGGGTGTCGTGCATGCGTGTCTCCATCGTTGTTGTATCGAAAGCCGCGATTGTTCAGAAGCACTGCATAACAATCCAATGAAAATATGGACTCTCTTCATAGCCTTGACGACATGAATCAGGAGAAACCCCGATGACCCGCATCGACCGCGTCCTGCGCTCCAACCTCAAGCTGCGCCACCTGCAGATGCTGGTGGCGCTGGACCAGTTCCGCCACCTGGGCCGCGCGGCCGAGTTCCTCTCGGTCACGCAGCCGGCCGTCTCCAAGACCTTGGCCGAGATCGAGCGCATGTTCGGCCTGCCGCTGTTCGAACGCTCCACGCGCGGCACCGAGCCCACGGCGGCCGGTGCCAGCGTGGTGCGCTTCGCGCGCTCGGTGCTGGCCGGCTACGACCGCACGCGCGCCGAGATCGCGGCCGAGGCCAGCGGCGCCAGCGGCCGCACCAGCGTGGGCGCCATGGTGGTGGCCACGCCCGTGCTGCTGGCGCAGGCGGTGGAGCGGCTCAAGGCGCGCTCCATCCACACCAGCGTGCTGGTGGAAGAGGGCGACCTCACGCGCCTGCTGCCCAAGCTGCGCCTGGGCGAGCTCGACCTGTTCGTGGGCCGGCTCGAACCGGGCTATGCCTCGCCCGACCTGGAGACCGAGGCCCTGTATGCCGAGCCCATGGCGGTGGTGGTGCAGCCCGGCCACGCGCTCACGCGCAAGCGCAAGCCGCAGTGGGCCGACCTGGCCGCGCTGCCCTGCGTGATGCCGCCGCCCTGGGCCTCGCTGCGTGTCAAGCTCGACCAGATGTTCTTTGCGCACGACCTGCACCCGCCGGCCGACATCGTGGAGTCGGCCTCGTTCCTCACGCAGTTGTCCTTCATCCACCAGCGCGGTGCCGTGGCCTTCATGGCGCGCTCGGTCGCCCAGCACTTTGCGGCGCAGGGGCAGGTGGCCGTGCTGCCCCTGGCCGTGCCCATCGATCTGCCGCCCGTGGGCCTGATCACCCTGCGCGGGCAGCGGCCTACGCCCAGCACCGAGCAACTGATCGACTGCCTGCGGGAGGTGGTGGGTAGCCGCAAGAAGCCTCGCAGCAAGGCCTAGCCCCAGGTGCGCGCCAGCGCTGCGGCGGCTGCCTGCAGGCGCGGCAGCTTGTCCAGCGCCTGGGCCAGCGTCATGCGCGCTGCCGGGGCCTGCAGCGCCACGGCGCAGCGGATGCTGTGGCCATCGGCACCACGCACCGGCACGGCCACGCAGACCAGGCCTTCGACGAATTCCTCGGCGTCCACCGCATAGTCGTCCTTGCGGATGCGCTTGAACTCCGCGTCGAGCGCGGCGCGCGTGGTCAGCGTGGTGGCAGTGTGGCGGGTCAGCGCCAGGCCGTCGAGCAGCTTGTTGCGCTGGCCGGCGGCCATGTGCGCCAGCAGCAGCTTGCCGCTGGCCGAACAGTGCACGGGCACGCGCGTGCCGGGGCGCAGGTTCATCTGCAGCGGAAAGGCCGACTCGATGCGGTCCAGGTACACCACCTCCGCACCCGACAGGGCGGTGAAGTTGCAGCTCTCACCCACCTCGGCCACCAGCTGGCGCAGCACGGCGTGGCGCACGCCCTGCTGCGTGCTGCCGGCCAGCGTGGCCTCCGCCAGGCGCAGCAGGCGTGGGGCGGGGGCGTAGCGCCGGCCATCGGGTTCGCGCGCCAGCAGGCCGCCGGCCTCCAGCTGTACCAGCAGCCGGTGCACGCTGGGCTTGGGCCAGCCGCTGGCGGCCACGGCCTCGGCCAGGGTCAGCGGGCGCGCTTCGCGCACCAGCAGCTCCAGCAGGTCGAACAGGCGCAGGCCGGGGGATGCAGCGGAAGCGGTGATTTCTGTCATGAATCTCTGATTTCGAGACGAAATAAGAAAATATTCCGGGATTTATAAGGCCTGCCCTACAGTGGACGCAAGCCCTTTCCTGAAAGCCTTTGCTGCCCATGGCTCCATCCTCCGCTCCTTTTCGCAATGTCGTCGTGACCGGTGCCTGTGGCGGTTTGGGCCAGGCGCTGGTGCGCGACCTGCTGGCCCAGGGCGCCCAGGTGGCCCTGGTGGGCATGCAGCGCGATGTGCTCGATGCGCTGGCGGCCAGCGCGCCCGGGCGCTGCGCGGTGTACACCCCCGACGTGGCCGATGCCGCCGCGATGGCCCAGATGGCGGCCGACTGGATGGCGCGTGCCGGCCTGCCCGATCTGGTGGTTGCCAATGCGGGTGTGGCCGGCGGTTTCGACACCGGCGAGGCCGGCGACCTGGCCGTGATGCGCCGCATGCTGGAGATCAACCTGCTGGGCCCGGCCACCACCTTCCAGCCTTTCGTGCAGGCGCTGCGTGCGCATGCGGCGCAGGGGCCGCGCTGCGCGCTGGTGGGCGTGGCCAGCATCGCGGGCTGGCGCGGCATGCCCGGCAATGGCGCCTACTGCGCGAGCAAGGGCGGCCTGATCCGCTACCTGGAGAGCCTGCGGGCCGAATGCCGGGGCACGCGCCTGTCCGTGCACACCGTGAGCCCGGGCTACCTGCGCACGGCGCTCACCGCGGGCAACCGCTTCGCCATGCCGGGCCTGATGGAGCCTGATGCCGCCGCGCGTGCGCTGCTGGCCGGCGTGGCGCGCGGGCGCGAACACATCGTGCTGCCGCGCCATATCGGCTGGCTCTCGCGCCTGCTGGCCTGCCTGCCCGCGGCCACCTACGACCGCCTGCTGCGCGGCCAGCCGCGCAAGCCGCGCGTGGGCGAGGCGGGTGCCACCGCCATCCCGGGCCTGCCGGGCACCGCCCAGGCCCCTTCCGAACCCCGTTGAATCCCACCCGAGAGCACGCCCCCCGATGCAAGACGATCTCCGCCACGCCCCCACCGGCCTGCAGGCCTGCGTGGACACCACCACGCCCACCACGCGGGGCATGGTCGCGCTCATCGGCGCCGGCCCCTCGGGCCTGGCCGGCGCGCGCAACCTGCAGAAACTGGGCATTCCGTTCCAGGGCTTCGAGGCGTACACCGACGTGGGCGGGCTGTGGAACATCGCCAACCCGCGCTCCACGGTGTACGAATCGGCCCACCTGATATCGAGCAAGCGCACCACCGAGTTCAGCGAATTCCCCATGGCCGAGAGCGTGGCCGACTACCCCAGCCACCGCGAGCTGTGCCGCTACTTCGCGGCCTTTGCGGACCGCTTCGACCTGCGCCGGCATTTCCGCTTCGGCGTGCGCGTACTCAAGGTGGAACCGTTGGACGAGCGCGCAGACAGCCTGTGGCGCGTGACCATCGCCACGGCCGATGGCCACACCGAGTGCGCCGAGTACAAGGGCGTGGTCATCGCCAACGGCACGCTGGCCGAACCCAGCATGCCGAAGTTCGAGGGCCACTTCAGCGGCGAGTTGCTGCACACCTCGGCCTACAAGCACGCGCAGCAGTTCCAGGGCAAGCGCGTGCTCATCGTGGGTGCGGGCAACTCGGGCTGCGACATTGCGGTGGATGCGGTGCACTACGCCGACAGCGTGGACATCTCGGTGCGGCGCGGCTACTACTTCGTGCCCAAGTACGTGTTCGGCAAGCCGGCCGACACGCTGGGTGGCAAGCGCCCGCTGCCGCCCTGGCTCAAGCAGAAGGTGGACAGCACGGTCTTGAAGTGGTTCACGGGCGACCCCACGCGCTTCGGCTTTCCCAAGCCCACCTACAGGATGTACGAGTCGCACCCCATCGTGAACTCGCTCATCCTGCACCACCTGGGCCATGGCGACATCCATGTGAAGCCCGACATCGCGCGCTTCGACGGCCCCACCGTGCACTTCAAGGACGGCACGCGCCAGGACTACGACATGGTGCTGGCCGCCACCGGCTACACGCTGCACTACCCCTTCATCGCGCGCGAGCTGCTCAACTGGCAGGGCATGGCGCCGCGCCTGCACCTGAACATCTTTGCGCCCGGCCGGCGCCGCCTGGCCGTGCTGGGCATGATCGAGGCCAGCGGCATCGGCTGGCAGGGCCGCTACGAGCAGGCAGAGCTGGTGGCGCGCTACTTCAAGTCCCTCGACG
This sequence comes from Acidovorax sp. FW305-C-20-28, assembly GCF_058783375.1. Classification (NCBI taxonomy): domain Bacteria; kingdom Pseudomonadati; phylum Pseudomonadota; class Betaproteobacteria; order Burkholderiales; family Comamonadaceae; genus Acidovorax; species Acidovorax sp. FW305-C-20-28. The sequence goes on along the minus strand of NZ_JBYSYM010000056.1, from coordinate 20,802 downwards.
GCGGCACGCCCGCCGCGCAGGCCTTCACCGCCGCGGTGCAGGGCCCGCCGCCGGACCTGTCGGGCGGCTTCAAGTACCTGCAGCTCGAACGCATGGCGTACTACGTGCACAAGGACACCTACCGCGCGGCCGTCCGAAAGGCATCGGCCGGGCTGGCCTGACCGGCGACAAGAAGAACTTCGAGGAGACAACGCATGCTGCCCGTGGACGAGATCCGCCTCAATTTCAACCCCGCCTCGCTGATGCTGCTCAACGCGGTGCTGGCCTTTCTGATGTTCGGCATTGCGCTCGACACGCGGGTGGACGACTTCCGTCGCGTGGCCAAGATGCCCTGGGCCATGGCCGTGGGCATTGCTGCCCAGTTCATCGTGCTGCCGGCAGTGACCTTTGCGCTCACGCTGCTGCTCGGCGTGGGGCCGAGCATTGCGCTGGGCATGATCCTGGTGGCCTGCTGCCCGCCGGGCAATGTGTCCAACATCCTCACGTACCGCGCGCGCGGCAACGTGGCGCTGTCGGTGTCCATGACGGCGATCTCCAATGCCATCGCCATCGTGGCCATGCCGCTCAACTTCGCCTTCTGGGGCGGCACGCACCCCACAGCCGCGCCGCTCTTGAAGACCATCGCGCTCGACCCGCTGGAGATGGTGGGCCACATCGTCGCCATCATCGGCCTGCCCTTTGTGTTGGGCCTGGCCTGCGCGCACCAGCTGCCGCGCCTCACGCAGCGCGTGAAGAAGACCGTGCGCATCGTGAGCTTCCTGGCGCTCATCGGCTTCATCCTCGGGGCCATCGCGGGCAACTGGCGCTTCTTCCTCGACTACGTGGGCCTGGTGCTGCTGGCCGTGGCGCTGCACGATGCGCTGGCCTTCGGCACCGGCTACCTGTGCGCGCGCGCCACCGGCCTGCAGGACTACGACCGGCGTGCGGTCTCCATCGAAGTCGGCATCCGCAATGCGGGCCTGGGCCTGGTGGTGATCTTCAGCTTCTTCGGTGGTTTGGGCGGCATGGCCGTGGTGGCCGGCGTCTGGGGCTTCTGGGACATCATCGCCGGCCTGGCGCTGGCCAGCTGGTGGGGGCGCAAGGACCCGGTGGGTGCCCCGCCCGCTGCGGTGGTGGGAGAGCACGCATGAGATCCACAACCATGCGGGCCCGCAATATCCTCGTCACCGGGGCCGACGGCTTTCTGGGCCGCGGCGTGGTGGCGGCATTGGCGCGGCGCCCGGACACCGGCACGGTGGTTGCTCTTGATGTGCGCGAGGTGCCCGTCGAGCGGCGCGAGCCGGGCATCCACTACCAGGCCCAGGACGTGCGCGACCCGTCCCTGGCCGCCACCCTGCAGCGCCATGCCATCGACACCGTGGTGCACCTGGCCTCCATCGTCACGCCGGGACGCGATTCGAACCGGGCCTTTGAATACGACGTGGACGTGAACGGCACGTGCAATGTGCTCGAGGCCTGTGCGGCGCAGGGCGTGCGGCATGTGGTGGTGTCGTCCAGCGGCGCAGCCTACGGCTACCACGCCGACAATGCGCCCTGGCTCACCGAGTCGCACCCGCTGCGCGGCAACGAAAGTTTTGCCTACGCCCACCACAAGCGCCTGGTCGAGGAGATGCTGGCCGCATGGCGCCAGAGCCACCCCGCGCTGGCGCAGACCGTGCTGCGCATCGGCACCATCCTGGGCGAGCGGGTGGACAACCAGATCACCGCACTGTTCGAGAAGCCGCGCCTGCTGGCCATCCGCGGCAGCGACAGCCCCTTTGTCTTCATCTGGGACGAGGACGTGACCGGCGCGCTGCTGCATGCGCTCGATGGCGCGGCGCCCGGCTGCTACAACCTGGCGGGCGATGGTGCGCTCACCATCCACCAGATCGCCGCGCGCCTGGGCAAGACCACGCTCGGCCTGCCGGCCTGGCTGCTGCAATCGGCCTTGTTCGTAGGCTCGCGCCTGGGCGTGAGCCGCTATGGCCCCGAGCAGCTCGACTTTCTGCGCTACCGGCCGGTGCTGCTCAACACCGCCCTCAAGGAGCAATTGGGCTATGTGCCGCGCAAGACCAGCGCCGAGGCCTTCGATGCCTTCGTGGCCGCGCGCCAGCGGCAGGGCCGGCCGGTGGCCGTGGCCGGCACCCTGGCGGGCAGCCGCGCATGAGCATAGCGACAGTGTCCGGCGATGCGCCGCCCCGTGCGCTCTCGCAGGGTGATCTGGGCTGCGCGCTCGCGGTCATCGTGATCTGGGGCTCGAATTTCGTGGTCATGAAGATGGGGCTGCAGACCCTCAGCCCCATGCTGCTGGGCGCGCTGCGCTTCGTGGCTGCCTCGCTGCCCTTCCTGCTCTTCGTGCGCCGGCCGCAGCTGCCCTGGCGATTCATCGTGGCCTACGGCCTGGCCCAGGGCGTGGGGCAGTTCGGCCTGCTGTTCCTGGGCCTGCGCCTGGGCATGACGGCGGGCATGGCCTCGGTGGTCATGCAGACCCAGGCCTTCTTCACCCTGATCCTCGCCGTCACGTTGTTGCACGAGCGCGCGCGCCCTGCACAGTGGCTGGGCCTGGCGGTGGCGTTCGCGGGCCTCCTGGTGATCGCCAGCGCCCATGGCGAGGGCGCGCTGCAGATGAGCCTGGCGGGCTTTGTCCTCACGCTGGGCGCGGCCTTCATGTGGGCCCTGTCCAACCTGGTGGTGCGCTTTGCGGCGCGGGTAGGCGGGCAGTACGCGCCGTTTCCCTTTGTCGTGTGGAGCAGCACCGTGCCCATCGTGCCCTTCTTCGCGCTGGCGCTGTGGCTCGATGGCCCGGCCTCGGTAACGGTGCAGTTGGGTGCCTTGAACGGGCAGGCGTTGTTCGCCGTGCTCTACCTGGCCCTGCTGGCCACCCTGCTGGCCTACAGCCTGTGGACGCGGCTGCTGCAGCGCCACCCGGCAGGGCGGGTGACACCGTTCTCGCTGCTGATCCCGGTGGTGGGCTTGCTGGCCGCCATGCTGGTGCTGGGCGAGCAGCCCGCGCCCGCGCAATGGGCGGGCACGGCGGCCGTGCTCTGCGGCATGCTCATCAACCAGTTCGGGCACCGGCTGAGGCGCAGCTGAGAGCTCAGGCCGCCGCGATGCGCGCCGCGATGGCCTGGCCCAGCTCGGTGGTGTTGGCCGTGCCACCCAGGTCGGGCGTGAGCGGGCCTTCCTTCAGCGCGGCTTCGATGGCAGCCACGATGGCATCGTGCGCGGCGCGGCCGGCGCCCTGGCCTTTGGTGAGAAAGTCCAGCATCAGTGCACCCGACCAGATCATGGCGATGGGGTTGGCGATGTTCTTGCCGTAGATGTCGGGCGCCGAGCCGTGCACGGGCTCGAACAGCGAGGGGAAGGTGCGGTCCGGGTTCAGGTTGGCCGAAGGGGCCAGGCCGATGGTGCCCGTGGTCGCGGGGCCCAGGTCCGACAGGATGTCGCCGAACAGGTTGGTCGCGGCCACTACGTCGAAGCGGCCTGGCTGCAGCACGAAGCGCGCGGTCAGGATGTCGATGTGCTGCTTGTCCAGCGTGATCCCGGGGTAGTCCTTGGCGACTTCCTCGGCACGCTGGTCCCACCAGGGCATGCTGATGGCGATGCCGTTGCTCTTGGTGGCCAGGGTCACGTGCTTGCGTGGGCGGCTCTGGGCCAGGTCGAAGGCGAATTTGAGCAGGCGCTCGGCGCCCTTGCGCGAGTACACCGATTCCTGGATCACGATCTCGCGGTCCGTGCCCTCGTACATGATGCCGCCGAGCGAGGTGTACTCGCCCTCGGTGTTCTCGCGCACCACGTAGTAGTCGATGTCGCCGGGCTTGCGGCCGGCCAGCGGGCAGGGCACACCCTCGAACAGGCGCACCGGGCGCAGGTTGATGTACTGGTCGAACTCGCGGCGGAACTTGAGCAGCGAACCCCACAGCGACACATGGTCGGGCACGGTGGCGGGCCAGCCCACGGCGCCGAAGAAGATCGCGTCCACGTCCGAGAGCTGGGCCTTCCAGTCGTCGGGCATCATCTGGCCGTGTTCGGCATAGTAGTCGCAGCTGGCCCAGTCGATGGTGCGGTAGCTCAGCGCAATGCCGAAGTGCTCGGCCGCGGCCTTCACGGCGCGCAGGCCTTCGGGCATGACTTCCTTGCCGATACCGTCGCCGGGGATCACGGCAATGGTGTATTGGGTGGTGCTGCTGCTCATCAGATGTCTTCCTTGCATGGTGGCGGGTGTGTGGCCTGCATTGTTGGACAGTCCCCACCAAAATACAATCGGCCGCCTGTGCATCCATTGTTCACACTTCGTGCATAAAACACCGTCCAACGAAGACCTGCGCGTGTTCACCGTGGTGGTGCGCAAGTCGAGCTTTGCCGACGCGGCCACCGAGCTGGGCACCTCGCCCGCCTATGTGAGCAAGCGCATCCGCCTGCTGGAAGAAGATCTGGCCGTGAAGCTGCTGCACCGCACGACGCGGCGCGTGGCGGTCACGGAGGAGGGCGAGCGCGTGTTCCACTGGGCCCAGCGCATCCTCGATGATGTGGACCAGCTGCTGCAGGAGGTGGCGGTCACGCGCCGCGAGCCGCGCGGCCTGCTGCGCGTGAGCAGCAGCTTCGGCTTTGGCCGGCGCATCGTGGCGCCGGCGCTCTCACGCTTGGTGGAGCGGCACCCGGGCCTGCAGGTGCGGCTGGAGGTGTTCGACCGGCTGGTGGACGTAGCGGGCGAAGGCTTCGACCTGGACGTGCGTGTGGGCGACGAGATTGCGCCCCACCTGATCGCGCGGCGCCTGGCCGACAACCACCGAGTGCTGTGCGCGGCCCCGGCCTACCTGGCGCGCCACGGCACGCCGCGCGCGCTGGCGGATCTCTCCAGCCACGACTGCCTGGTGATCAAGGAGCGCGACCACCCCATTGGCGTATGGCGCCTGCGCGCCGGTGCGGTGGAAGAGATGGTCAAGGTGCGCGGCCCGCTGTCGGCCAACAACGGCGAGATGGTGGTGCAGTGGGCGGTGGACGGGCGCGGCATTGCGCTGCGCTCGCTGTGGGACGTGCAGCCCCACCTCTTGGCCGGGCAGCTGGTGCAGGTGCTGCCCGAATGGCGCCAGGACGCCAACGTCTGGGCCGTGTACCCCACGCGGCTGCACCTGTCGGCCAAGGTGCGCGTGTGCGTGGAGTTTTTGCAGGACCACTTTGAAAAAGAGTGGTCCGGGATCGGCTGAAGGCCGATCAGCCTCCGGCCAGGGCGGTTTTCACCGCGCCGGACACCTGGCCCATGTCGGCCTTGCCGGCCAGGCGGGTCTTGACCACGCCCATGACCTTGCCCATGTCGCCGGGGCCGGAGGCGCCCAGTTCGGCCACGATGGCCTTCACGGCGGCCAGGGTTTCCTCGGCCGACATGCGTTCGGGCAGGTAGGTCTGCAGCACGGCCATTTCCGACTTTTCCTTGTCGGCCAGGTCCTGGCGCGATGCCTGCTCGAAGGCGGCGATGGAGTCCTTGCGCTGCTTGATCAGCTTGTCCACGATGGCGACCACGGCCACGTCGTCAAGCTCCACGCGCTCGTCGACTTCCTTTTGCTTCATCGCCGCCAGCAGCAGGCGGATGGTGGCCAGGCGCTCGCTGTCCTTGGCGCGCATGGCGGTCTTCATGTCTTCGGTGATCTGGTCCTTGAGGGACATGGCATTTCTCCTGTGGTCTTCTGGTGGGTCTGCGGCAAAAGAGGGCGCAGAAAACAAAAAACCCGCGCCTGGCGTCCCGAGCGCGGGTTGATGTGGCCGGTGAGGGCCAGCGATCAGTACAGCTTCTTAGGCAGCTGCATGCTGCGCACGCGCTTGTAGTGGCGCTTCACGGCGGCTGCCTTCTTGCGCTTGCGCTCGGCCGTTGGCTTTTCGTAGAACTCACGGGCGCGCAGGTCGGTCAGCAGGCCGAGCTTTTCAATGGTGCGCTTGAAGCGGCGCAGGGCAACGTCAAAGGGTTCGTTTTCTTTTACGCGGATCGTAGTCATTAGCTAATGTGTTCCAAATGTGCCCACAGAGGGTCGCAAGGAAGATCGGGCCTTGGGACCATGCGTGGCGGTTTCCCCGTCCTAACTAGTATTGGCCGACGGGGTATGCCAGCGAAGCCGAGCATTATAGCAGTCACATTGGGGAAATGTGCAAGCGTGTTCGGTATGCCCCAAGGTGGTGCGCATGGCGCGGAACTTGCATGTGTGCATATTGTCGGCACTCCTTCGCCGTGTCACCTTCGCAGAGACAGGAAACTGGGCACCAATGGCAATCATGCACCGCGTATCGGGTTGGCTGGGACGGCTCAGCGTCGGCCGCAAGCTCATGCTCATCTACCTGCTGGACCTCACGGCGGTGATCTACGTCTCCAGCATCCTGATCCACGAGAAGAACCAGGCGATCGACTTCACGCGCAAGGAGATCGTGGGCACCACCTATGCCACCGTGGTGCGCGATGGCCTGCTGGGCCGTTTCCTGCAGCCGGGCGAGCCTTCGCTCTCGGTGGCCCAAACGCTGGAGCGCCTGGCCAGGGTGCGCGCCGAGCACGACGAGGCCCTGCACACCCAGGAGGCCGGCCAGCGCTTCCAGGATGCGCTGGGGCGCCTGGGCACGGACGCCGCGGGAGAGGCCGATGCGCAGGCCCTCACGCGCTTGCGCAGCCTGCTGCTGCGCGACGGGCGGGAGCTGCTCACCACCGTGGGCAACCAGTCCAACCTGATCCTCGACCCGGACCTCGACAGCTACTACGAGATGTCGCTGTCGGTGCTGCGCTTCCCCGAGCTGCTGCAGGCGGTGCACGACACGGTGAGCTTCCTGAACTCGCCGCGCACCGCGCGCGGGCCGCAGTGGTCGTCCGAGCTGCTCACGCTGGTGGGGCGGCTCGAAGCCGTCACGCTAGGCATCGAATCGGACTACAACCAGGCCTTCATTGCCGGCACACCCGAACTGCGCGCGGCGCTGGTGCACGACCGCGGTGCGCTCAACGCCGCATTGCTGGAATTCCAGTCGCACCTGCAGGCCGTCGCCAGCGGTGAATCGCGCCTGACCATGGCCCAGCTGGCCGAGCAGGAGGTCAAGGTGCTGGGTGCCCTGCAGGCCGCCTGGGGTTCGGGCATCAAGGACCTCGACCGCCTGCTGCACCAGCGCGTGGACAGCCTGTACTCGCGCATGTGGCTGCACCTGGGCACGGCCCTGGTGCTGCTGGGCTGCATCCTGTCGCTGGTGACCCTGGTGGCGCGGCAGATCGCCAAGCCATTGCAGCAACTGGCCCGCGTGGCCGACGAAGTGAGGAAAAGCGGCGACCACACGCTGCGCGCCCACTGGAACAGCAGCGACGAGATCGGCCGCCTGGTCACCGCCTTCAACGGCATGCTGGCCCAGCTCGACCGCGAGCGCCTGCTGCAGCAGGAGCTGGCCGCCAGTGCGCGCGCGGCCGAGGCGCAGCGCGAGCTGGTGGAGGCCTTCCCGATACCGATCATGGTGACCTCCATCCCCGAGCACGAGGTGCTGCACTCCAACACCCCCGCAGGCCAGTGGCTCAACGGCCGCACCATCGACCCCTGGGTGGCGGGGCTGGAGCCCGGCGTGCGCGGGCGCTTCTTCCAGCGCCTGGCAGACCAGGGCTCGGTCGACGAGTTCGAGGTGCGCTGGAAGGGCGGGCCCGAGCCCTCGTGGGCCGTCTTGTCGGCGCGGCGCCTGGTGTTCCAGGGGCGCGACGCGGTGCTCACGGCCTTCACGCCGATCAATGTGCTCAAGGTCATGGAGCAGCGCCTGGAGCTGTGGGCCAAGGTGTTCGAGGCCTCGTCCGAAGGCATCATCATCATGAATGCCGACCAGCAGATCATCAGCGTGAACAAGGCGTTCTGCCGCAGCACGCACTACGACTTCTACGAAGTGATCGGCGAAGACCTGGGCTTTCTGCAGGAGGACGTGGCCGGCCAGGAGCCGCTGTCGGCCCAGATCAGCCGGGCCATGCAGGACAAGGAGTCCTGGCAGGGCGAGGTGCGCTTTCGCCGCCGCTCGGGCGAGACCTACCCGGCCTGGCTCATGGTGTCTGCGGTGCGCGAGGGCAAGGCCGGCGCCGTGGTCAACCACATCGGCATTGCGATCGACATCACCGACCGCAAGCAGAATGAGGAGCGCATCCAGTTCCTTGCGCACCACGATGTGCTCACCGAGCTGCCCAACCGCTCGCTGTGCGTGCAGCGCCTGCAGGCTGCGCTGGCGCATGCCCAGGGCCACAACGAGCGCGTGGCCGTGCTGTTCATCGACCTGGACCGCTTCAAGTCCATCAACGACACGCTGGGCCACCACATCGGCGACGGCCTGCTGCGCTCGGTCGCCAGCCGCCTCACGCAGGCCGTGCGCAGCCGCGACACCGTGAGCCGCCTGGGCGGCGACGAGTTCGTGATCATCATGCGCGACGTGGCCGGCCCGGAGGACGTGCAGCAGCTGGTCGAGAACCGCCTGATCCCGCTGATCCGCCAGCCCCACCCGGTGGAAGGGCACGACTTGAACGTCTCGTGCAGCGTGGGCATCGCGGTCTACCCCGAGGATGGTGGCGACATCGACGAGTTGATGCGCCGCGCCGACGCGGCCATGTACGAGGCCAAGACCACGGGGCGTGACATGGCCCTGTTCTACTCGGCCGAGACCGACCAGCGCGCGCTGGCGCGCCAGTCCATGGAGCAGCACCTGCGCCGCGCGCTCGGGCGTGGCGAATTCAGCCTGCACTACCAGCCGCGCATGAGCGCCCGGGGTGCGCGCCTGCTGGGCGTGGAGGCCTTGCTGCGCTGGAACAACCCGGTGCTGGGCATGGTGCCGCCCAGCGAGTTCATTCCCATCGCCGAGGAGACCGGCATGATCCGCGCCATCGGCGCCTGGGTGCTGCAGCAGGCCAGTGTACAGTGGGTGGCCTGGCAGTCGCTGGAATGCGAAGGCCCGAACGGCCCGATGGCCCACCCGCTGTCCATGGTGCCGGTGTCGGTGAACCTCTCGGCCGCGCAGCTCGGCGACCCGCAGCTCGTGCCCGACATCGAGGCCCTGCTCGCGCGCTGCGGCATGCCGGCGCACCGGCTGGAGCTGGAGATCACCGAGTCGCAGCTTATGGACCATGCCAACTCGGCCGAGCGGCAGCTCGCCGCCCTCAAGGCCCTGGGCGTGCAGCTGTCCATCGACGATTTCGGCACCGGCTATTCGAGCCTGGCCTACTTGAAGCGCTTCGACATCGACCGGCTCAAGGTCGACAAGTCCTTCATCCACGACATGCTCACCAACCCGGCGGACATGGCCATCACCCGCGCCATCATCGCGCTGGGCCACACGCTCAACCTCAAGGTCGTGGCCGAGGGCGTGGAAGACCTGGCCACGGCCCAGGTGCTCGGCGCACTCGACTGCGAGGAGCTGCAGGGCTTTCACTTCACGCGACCGCTGCCCGTGGCGCAGCTGGAGCAATGGGTGCTGCAGCACACCCAGCGGCCGGCGCATGGGGACTCGCGCTTCGGCGAGCTGGTGAGCATTCCCTAGGCACACAGGGCTTCATTTCGCTGGCGGGCGAAGTGTGCTTGTGCCTGGCGGGTGCACACTGCAGGCATGAACACCAACCAGATCGCCCACATCGCAGGCCTCGTCGGCGAGCCCGCGCGCACGGCCATGCTGATGGCGCTGATGGACGGGCGCGCCCTCACCGCGCGCGAGCTGGCCGATGCCGGCCACATCACCGCCCAGACCGCCAGCCGGCATCTCGCCCTGCTGGTGGAGGCGGGCCTGCTGCGCCTGGAACGCCAGGGCCGCCACCGCTACCACCGCCTGGCATCGGCCGACGTGGCGCGCGTGCTCGAGGGCCTGATGCAGCTGGCCGTGCAGCAGCCGACGCCTGAAACCGCAACACGGCGCGTGGTGGTGGGCCCGCGTGACGCGGCCCTGCGCACCGCACGCACCTGCTACGACCACATCGCGGGCCGGCTGGGCATCACCATCACCGAGTACCTGCTGGACGAAGGGGCCATGGCCTTCGATGGCGATGCGGGCGGCCACGTGACGGCGCAGGCGGCGCCCGTGCTGCAGCGCCTGGGCATCGACGCAGCCGCGCACTCCGCGGGTGGCGGCAAGCGCCCGCACTGCCGCCCCTGCCTGGACTGGAGCGAGCGGCGCATGCATGTGGCAGGCCGCCTGGGCGCCATGATCTGCAGCCACTGCCTGGCCGAAGGCTGGCTGCTGCGCCGCGCCGACAGCCGCGCGCTGGAGATCACGCCCGGCGGTGCCGTGGCGCTGCGCAACTGGTTAGGGCATGCGCGCTGGAATGCAGTGGCTGCTCACTGAATTCCGTGGGGGAGGGCCTGTGCACAAGCGTAAGCGCTGGCCCAGGCCCACTGGAAGTTGTAGCCGCCGAGCCAGCCGGTCACATCCACCACCTCGCCGATGAAATACAGGCCCGGCTGGGCCTTGCACTCCAAGGTCTGCTGCGACAGGGCGCGCGTGTCCACGCCACCCAGGGTCACCTCGGCCTTCTTGTATCCCTCGGTGCCGGTGGGTGTGAGTTCCCAGCGCGCCAACTGCTCGGCCAGGCGCGCCAGCGCCTTGTCCGAGGCTTCGGCAATCGGGCGCTGCCAGTCGGCCTCGCGCTGCGCCCAGGCATCGGCCAGGCGGCTCGGTACCAGGGTGGCCAGCTCGTTGGCGATGAGCTTGCGCGAGCGCGCCTTGGCCTGCGCCAGTGCAGCGGGCAGATCCACCGTGGGGGCGAGGTCGATGGCCAGGGGCGTGCCCTCCTGCCAGTAGCTCGAAATCTGCAGCACCGCCGGGCCCGACAGGCCGCGGTGCGTGAACAGCAGGTCTTCGTCGAAGGCCATGCGCGCCTTCTTGGCGCCGGTGGCGATGCGCACCGGCAGCGCCAGGCCCGCGAGCTGCGCATAGGGCGCCCAGGCCTCGCCGTCGAAGATCAGCGGTACCAGCCCCGGGCGCTGCTCGACCAGCGGGATGTCGAACTGCCGGGCCACGCGGTAGCCGAAATCGGTGGCCCCGATCTTGGGGATGGACAGGCCGCCCGTGGCGATGACCAGACTGCGTGCCTGCACCGGGCCGCGGTCGGTCTCCACCCGGTAGCCGCTTTGGCCATCCTCCAGGGCCTCGGGCGCGATCTTCTTCACGCCGCAGGGTTGCCAGTGCGTGACGCCGCCGTCTGCGCACTCGGCCAGCAGCATGGCGATCAGGTCCTCGGCCGAGCGGTCGGCGAACAGCTGGCCCTTGTGCTTTTCGTGGTGGGGAATGCCGTGCCTGTCCACCAGCGCGATGAAGTCCTGTGGCGTGTAGCGCGACAACGCCGAGCGGCAGAACTGCGGGTTCTGCCCCACAAAGTGCTTGTGCGGCGCCGAAGGGTCGAGGTCGCGGTTGGTGAAATTGCACCGTCCCCCGCCCGAGATGCGGATTTTTTCGGCCACCTTTTCGGCATGGTCGATGAGCAGGACCGACAGGCCGCGCTGGCCGGCCTGGGCGGCGCAGAACAGGCCGGCTGCGCCGGCGCCGACGATGATGGCGTCAAAGAAAGGAATGGTCATGGACGCCGCGGATTGTAGGACCCCCACGCACGGCCGGCTGCTGGGTTGCAGTGGACTAACATGCGCCATCCATCCCGCAAGGACTGCTCCGATGACCGCGATCCGCTATGCCGCCTGCACCCTGGCCCTGGCCTTTCTGGCCCCGGCCTGGGCCATCAACAAGTGCACGGATGCCGATGGGAAGGTGTCCTTCCAGGACGCATCCTGCCCAGGCCAGGGCGAGAAGATCGAGCTGCGCCCCGCCCTGGAGGGGGCCACGCCGATTCCATCCCCGCCCTCCACTTCCAAAGAGGGGGCGTTCGGCCCCACCTGGCAGCGCAAGAACTACCTGCAGAACCAGGGCGTTCCCCAGGCACGTGCGGCCCTGGAGCGCAACCAGAAAGAATGTGCCGCGCAACCCCTGGAGGGCGTGGCCACTGCGGGTCCGCTGCGCAGCACCCTGGCATCGGGCACCCAGTTTGCGCAGGAGCGGGCGGCCACCGCCGGCCAGGGCAAGGCGGCGTGCGAGGCCCGCAGCGAGGAACTTCGCAAGCAACTGAAAGCGCTGGAAGGGGAGCTTGGCGCCCCCTAGCCCTGCGCGGGGCGCGTGCAAGTCTGGCCGCGCAGAAAGAAAGGCGCCAGGGCGCAGGTGCCTCAGAACTCCGTGCTCACCGAGAACAGGGCGGTACGTGGTGTGCTGCGCGTCAGGAAGCCGGTGCGTACCGAGAGCCAGTGCGACGAGTCCGCCACGTTTTCAACGGCCAGGCGGAACACGGTCGGCTTGCCGCCAAAGCGCGTGGCATAGCGCAGGCCCAGATCGTAGCTGTCGAAGCCGGGGATGCTCTGCTGGTTGTCCACGCTGGCCATCTGGCGCGCCACTTTGGTGTACCTGCCGGTCAGGGTCAGGCCGGGCAGGGCCGCGATGTCCCACTCGCCGCCCAGCACCAGGCTGTAGTCGGGAATGCCGATGGCTTTCTTGCCGTCGTTGCTGCCGTTCAAGGTCTTGGACTGCACGGCCTTGAACATGGCCAGACCCGCATTCAGGCGCAAGTCCTTGGCCACCTCTCCGTAGAGCGACAGCTCCAGGCCACGGTTGCGCTGCTCGCCATCGACCACGAGGAAGTTCGCTCCATTGACGTAGGACACCGGCTGGCGGATCTGGAACAGCGCCGCGCTGGCGCCGAACGAGCCGCCGTCGTACTTCAGGCCCGTTTCGATCTGCTTGCCCTTGAAAGGCGGGAACACCGTGCCGAGGTTGGCGGTGGAGGCAGGGGCCACGGGCCCCTGCGCCAGGCCTTCGGCGTAGTTGGCGTAGACCGAGAAGGTGGAGGCCAGCTTGTAGCTGGCGCCCAGCGAGGGCGCGGTGGCTGTCTGTTCGAAGCGGCGCTGCTCCACGCCCGCGGAGAATTCGCCGATGTCCAGCTTCTGGTAGCGTACCCCGCCGACCAGGTGCAGGCGGTCATCCAGCAGGTGCATGGAGTCCATCACGGCCAGGCTGTCGGAGGCGCCATCCTGGAAGCGCAGTGGCACACCGCCGACGGGCAGCGCGGGCTGCGCGACGAAAACCGGGTTGTTGAAGTTGCTGGTGAACGCGCTGCCCATTTGCCGGCTCAGGCTGGCGCCGTCCCCCGTGAAGCGCGAATAGCCCACCACCACCCGGTGCTTGACGGGGCCGGTGGCAAAGCGCATGCGCCAGCCCAGTTCCCCCGAGCGCGTGGACGAGCCGGTCCTGAAGATGCTGGGCTGGGCGCTGAAGTTGCCGCTGGTCGAGGTGATGCGGGGGTTGCCTGCGTTGACGTTCGACTCCTCGTAGTTCACCCCACCGAGCACGCCGAACACGGTGGAGTCGGGCGTGATGTCGAACTCCACGCGCGCGACGGCGGAGGAGCTCTTGGTGTCGCTGCGGTCCCAGGGTTGGCTGATGGCCTGCTTCGTCGCTGGCGGTGCGGGCAGGGCGAAGCCATCGTTGAAGCGGTAGAACTGGGGAAAGCCGTCGAAGTGCCGGCGGTTCTGGGCCACATCCAGGCTGGCGCGCAGCCTGTCGCCCGCGTAGTCCAGCGCGGCCGACAGATGCTCGGTGCCGACCTGCTCGTTGGGCACGCCGGTGGAGCCGCCGCCCCGGCCGGCGGCATTGATGCGCACGCCCCATTCGTTGTCGGTGCCGAAGCGGCGCCCCACATCCAGGTGGGCGCCCGCCTGGCCGTGGGACGAGGCCGACAGGGTCAATCGGGTCAGCGGAACGTCTGTGCCGCGCTTGGGCACCAGGTTGATGGTGCCGCCCGTGGTGCTGCTGCTGGGGCCGATACCGTTGAGCAGGGCGCTCGGGCCCTTGAGCACCTCGATGCGCTCGAACTGCTCCACCGCGATGCGCCGCGTGTCCACCACCGCAAAGGTTTCGTTGAACGAAATGTCCTGGCTCAGCATGGGCAGGCCGCGCAGGAAGAACACGTCCACCGCGTTGCTCTCGGAGTTGGTGGAGCGCACTGCCGGGTCCACCGCCAGCACATCGATCAGCCGCCGGGCCTGGGCATCGCGCGCGGCCTGCTCGGTGTAGCCGCTGATGGCGAAGGGCGCATCGAGCAGGGCGGTGTTGCCCAGAGCCCCCAGGCGCGCACCCTTGGCTACCTGGCCGCCTGGGAAGGGCTGGTACACCTGGTTCGGGTCGCGCGAGCCCTCGACCGTGACGGTCGCCATGCTGCGCTCCGCCGTGCCGGGCGCGGCGGCGGCCGGTGCTGCTGCGGGGGCTGCCGCCGGGGCCGCGCGCACGGTCAGGGTGTCGCTGCCCAGGCGCACCAGGGCCAGCCCCGAGCCGGCCAGCGCGCGCTGTGCCGCCTCTTCCGCCGAGAAGCTGCCGCGCACGGCCGGGGCGGTCTTGCCGCGCAACAGCGCCGGGTCGGCGGTGAGGATCTTGCCACCCTGGCGGGCGATGCGGGCCAGGGTCTCGTCCAGGCCGCCGGCGGGCAGGTCCCAGTTCTGCACTGCGCCGGCCTGGGCTACTTGGGGCGCTTCGGCGGAAGGAGTTTGCGCAAAGCTGGTGCTGCCCAGGGCTGCGGCAAGGGCCGCCACGAGCAGGCGGGGGTGGAAGACGGGTCTGGGCATGGGATCGGGTTCCTGTACGGGGTTGGAAAAGGGCGGTTTCCTCTCTGTCCAACGGGTCCTGCAAAACCCCTCAATCCCGGCGAAAAAAATTTCAGGCGCCGATGGTGTCGATCAGGGTCAGCAGAGGGCCATAGCTGGTGACGCGGATGGGCTGGGTGTCCACCAGGGCCTGCAGGGCCTGCGTGGTGTCGTTCAGCCGGAACACGCCGAAGACCCGCAACCGCGCGGCGGCTGGGCTCACGCGCAGCAGACCCTTGCGCCAGGCAGCCAGTGCAGCGACCACATCGCCCAGCGGCTCATCGCGCACGTCCAGCACGCCTTCGGTCCAGCTGGCGCGGTGTGCCAGGCGCTCGTTGGCCATTGCGATGTGCTGGCCATCCAGCCAGGCGGCCTGGCCCTCGTGCAGGGTGCGCTGCACACCGTCACCGGTCTGCAGGGCAACGCCGTGCTGCAGCGCCACCACCAGGCTGCGCTCGGCCTCCTGGCGCACCAGGTAGCGCGTGCCCAGGGCCTGGGCCGTTCCATGCCGGGTCTGCACGACGAAGGGGCGGGGCAGCGCACTGGCCGCTGCGGCATCGCTGGCCACCTGCACCAGCAGTTCGCCCGAACGCAGCCGCACCAGGCGCCGTGCCAGGTCGAAGTGCAGGTCGGCCGCGCTGCGGGCATTCAGGTCCAGCGTGCTGCCATCGGGCAGCAGGGTGTGGCGGGTTTCCGCGGTGCCGGTGTGCACATCGGCCAGCAGCTCACCCAGCGGCTGGCTGCGGTGGACGAGGTAGCCGGCGCCCACACTGGTGGCCAGCAGCAGGGTGGAGCCGCCCAGCAGATTTCTGCGCCGGCGCGAGACCGGGTCCGGCGTGGCCGCCAGACTCTGGTGGACGGCCGGCAACTGGCCCGGGTGGCGCTGGTCGATGCGCTGGATCTGCTCCACGGGCCCGGCGAGCACGCCCTGCACGCGCTGCCAGGCAGCCGCGTGGCGCGCATCGGCCGCGAGCCAGCGCGCAAAGGCCTCGCGCTCGCCTGCCGACGCGCTGCCGGAGGTCAGGCGCACCTGCCAGTCCACCGCTGCGGTGAGGGCGTCTTCGGAAGGGCCGGGGGCGGTGCCGCTCATGGCGTCTCGCTGCCCGCGTCCTGCCGGCAGCAGTGCAGGTAGGCCTGCTTCACATAGCGCTCCACACTGGCCAAGGACACGCCCATCTCGGCCGCGATCTGCACATGCGTCAGCCCGTCGATGCGGTGCAGCAGAAAAGCCTGCCTCACCTTGGCGGGCAGGCCGGCGAGACGCTGGTCAATGGCCTGCAGCGCCTCGTGCAGCAGCGCCATGTCCTCCACCGACGGCACCGTGGCCTGCGGCAGGTCGGCCAGCGCCTGCAGGTAGGCCTGCTCCAGCTCGCGCCGACGCCAGTGGCTGAACAGCACCCGCTTGGCCAGCGTGGTCAGGAAGGCGCGCGGCTCGGCCACCTGGTCGAGCCCGCGCGCGGCGAGCACGCGCACAAAGGTGTCCTGCGCCAGATCGGCCGCCCCGTGCGGGCAGCCCATCTTGCGCTGCAGCCAGCCCACCAGCCACGCATGGTGGCTGGTGTACCAGCGGCCGGCGGTATGCGCGGGCTGTGTGTTCATGGCACTGCCGCAACCAACCAACGAAATTGCATGAAAGCCCTCATAAGCATGGACGCGTCGGCCGATCTGGCCTGCAATATCTTGAAAGCTGCGGCTGAGTCGTCCGCCACTGGTCGAGCACGCGCTGCACCAACACCAGGACCGCCGCGCAAGGGCCGCCCCGCCGCGCTGGCGGTGTCCCCCTTCCCGAACTACGCAGTAGTTCGAGAGAAGGGGGAAGGCGCGCAGCGCCTCAGGGGGATGGTCAGAAGGACGCGCGCATCGTCAGGCTGACGTTGCGGGGGTCGCTGTAGTTGCCGTAGTCCAGGTTGGCCCAGTACTTCTTGTTCGTCACGTTGTTGACGGCCAGGGTGGCGCTGAGCTTGGGGGTGAACTTCCAGGAGGCGCGCAGGCCCAGGATGGCCGTGGGCGATTGCTTCACCGTCACCGTGCCGCTCGGGTGCGGGATGTTGAAGCCCTCGACCGAGCTCTGCCAGACCAGGTTGCCGCCCACCGACAGCGGGGCCAGCGCGCCCGCGAACTGGTAGTCGGTGCCCAGCTGCAGCAGGTACTCGGGCAGGTTGGCGTAGATCAGGTCGGTGGGGGCACGCGTGACCTTGGCGCGCGTGAGGCCTGCGCTCACGCGCCACTGGTTGGTGGCCATGCCCGCCAACTCCAGCTCGAAGCCGGTGGACTTGGTGCCGTTGACCGCCACGTAGGGCAGGGTGCCGTCGGGCAGCGGCGTGGTGATGGCGCCGTCTCGCACGCCATAGTTGTCCTGCTTGGTCTGGAACACCGCGAAGTGCGCCTGGATGCGGCGGTCCAGCAGCTCGGCCTTCAGGCCCGCTTCGGCATTGCTGCCGATGACGGGCGACAGCGGCACGTTGTTGCGGTCCTTGTAGTTCTGCGGGTTGAAGATGCGCGTGTAGCTGGCGTAGGCCGACAGCGTGGGCGTGATGTCGTACACCGCGCCGAGGTAGGGCGTGACCTTGCGGTTCTCGTCCTGCACCAGGCTCTTGCCGGCGTAGCTGCCGGTGGTGCCGTAGGTGTCGGTATGGCGGTGCCAGTCGGTCAGGCGCACGCCGGTGAGCAGCGACAGCGGCTCGGTCAGGCGCCAGCGGGCCGAGGCGAACAGGCCGGTCTGCTGCGTGATCTGGGTGCGCCAGGCGCCGGTCTTGGAGACCGCGGGTTCGGGCGCATTGCCGTCCCAGGTGTAGATGTTGGGGATCACGTAGCTCCAGTTGGCCACGGAGCTGTAGCCATCGGTGCGCGTGGCAATGCGCGTGGAGCTCACGCCCACCATCAGGTCGTGCTTGCGGCCCGCGAGGTCGAACTTGCCTGACAGGTAGGCGTCCACCGTGTCCTGCTTTTCGCTGCCGCCGCCGACGGCCGCATACAGCGTGGTGCCGGCGCCGGTGGTGGGGTTGATGAAGGGGGCCAGCGAGGTGGTGCGGCCATAGCCGTAGGTGCGCAGGCTGAAGGTGTCGCCCTCGGTGTGGTTCAGGGCCGCCTTCACGCTCCAGTCGTCATTGAGCTGGTGTTCCAGCGTGGCGTACAGCGTGCCCGAGGTGCGCTCCCAGCGCGTCCAGGGGGGCGAGAAGCTGACCGAGGTGGGCAGGTCGATGGGCGAGCCATCGGTGGCAAAGCGCGGGATGGTGCCCCAGATCGGCGCCTTGGGCACGTTGGACTGGCGCTGGTAGCCCAGCGTGGCCACGGTGGACGGGCCCAGGTCGGCCTCGATGGCGGCGAGCAGCGCGGTCTTGTCCTCGGAGTAGCGGTCGCGGAAGCTGTCCTTCTTCTGCGGCGCGATCACAAGGCGGCTGCGCAAGCTGCCGTCCTTGTTCAGTGGGGCGTTGATGTCGAGCTCGCCGCGGTACAGGTTCCATGAGCCGGCGGTGAGCGCCACAGAAGCCGCGAACTCGCGCTGAGGGCGCTTGCGGACCATGTTGATGGTGGCCGAAGGCACGCCCACGCCGGTCAGGATGCCGTTGGCGCCGCGCACGATCTCGATGCGCTCGTACAGCGCAGTATCGAACTCCTGGTTGGTGCTGCTGCTGTAGGAGGGCAGGCCATCGATCTGGAAGTCGGTGATCTGGAAGCCCCGTGCGTAGTACAGCGGGCGCTGTGTGTCGTAGAAGCTCACGGCCACGCCGTTCACGTTGCGCAGCACGGCGTCGATGCTGGTCAGCGACTGGCGCTCGATCTGCTCGCGGTTCACCGTGGTGGTGGACTGCGGCGTCTCGCGCGGGGTCAGCTGCAGGCGCGTGGAGGCGCTCTCGCGCGAGCCCGACACGGTGACGCTGTCGAGCGCCTTGGGGGCGGTGATTTGGTCGGCAGAGGCTGCAGGGACAGCATCCTGGGCCTGGGCTGCGCCGGCCAGGACGGTGGCGATGGCGGCCAGCGCCAACGGATGCAGGCGGCAGACGGGCTGCCTACGGAAAACGGACATGGAGCACTCCTCGAGTTGTTGAAATCTGGCAACTGGCTGGCAGCGCTGCAACAACGAGAGGGAGCACGGCGTGGCTGGTCTATGGCTCCAATTGTAACTTTTAAATGACAATCATTCTTGATTGTGGTGGCCGCAAGACCGCCTTCCCAGGGCGGTTGCGTTGCTTTTGCGCCTCATTTGTAACCCCAGCGGCTGCTGGGGGAGACGCGCTCAGCCCTTCCAGGTGAACGGAAACTTGAACTGCTTGATGAAGCCGTTGGGCACATAGTCGCCCAGCACGCCGTACTTCTCGGGCCAGAGCTTGGTGCTCTTCACGGCGGTACCGAACAGGTAGTCGAGGAAGGCGAAGTGCGCGGCGTAGTTCTTGTCCAGTGCCTCCTGGTCCTGGCTGTGGTGCCAGTGGTGGAAGTTGGGCGTGACCAGCACGTAGCGCAGCGGCCCCAGGCGCACGCTGACGTTGGCGTGGTTGAACACGGCCTGGAAACCCACGACGACGATGTAGGCGTCGATCACTTCCTTGGAAAAGCCCAGCACGTAGATGGGGGCCAGCACCAGGGTGCGGGTGATCAACAGCTCCAGGATGTGCTGGCGCGAGCCGGCCATCCAGTCCATGCTCTTCACGCTGTGGTGCACGGCATGCAGGCGCCACAGCACCGGTACCTCGTGGTAGGCGCGGTGCGTCCAGTACTGCACCAGGTCGGCCACCAGCACGATGAGGAACAGCGCCACCCAGAAGTTCAGGCCCTGCACCCAGCCGCGGATGCCATCGCTGGCGGCCCAGCCGAAGAACTTGTGCACGATGAGGTTGGTGGCCAGCAGCACGAAGCCCACCACCATGTGGTTCACGATGAAGTGGTGGAAGTCGGTTTGCCACTCGGCGCGAAAGATCGGCTGGTCCTTGCGCAGCGCGAACAGCTTCTCGATGAAGATGAAGATCAGCGAGCTGCCCAAGAGGTCCAGGATGAACCAATCGAGGCCGATGTAGGGAGTGTTGTCGGGGAAGTTCGGGTCCACCTCCACCTTGTGGCCGCCCAGGATGGCGGCCAGCGCCACGGTGGTGAAGGCAAAGGTGGCCAGCCAGCGCGAGCGGTTGAACAGGATGTTGACCAGCGAGATGCCGCCCGCAATCGCCATGGCCGCCAGCATGATGTAGCGGATCACGGTCACGTCATAGCTCTTGCGCAACTGCGGCGTGGTCAGGTACTCGGGGAAGTGGAAGGCCAGAACCCCCAGAAAGCACAGGATGGCCAGCGTGAGCGCGATCGTCCCCGAGACGAGTCCGCGCCCGGTGCGCAGCGCGCCATGGCTCTCGGTGAATTCATTGAGCTTGTCGATTTCGAGCATGTGTTCTTCCCCTCTGCGCCCGGATCGTGGAGTGTGCTTGCCCAGGCTTGTGTACTGCGCAGTGTAGCGGGGCCTTGTGCATCCTTGTGTAACCGCCATCGCACGTAAAATCGGGGTCCATGAACATCCCCTCGCACCAGCTGAGCATGACCGTGCTCATGTCGCCCGACATGGCCAATTTTTCCGGCAACGTCCATGGCGGCGCCATTCTCAAGCTGCTCGACCAGGTAGCCTATTCCTGTGCCAGCCGCTACTCGGCCTGCTATGTGGTCACGCTCAGCGTGGACCAGGTGATGTTCCTGCAGCCCATCCACGTGGGGGAGCTCGTGACCTTCCTGGCCAGCGTCAACTACACCGGTTCCTCGTCGATGGAGATCGGCATCAAGGTGGTGGCCGAGGACATCCGCTCGCAGGTCGTGCGGCATGTGAACAGCTGCTTCTTCACCATGGTTGCCGTGGACGAGGACCGCAAGCCCAAGCAGGTGCCCACGCTGGCCCCCTCGACCGCCGAGGAGCGCCGCCGCTGGGATGCTGCCGTGATGCGCAAGACCCTGCGCAAGGAGCTGGCGGCACGCTTCGAGCAGGCGCGCAACGCCCCTGTCCCTGCGCCCCTCGCTGCCTGAGCCGCCAGCACACATGTGCTAACAGCTCCGGTGGCAAAGGGGCGTAGGCTAGTCCACTGAAACCGAGAAATCGGCTGTGCGTGAGGGTCTGGCAGGGCCGCACTCTAGGCGGCGGGCGCAGCCGGGTTGAACACCCGGCGAGCACGGCAACGACGAGTGCGGCCCCTGTCTGCTCCCCACGTCTCTGCGC
>NZ_JBYSYM010000055.1:0-31292 GCF_058783375.1 Acidovorax sp. FW305-C-20-28 | reverse complement strand
GTTGCGGGCTTTGCCAAGGCGGCCAGCCTTGGCAGCAGCCCGCGCCTTGCGCTGCATCCCGCTGCCGCCCCGGCGCACAGCCGATTTCTCGGTTGCAGTGGACTTGGTCAGTGGGGCTGCACAACCCGCGTCCGGTACTCGCTCGGGCTGCAGCCCGTGTGGGCCTTGAACACGCGGCTGAAATGCCCGCTGTTGCGAAAGCCCCAGGCCAGGGCGATGTCCGTGACCGAGCGGTGCGTGTGTGCAGGGTGGCGCAGCTCGCGCAGGCAGGCCTCCAGCCGGCGGCGCTGGATCGTGGCGGCCAGGGTGTCGCCATCGTCGGACATGGCGTTGTACAGGTGCCTGCGGCTGCAGTTGAGCGCCTGGGCGATGCGGTCGATGCTCAGGTCGGGGTCGGCCAGGTGGCGGTCGATGTACTGGACTATGCGGTCGCGCAGCGCCTCGCGCTGCGACATGGCGCTGTGCTGGCCGTTGCGCTCCAGCAGCGACAGCTGCACCAGGTGCGTGATCACGTCGGCCACGCCGTCGGCGGCGGCGTCGGACATGGTGGGCAGCTCGGTGAAGGCAGCGCGCATGGTGTCCCAGGCCAGGCGCGAGACACCGGTGGTGCCCGAAAAGCGCTGCACCATGAGGTCGTCGAGCCGCATCCGGCGCTCAGGCAGGTGCTCCTTGGGGATCATCAGCACCATCTGGCGCACGGCATCGGGGTTGCTCACGGCGTAGGCGCGCGTGGTGTCGTACACGCTCCATTCGCCCGGAGACAGCCAGACCTGGCGGCCGTTCTGCTCGAAGCAGGCACGCCCTTCGAGCTGGGCCACCACCTTGATGTAGGCCCGGTCGCTGCCGCGGATCAGGCTGGGGGTGCGCACCACGCGGTGGCGGCTCACATCGAGCTGGCACAGGTTGACATAACCCGCCTGGCCCGAGGTGATGTGGCCCGCGAAGGCCTCGTCGCCGAAGGCGTCGGACTCCAGCCCGCCAATGAGGCGCCACACCGCGTCGCCCCACAGGTGCAGGCGGTCGCGCGGTGCCACGGTGTCGGTGGATACCTCGGTCAGGGGGTGGGCCATGGTGTCTCCAGTGCAGAGGCGGGTTCTCCCGATTATCGGTGGGGGTGCTAATCCTTTGCGCAGCGCGGAAATCCGGGTAAACCCGCTGGCCCGTGCACGCTGGGACCAGCGTTTTGTGCACGCTCAGCACAGCAGGCCAAAACCCTTCTTCCTACCATCGGTCAACGGCCTGCACTGCGCGGGCTGCCCATCCGAGGAGACAGAAAAATGGTTCAACAATCCAAGCGCCAATGGATCAAGGGCGCCGCCGCCACGGTGGGCGCACTGTCGGTGGCCCCCCACCTGCTGGCCCAATCGGGCCCCGTGCGCATCGGCTACGCGATTGCCCGCACGGGCCCCTGGGCCGCGGGCGCCCAGGTCAGCCAGGAGCCCAACTACCTGCTGTGGGCCGAACAGGTGAACGCGGCGGGCGGCCTGTCCGTCAAGGGCGCCAAGCGCCCCATCGAGCTCATCGGCTACGACGACCGCAGCGAAACCGAGACCTGCGTGCGCACCTTCGAAAAGCTCATGGGCAGCGACAAGGTGGATCTGATCCTGCCGCCCTGGGGCTCGGGCGCCAACTTCGCCATCGCGCCGCTGGCCAACCGCTTCGGCTACCCCCTCTTGGCGCCCACGGCGCTGTCGCGCAAGTTGATCGACATGAACCTGCCCTACTTCTTCTCGCTCTTGCAGCAGCCCGACAAGATGATGGGCGCACTGGTGGACATGCTGATCGCCAACGGCGTCAAGTCGGTCGCCATCGTCTACATGGACGACCTGTTCGGCCTCGAAAACTTCGCGGCGCTGAACAATGCGCTCAAGAAGACCAGCATCCAGGTGGTGGAGCGCAAGAGCTACCCGCTGGGCGTGAAGGACCTGGCGCCCGTGCTGCGCGGCATCAAGGACCTGAACCCCGACGCCTTCATCGGCATCACCTACCCGCCCGACACCATCCTGGCCAGCCGCCAGGCGCGCGAGGTGGGCCTGAACCCCAAGTTCTTCTACGCCTCGGTGGGCACGGCCTTCCAGCTGTACAAGAACGTGATGGCCGCCAACACCGAGGGCGTGATCGGCATGGGCTCGTGGAGCGTGAAGACCAGCCCCGAGGCCAAGGCCTACTTCGACGCCCACGTGAAGAAGTTCAGCAAGGAACCCGACCGCTGGGCCAGCGGCCATGCCTGGGCGGGCCTCGAAATCCTGCAGCAGGCCGTGGAAAAGGTGGGGCTGGACCGCAAGGCCCTGCGCGAGCACATCGCCAAGAACGAGTTCAAGACCATCCTGGGCGGCATCCGCTTTGCGGGCAGCGAGAACGCATCCATCCCCGGCACGGTGAGCCAGTGGCAGGGCAGCGATTTCGAGGTGGTCTGGCCCAAGGAGCGCGCCACGGCGCAGTTGAACACCGCGAAACCAGCCTGGAAATAACAAAGTGTCTTTGACTTCCTGGGCCGAACTGGTCGCCAGTGGCCTCATTACCGGCGGCATCTATGCGCTGGTGGCCATGGGCCTGAACCTGCAGTACGGGCTGATGCGCATCATGAACATCTCGCATGGCGAGTTTTTGATGCTCGGCGCCTTCATCACCTGGTGGGCGCACACGGCCTGGGGCTGGTCGCCGCTGCTGCTGATGCCCATCGCCTTCATCGCGCTGTTCGCGCTGGGCGTGGTGGTGCATGCGCTGTGCTTCAAGCGCCTGGCGGCGCGCGCGCCGAACGTGGACGTGTTCGAGGCGCGCAGCCTGATGGTGGGCTTCGGCCTGATGTTCCTGGTGCAGAACACCGCGCTGGTGATCTGGGGCGGTGACCTGCGCGGCTACGAGTACCTGGCCGATCCGGTGCAGGTGGCGGGCATGCGCTTCACCGAGAACAAGCTGGTGCTGTTCGGCGTGGCGCTGGCGCTGTCGGCCGCGCTGATCGCGCTGCTCAGGCTCACGCTGCTGGGCAAGGCCGTGCGGGCGCTGATGCAGTCGCCCACCGGCGCGCAGCTGGTGGGCATCAACACGCGGCGGCTGCACCCCATGATGTTCGGCATCGGCCTGGGCCTGTCGGGCGTGGCCGGCGCGCTGCTGTCGATGACCTACGAGATCTCCCCCTCGATGGGCGAACCCTACACCGTAACGGCGCTGATCGTGATCACGCTGGGCGGCTTCGGCAGCCTGGCAGGCAGCCTGGCCGGGGGCCTGTTGCTGGGTGTGGTCGAGGCCCTGGGCATGCACTTCAGCAGTCCCTCTCTCAAGATGCTGCTGAGCTACGCAGTCTTCATCGGCGTGCTGATCTGGCGCCCCAACGGCCTCTTTTCCAAGAAATGAAATCTCTCCACTCCAACAAGCCCTGGCTCGCGCTCGCAGCGGGCACGGCCGTGGTCGGCACCCTGCCCTGGCTGGTGTCCGAGTTCGCGGCCTCGGTGCTGCTCAGCTGCCTGATGTACATCGCGCTGGCCACGAGTTGGTCGCTGTTCTGCGGCGCCACGCGCTACCTGTCGCTGGCCACCTCGGCCTTCTTCGGCATCGGCGCGTATGCCAGCGCCACGCTGCTGGGCAGCCTGCCCTGGCCGCTGGTGATCGTGGCCGGCGCGCTGATCGCCGCCATGGTGGCCGTGGTCATGGGCGCGGCCGTGCTGCACCTGCGCGGCACCTATTTCGCGGTGCTGACCTTCGGCATGACGGAGCTGATCCGCCACGCGGTGACCTTTGTCGAAAAGCAGGTCTCGGGCACCGTGGGCCGCGTGCTCACCGTGGTGCCCAGCAACGAGACGGTGTACCTCACGGTGCTGCTGATCGCGGCGGGTGCCATCGCCACGGCTATCGCTATCAAGCGCAGCCGCTTCGGCCTGGCGCTCTCGGGCATCGGTGCCGACGAGCAGCGCGCCCAGACCCTGGGCGTGGACACGCGCCTGGCCAAGATCGCGGGCTTTGGCATCACCGCCGCATTCGCTGGCGCCGTGGGCGCGGCCATGGCCGTGCGCTGGACCTACATCGAGCCGGCGGCGGTGTTCAGCCCCTTCATCGGCTTCCAGACGGTGCTGATCGCGCTGATCGGCGGGGCGGCCAGCATCGGCGGGCCGGTGCTTGCGGCCATCGTCTTCAGCCTGTTGGCCGAGACGCTGCGCCTGCAGCTGCCCTATGGCTACATGATGGTGTTGGGCCTGCTGCTCATCCTGTGCGTGATGTACCTGCCCAACGGGCTGGCCACGCTGTGGCAGCGCAAGCGCGCAGCTACGCCTGCCACACCTGCCACGGAGGCCGGCCATGTCTGAAGCCCTGTTGACCATTGACAGCGTGACCGTGCGCTTTGACGGGCTGACCGCCGTGGACGGCGTGAGCGCCACGCTGCATGCCGGCGAGCTGATTGGCATCATCGGCCCCAACGGCGCGGGCAAGACCACCTTCTTCAACGCCATCTCGGGCGTGCAGCCGCCCACCTCGGGCCGGCTGGTGAGCGGGGCCGACGAGTTGACCGGCAGGGGCCCGCACCACTATGCGGCGCACGGCATCGCGCGCACCTTCCAGACGCCGCGCGTGTTCCCCGACATGACGGTGCGCGACAACGTGCGCTTCGGCATGCAGTTCGCGGGCCGCCACCGCCAGGGGCCTGTGGGGCTGCGCAGCGAGGACGAGATTCTGGCCATGCTGGGCCTCTCGTCCCTGGCCGAGCGGCCCGCCGCCGATGTGACGCCCTCGCAGCAGCGCTTGCTGGAGATCGGCATGGCCCTGGGCACGCGCCCGCGCCTGCTGCTGCTCGACGAGGTGGCCGCCGGCCTGACCGAGGCCGAGGTCGACGCCATGGCCCAGCGCATCCGCCGCCTGCGCGACGACTGGGGCCTGACGGTGGTGTGGATCGAGCACGCGGTGACCACCCTGCTCAGGTACGTGGAGCGCGTGCTGGTGCTGCACCAGGGCCGCAAGATCGCCGACGGCACGCCCGCCGAGGTGGTGCACAACAAGGAGGTCATCGAGGCCTACCTGGGCGATGAGATGGCTGCCACCAGCGAAGGAGCGACGGTATGAGCGGCGCACAGCTTTCCGTACAAGGGCTGGTCACCGGCTACAACGGCTTCCAGGTGCTGCAGGACCTGTCGCTGGAAGCCACGCCCGGCATCACCGTGATCGTGGGCCCCAACGGCGCGGGCAAGACCACGCTGCTCAAGGCGCTGGCCGGCCTGCTGCCGCGCCAGGGCACGGTGCAGCTTGATGGCCAGGCCGTGCCGGCCCTGAACGCGACCGCCTGCGTGCAGCGCGGCCTGGCCCTGGTGGCCGAAGGGCGCCAGCTGTTCCCGCAGATGACGGTGACCGAGAACCTGGAGCTCGGTGGCTGGCTGGTGCCGGCGCGCGTGCGCGCCGAGCGCCTGGCCCAGGCCTTCGAGGACTTTCCGCGCCTGAAGGAACGCGCCCAGCAACTGGCCGGCACCATGAGCGGCGGCGAGCAGCAGATGGTGGCCGTGGCGCGCGCCATGATGAGCGGCCCGCGCCTCTTGATGCTGGACGAACCCTCGCTGGGCCTGGCGCCGCGCATGGTGGACGAGCTGCTCGCCATCGTGCAGCGCATCGCGGCCCAGGGCGTCACCGTGCTCATGGTGGAGCAGAACGTGCGCAAGGCGCTGCAGGTGGCGCAGCGCGGCTATGTGCTGGAGCGCGGGCGCATCGTGGCCTCGGGCGAGGCATCGGCCCTGCTGCAGTCCGACGCCGTGCGCCAGGCCTACCTTGGCGTGGCCTGAGCATCCCCGCGCCCCATTCCCATTCGACTTTCCTTTCCTATTCATCCAGGAGACATTCCATGACTGCCATTTCCATGCTGATCAACGGCGAGCGCGTGCAGGCCACGGGCGGCGCCACCTTCGAGCGCCGCAACCCGCTGGACGGGTCCGTGGCCACCACGGCCCCGGCCGCCACCGTGGCCGATGCCAAGGCGGCGGCCGATGCCGCAGCCAAGGCCTTCCCCGCCTGGTCGGCGCTGGGCCCCAATGCCCGTCGCGCGCTGCTGCTCAAGGCCGCGCATGCGCTCGAAGCCAAGGGCGAGGCCTTTGCCGCCGCCATGGCCGCCGAGACCGGCGCCTCGGGCCTGTGGGCCGGCTTCAACGTGCACCTGGCGGCCGGCCTGCTGCAGGAGGCCGCTGCCCTGACCACGCAGATCGCGGGCGAAGTCATCCCGTCGGACGTGCCGGGCAGCCTGGCCATGGGCGTGCGCCAGCCTGCGGGCGTGGTGCTGGGCATCGCACCGTGGAATGCGCCCATCATCCTGGCCACGCGCGCCATCGCCACGCCGCTGGCCTGCGGCAACACCGTGATCCTCAAGGGCTCGGAACTGAGCCCCGCCACGCACGGTTTGATCATCGAGGCCCTGCAGGAGGCCGGCTTTCCCGCAGGCGTGGTGAACTTCGTGACCAATGCACCGGCCGATGCCGGCGCCGTGGTGGAGGCCATCGTGGCCCACCCGGCCGTGCGCCGCGTGAATTTCACGGGCTCGACCAAGGTCGGGCGCATCGTCGCGCAGACCTGCGCCAAGTACCTCAAGCCCACGGTGCTGGAGCTGGGCGGCAAGGCGCCGCTGGTGGTGCTCGACGATGCCGACGTGGACGCGGCCGTGGACGCCGCCATCTTCGGCTCGTTCGCCAACTCGGGGCAGATCTGCATGTCCACCGAGCGCATCGTGGTGGACGACGCCATCGCCAACGATTTCGTGGCCCGCTTCGCGGCCCGCGCCCAGGCGCTGCCGCTGGGCGACCCGCGCAAGGGCCCGGTGGTCCTGGGTTCGGTGGTGGACATGGCCACCGTGCAGCGCTGCAACGCCCTGATCGACGACGCCCTGGCCAAGGGCGCCAAGCTGGTGTGCGGCGGCAAGAGCGAGAACACGCTGATGGCCGCCACCATCCTGGACCATGTGACGCCCGAGATGGACGTCTACCGCGAGGAATCCTTCGGCCCGCTCAAGCCCATCGTGCGCGTGAAGGGCGTGGAGGAAGCGATCGCCTGCGCCAACGACAACGAGTTCGGCCTTTCCGCCGCCGTCTTCGGCCGCGACATCGCCCGTGCCTGGAACGTGGCTGCGCGCGTCGAGTCGGGGATCTGCCATGTCAACGGGCCTACGGTGCATGACGAGGGGCAGATGCCGTTTGGCGGGGTCAAGAACTCTGGATGGGGACGGTTTGGGGGGATGGCGGGGGTGCGGGAGTTCACCGAGTTGCGGTGGATTACGGTGCAGACTGCGGCTCGGCACTATCCGTTCTGATCTTCTTTGCCTGGTTGCTTCCTGCCTTTGTCAAGGGCGGAGGCCGGGATGTGCGCCCGGCGGCGCACCTACCTTCTTTTGCTTCGTCAAAAGAAGGTAGGCCAAGAAAAGACGACCCCGCTGCCCGTGTCCCCCTCGCCCGGGGGCGAGGGGGCAGCCTGCGATGCTCGAAGCTGGGGTGCGCCTCGCAACTCACTGCGCTCCCCCTTCGGGTGAGCTCCGTTCAGACATCTGCGGCGAGCCAGATGACGAAGCGTGTGTGTCCTTCGGCACACACGCCACCCCAACTTCTGTGCTTCTCGGCACGGTCAGAAGGGGGTGGATACCGACACGGGCCATTGCTTCGCTCGGCCTCGTGGTCCTTCGCTGCGCTCGGCTCGCAAGAGCGCTCGCGCCAGTTGCGTCGGCAGCGCGCAGCGCGTAACCGACACCCGGCGCGGCTGCGAAAGCAGCAGCCGAGTGGTACCCGCTCCCCACCCCTTTTGGCTGCGCCGAGAAGCGCAGGAGCTGGGGTGGGCGTGTGTGCCGAAGGACACACACGCTTCGTCTTCTAGCTCGTCGATGCTGTCTGAGCGGAGTTCACCCGCAGGGGGAACGCAGCGAGTTCATCGACGCCCACCCCAGATCCGAGCATCGCAGGTTGCCCCCATCGCCCTCCGGGCGATGGGGGACGCAGACTGGGGGCCGCCTTCTCTTTGGTGACTTTCTCTTGGCGGCCCAAGAGAAAGTTACTGCGCCGCCGGGCGCACATCCCGGCCTCCGCCATCAAACAAGGCATACAGCAACTACCAACACCAGAGGCCAAACGTCAAGCAACGATCCAAGAAGCATCCGCCAGTGCGGACACACCGCTGAGCCTGACCAGGCTGTCGTTCACACCCAGCGCAGCCACGCTGTCATTCACCAGGATGTAGGTGTCGACCCCGTAACGGAAGGCAATGGCCTTGTTGGCGCCCGCCGTGGTGGCGGCCAAGGCTGCAGCGTCGAGCAAGGACGACGATTCAGAGATACCAGCCAGTTGCAGGCTGGTCGGCACAGCCTTTGCAGTCGGAGTTTCGGCCGTCAGCGCCAGCCTGTCGGTCCCGCTCACGAAGTCGGTCACGACGATGGCAGACCCGCCAAGCCCGGCGGAGAAACTGGTGTCCAGGTCCTTGGCGGCGGCACCCGCCAGGCCGGTGAGGTTCAGCGCATCGGCGCCGCCACCCAGGGTGATGCTGTGGGCATTGGCGGCGCCCACGGTGATCGTGTCAGCTCCGTCTCCCGCGGCGATGGTCACCTGGGCGCCAGAGGCATCGTTGATGACAAAGGTGTCTGCCCCCTTGCCGCCCGTGATGGTAACGGCCCTCTGCGTAGTGGCAAACGCCAGGGACAGCGCGCCGGTCAGCGCAGAGGCATCGATCACCGAGACCTGGGCACCCACCACGGTGGTCTTCAAGGCCTGTTCGCCGGTGAGCACGATCTTTTCGGCCGCGTTGGCGGTGATCCTGGCTGTATTGGCGGCTCCGTCCGTTGAACTGACCACCTGGCTCCTGACGTTCAGGTGCTCAACCGCGTCCACGATCACCTCATCATTGCCAGCAGCCCTGAAGAGCACCAGGTTCGCAGTGTCTGCGCCACCGCTGGTTCCCGCAAACACCACCGTCAGTGCGCCGCTCCCGCCGCTGCCAGTGGTATTGCGGATACCGACGGTGGTGGCCAGGTCCACGCCGTCAAACTCGGCAGGACCTGCTGCGGACTCCCGCCACAGCTCCGTGATGCCGGTTGCGCTGGACACCCCGAACTTCGAGTTTGCTCCCGCCTGGATGAACACCCTTTCGATGCTTTGCAGCGTGGGCGCAACGGTTGCACCCGCGACCAGCGTGGCCCTGAGCGTGTCCATCCCGCCAGCGCCATCGATAGAGTCGGCGGTGGACAGGAAGCCGGCAGTAGCCGCCAGAATGGTGTCGTCATAGGCCGTTGTCTTGAATTTGGCCTGCGCAGCCAAAGGCGATATGGCGTCTGCTTCCGCAGTGAGCGACAGCGTCACACCCTTAGGGAGATCGGGCCCGGGCGGCACGGCTCCCCCGAAATTCGCAGGGTTGCTTGAATAGATGTACGAGGTGGTCACTTCGTCGTTCCATTTCACCGCCGCCGCCGAATAGACGGACAGATCACCGGTGGCGTTTTCAAGCCCCGAGAGGATGCGCCCCAACTGCAGTGCAACGATGCCCACATTGGCCTTGCCGACAGACACAAGATAGTCCCGCAATGCAGTCTGCAAGCCCGCATTGGGCAGCACGCCCAGGTTCATCAGCAGCTTGGCGGACAGCGCATCCTCGGTCAGCGCAGTAAAGCCGGCGCCGAACCGCTGGGCAAAGGCCGTGATGCCGATGGGCTCGACCGCCGCCACCTGGTTGACATAGACAGCGTTCGCGGGAGACTGGTCGTTGAACGCCCGGTTGAGCATGGTGACGTCGGCATAAGTGCCAGAAACTTGGACAGGCATCCATTCCTCCCTTGGTGTTGTGATGAGCCCTGTGAGCCTAAGGTGCGCCCCGCCCTTTGGGTGTGGCGGGGATCACAAAGAAACCTTTGGAAACCAGGCGCTGCCCTCCCTCCCGCGCAGGAGATCCGCGGACAGCCCGCCGTGACCACACCACGCGGCACATCGCGCGGCCACGGTCATCCAGGAGTTCCCTCAGGCAGAGGACCACGAGGCATCGGCCAATGCCGCTACGCCCGTGAGCTTGACCAAGCTGTCATTCGCGCCCAATGCAGCCACGTTGTCATTGACCAGGAGGTAGGTGTCCGCACCGTAGCGGAAGGCAATGGCTTCGTTGGCGCCTGCAATGGTTGCCGCCAATGACACGGCATCCAGCAGGGAAGTTGCTGCAGCCATGCTGGCCAGTTGCGCATCGCTCGGGGCTACCTTGGCCGTCGAGGAGGCGCCATGCAGCTGGATCACATCGGTGCCGCTCGAAAAGCCCCGCACCTCGATGGCCGATGCGGCCAGAGTGGCTGCCGTGCTGAGGTTGATGTCCTTGGCCTCAGTGCCTGCCAGGCCGATGATGTTCAGTGTGTCCGCCCCGTCACCCAAGGTGATCTTGTGGGCGGCCAGGGCGTTGACCGTCACGGCGACCCCGCTGGTGCCAGCGAGTGTCAGACCCAGGGCCTTGCCCAATGTCGTTGCATCGATCACGGACACCTGGGCACCTGCCACGGTGGTGGTCAGGGCTTGGTCGCCCGAGATGACCACTTTTTCCGCCTGGGCTGCAGTGATTCGGGCACTGTTGACCGTGGTGCCAATCAAGGTCCCTGTCGTGCTCCTGACGCTCAGGTTTTCGATGCCCGCCACAATGATTGCATCGTTGCCCGTGGAGTCGGCCAAAACGATGCTGGCAGCGTCCGCTGGACCCGAGACGTCCGTGAAGTTCACGGTCAAGGTGCCGCCCGACGAGGAGTTCTGGATGCCAATGGCGGTTCCCAGGGCCACGCCCGAGAACGTGGCCGTGGTATTTGCTTCATTGATCCAAAGCTCCGCCAGCCCGATGGTGCCCGCCGCACAAAATTCGGCGCCCGCCCCGGCGGTGAGGTAGACCGCTTCAACACTGCGCAACACTGGGGCTACAGTGGCACCAGCGGACAGGGTCGCCCTCAGGGTGTCAACGCCCTCCGCTCCGTCGACGGCATCGGCGCTGGAGAGGAAACCCGCAACGGTTGCAAAAATGGTGTCATTCTCGGCAGTGGTCTTGAACCGGACATCTGCCGCGGCAGGCGATACCGCATCGTCGCCGGAGGTCAGCGTAAGGGTGACGCCCCATACAGGAACATTGGGCACTGCCCAGACGTTGGCAGGGTCGCTTGAGTGGGCATGGGACTCCACCAGTTCCTTGTTCCAAGCAGCGGCTGCGGCATTGAACACGGCCTGATCGCCCGTCGCATGCTCCAACCCCGAAAGAATCTGGCCCAACTGTAGGGCCACAATGCCCACATTCGCCTTGCCCACGGACACGATGTAGTCCCGCAAGGCAGTCTGCAGGCCTGCATTGGGCAGCACGCCCAGATTGCCAAGCAGCCTGGCGGACAACTGGGCTTCCGTCTGGCTGGAAAAGCCGAGACCACGGCCAAATGACAGCGCAAACGCTGGGATGCCGATCGACGCGGCCATTGCGACCTCGTTGTTGTACACCGCGTAGGCAGGTGACTGGTCGTTGAACACCCGGTTCAGGATCGTTGTGACAACGAGGGGATCATCAAGAAAGTTCTGTGCCATCAAAAGCTCCGCAAACGGCCGATCAGGCCGAGGTCCATGAGGTTTCAGCCAGCGCCGTCACGCCAGTCAGCTTGACCAGGCTGTCGTTCACACCCAGTGCAGCCGCGGAGTCGTTCACCAGGATGTAGGTGTCCGCACCGTAGCGAAAAGAGATGGCCTTGTTGGCGCCTGCCGTGGTGGCAGCCAACAACGCGGCTTCCAACAGCGAAGCCGATGCAGCAATGCTGGCAAGGTCCGTGGCGCCGGGTGCCGCCTTGGCCGTTGCCTTGGCGCCATCCAGTTGGATCGAGTCGGTGCCGCTGGCAAAGCCGGACACTTCGATGGCCGAAGCAGCCAGCGTGGCCGCCGTGCTGAGGTTGAGGTCTTTGGCCTCAGTGCCTGCCAGGCCGATGATTTTCACGGTGTCGGCACCGGCACCCAGGTTGATCGTGTGCGCAGCCTGGGCGTTGAGCGACACGACAACGCCATTCGAGCCTGCGAGCGTCAGCCCCAGGGCCTTGGTCAGTGCCGTTGCATCGACCCCGGTCACCTGCGCGCCGGTCACCGTGGTGGTCAAGGCCTGGTCGCCGAGGATGACGATCCCTTGCGCCTGGGCCGCACTGATCTTGGCCTGGTTGGCCGTGGTGGCGGCCACCGTGCCGGCGGTGCTTTTCACGGTCAGGAATTCGACGTTCGCCACGATGATCTCGTCATGGCCCGTGGCATCGGCCAGCACGACATGGGCGGAATCCGCCGGGCCTGAAGCGCCGGTGAAGTTCACTGTCAAGGCACCGCCGGCCAGGGAGTTCTGGATGCCTACGACGGTGTCCAGTTGGACACCCGAGAACGTGGCCGGGCCCTCGGCAGCATCGATCCGGAGTTCCTGCAGGCCGGAGGCACTGTGGGCATCAAATGCGGCCCCCGATCCTGCGGTGATGAAGATTTTCTCGATGTTGCGCAGTTGTGGAGCCACCGTGCTGCCAGCGGCCAGGGTCGCGATCAGCGTGTCGACACCCGCAGCGCCATCGATCGCGTCGGCCGTCGAAAGAAGCCCCGCCGTGCGCGCAAGAATGGTGTCGTTGTTGGCCGTGGTCTTGAATTTGGCCTCGGTCGCTGCCGGCGATACCGCATCGTCGCCGGACGTCAGCACAATGGTGATGCCCGTGACAGGCATCTCAGGCTCCCCCCCGGTATAGCCGGTGTTGGCAGGATTGCTGGAGTAATGGTAGGAGTCCACCAGTTCCTTGTTCCAAGCTACCGCTGCCGCATTGAACACGGCCTGGTCGCCCGTGGCATGTTCCAGCCCCGATAGGATCTGGCCCAGTTGCAGGGCGACGATGCCGACATTGGCCTTGCCCACCGCTTCGAGGTAATCCCGCAAGGCGTTCTGCAGGCCCGCGTTGGGCAGCACGCCCAGGTTGCCCAGAAGCTTGGTGGACAGGGCATCTTCTGTCATACCGGCAAAGCCCGCACCGAACGACAACGCGAAAGCCTGAACACCGTTCGCAGCAACCCAGGCCAACTGGTTGTTGTACACCGTGTAGGAAGGCGACTGGTCATTGAACACCCGGTTCAGGATCGTCGTGACGACGTAGGGCTCATCGAGAAAATTCTGTGCCATCAAAAGCTCCGTAAAAGACCGATCAGGCCGAGGTCCACGAGGCATCGGCCAAGGCCGTCACTCCGGTCAGCTTGATCAGGCTGTCGTTTTCACCCAGCGCAGCCGCCCCGTCGTTCACGAGGATGTAGGTGTCTGCCCCATAGCGAAAGGCAATGGCCTTGTTGGCGCCCGCCGTGGTGGCGGCCAGGGTTGCTGCGACCAGCAGTGAGGAAGATGCTGCGATGCTTGCCAACTCGGCATTGCCGGGCGCGGCCTTGGCCGCAATGCTGGCACTGGCCAGTTGGAGCACATCGGTACCGCTCTGGAAACCAGCCACCTCGATGGCCGAAGCGGCCAGCGTGGCCGAGGTGCTGATGTCCATGTTCTGGGCCGTCATGCCCGCCAGGCCGGCGATGGACACTGTATCTGCGCCAGCACCCAGGGTGACTTTGTGCACGGCCAGCGAGTTCAACGCAATGGAAACCCCCTGGGTTCCGGAAAGCGTCAGGTCCAGGGCCGCCATGTACATCCCCGAGGCGTCGATCACAGACAGCTTGGCGCCCGACACGGTGGTGGTCAGGGACTGGACGCCGCTGATCACGATCTTCTCCGCCTGCGCAGCAGTGATGCGGGCATGGTTGGTCGTGGTGGCCGCCACGCTGCCTGCCGTGCTCTGTACATGCAAGGTCTCAACGCCAGCGACGATGATTTCGTCGTTGCCCGCAGCGTCTGCGAACACGATCTTGGCGGAATCGGCCGGTCCGCTGGCGCCCGCAAACTGCACGGTCAATGCGCCCCCCGCGCCGGAGTTCTGGACACCGACGGCGGTAGCCAGGCCCACCCCGGAGAAGGAGGCGGGGCCAGCGGCGGCATCGACCCGCAGTTCCGCCAGCCCGGTCGCACCGGCTGCGCTGAACTCGGCCCCTGCACCCGCGGTGATGAACACCTTTTCGACGCTCTGGAGCGTGGGCGCCACGGACGAGTCTGCCGCCAGGGTCGCCTTGAGGGTGTCGATGCCCAAGCCGCCATCGATGGAATCGGCACTGGACAACATGCCACTGAGAGGGGCCAGGATCGTGTCACCCCAGTTGCTGGTCTGCGCGGAAGAGATGGTGTCATCGCCTGCTGTCAGCGACAAGGTTCGGCCAAAGTCGCCGATGGGGCCCGCGGGTGACGGCACGACGTTGGCGGGATTGGCTGAATACAGGAACGAAGCCTCCAGTTCGGCATTCCATGCCACCGCGGCGGCCTTGTACCCAGCCATGTCGCCCGTGGCATTCTCAAGGCGCGACAAGATATCGCCCAATTGCAGGGCAACGATGCCGACGTTGGCCTTGCCTACGGAAACCAGATAGTCCTTGACGGCTGCTTGCAGACCGGCATTGGGCAACACCCCGAGATTGCCCAGGATCTTGGTGGACAGCTCGTCCTCCGTCAGGCTCGCAAAGCTGGTCCCGAACTGCAGAGCGAAAGCGCTGCTCCCGAGAGAGACGAGTTGCGCCTCTTGGGTGCTGAACATGGCATAGGAGGGGGACACATCGTTGAACGCCCTGTTCAATATGGTAACGGCCTGGTCCAGGAAGATGGTCTGAGGCATCACAAACTCCATGGCAACAAAGATGCGTGGAGCCTAGGGGCAGGCACGACAGCGCCGTGTGTCAACAATCACATAAAAACATTTTGCAACCCAATATGAAACGCTTCCAGTGAAGCCCGTGCACGCGGGCTTCACTGCACGCCGCAGCTCAAGCGGTTGCAGCCGTGATCGAATCCAGCGGCCAGCGCGGCTTCACATCAAACGCGTATTCGGTCGAGGCCTGCTGCTGCCCCGACTCCAGGCGCATCGCAGCGGCCATGGCGATCATGGCGCCGTTGTCGGTGCACAGGTGCAGCTCGGGGTAGTGCACGCGCACCTTGTTTTTGGCGCAGGCTTCGTTGAGCTGTTTGCGCAGGTGGCGGTTGGCGCCAACGCCGCCGGCCACGACCACGCGCTTCATGCCGGTCTGCTTGATGGCCGCCAGGGTCTTCTTCACCAGCACCTCGACGATGGCGGCCTCGGTGCTGGCGGCCAGGTCGGCCTTGCGGGGTTCGAGTTCATCGCCGAGCTTCTTCGCCTGGGTGAGCACGGCGGTCTTCAGGCCCGCGAACGAGAAATCCAGGTCGCCGCTGTGCAGCAGCGGGCGCGGCAGCTTGAAGGCTGCAGGGTCGCCCTGCTCGGCCAATTTCGACAGTGCAGGCCCGCCGGGGTAGCCCAGGCCCATGAGCTTCGCCGACTTGTCGAAGGCCTCGCCGGCCGCGTCGTCGATGGTTTCGCCCAAAATCTCGTAGTGGCCCACGCCGTCCACACGCATGAGCTGGGTATGGCCGCCGGAGACCAGCAGCGCGACGAAGGGGAACTCGGGCGGGTCGGCGCTCAAAAAAGGCGAGAGCAGGTGCCCCTCGAGGTGGTGCACGCCCAGCACGGGCTTGCCCAAAGACGCACCCAGGGCGCAAGCCACGCCCGCGCCCACCAGCAACGCGCCGGCCAGGCCCGGGCCACGCGTATAGGCCACCACGTCCACATCGGCCAGGTGCTTGCCCGATTCGCCCAGCACCTGGGTCGCCAGGGGCAGCACGCGACGGATGTGGTCGCGGCTGGCGAGTTCGGGCACCACGCCGCCATAGGCCTGGTGCATTTCGATCTGGCTGTGCAGCGCATGCGACAGCAGTGCGGGCACCTGGCCGTCCGTGCGCGTCTCCACCAGGGCCACGCCGGTTTCATCGCAGGAAGACTCAATGCCCAGTATCAACAACGTCATGCCCTCAAGTGTAGAGGCCCTGCGCCCGCCGCGAGGCGCCACAATCGGACAACCCCACGCACTGCACGCCTCCCGCCCCTCCATGGCCGACGCCCTCCACTTCCATTCGCCCCAGACGGCGCAGATGCTGCTCATGGCCCAGCAGGTACGCGCCTGGGAGCGCGTGGCGCCCGCCGAGTACCAGGCCCTGCAGCAGCGCCAGCTGCACACGCTGATGCGCCATGCCCACCAGCATTCGCCCTTCTGGCGCCAGCGGCTGGAAGCGGCCGGCTGGCCTGCATCGCCGCACACGGTGCTAGCCCGCCTGCCTGTGCTCACGCGCGCCGACCTGCAGGCGCACTTTGCCGACGCCCGTGCGCGCTGGCCCGGGCTCAGGGACGAGGATGTGGCCGCCTCCGTCACCTCGGGCTCCACTGGCGAGCCAGTGCGTGTGGAAAAAGCCAGCGCCATGTACTCGCCCCTGTATGCGGCCATTTCCTGGCTCGAAGCCCAGTGGCACCAGCGCGATGCCCGAGGCAAGATCGCCGTGCTGGGCACGGGCCTCACCGATGGCACGCAGGACACCTGGGGCGACATGTACGCCGCCATGGGTCTGCGCGGCCCCTGCGTGCTGCGCAATATCACCCAGCACGGCATGGAATCGCACCTCGAGTGGCTGCTGCAGGAGCAACCCGACTACCTCAAGTGCAGCCCGTTTGCCGCGGCCGAACTGGCGCGCATGGCGCTTGCGCGCGGCGTGCAGCTGTCCATCCGGCAGGTGATCTCGCAGTCCGAGCGCGTCACACCGGCCCAGCGCGCCCTGTGCCGGCAGGCCTTTGGCGCAACCATCATCGACCGCTACTCCTGCGAGGAGACGGGCTGGATCGCCTTGCAGTGCCCCACGCACGAACACCTGCACCTGCTGGGCGCGACCACGCTCATGGAGATCGTAGATGACGACGGCAGCCCCTGCCCTGTGGGTGTGTCGGGCCGGGTGCTGGTGACCAGCCTGCACAGCTTTGCCATGCCCATCCTGCGCTACGAGCTGGGCGACATCGCCGAGTGGGGCCCGACCTGCGGCTGCGGCATGGTGTTGCCTGTGATCGCGCGCATGGGCGGCCGCACCCGGCACCTGGTGCACACCGCACGGGGGCCCCTGCCCATGCCCTTTCTGGGTGATGAACTGGGCCGCATCGAATCCATCCGCGCGTTTCGCATGCGCCAGTACGCGGACGGCACGCTGCAGCTGCAGATCGAGGCGCCCCAGGCGCTCACGGCCGGCGAACACGCCGCCGTGCGTGCCGTGTTCGCCGCCAATGGCATGGCCGACCTGCCGCTGCATGTGGAGCAGTTGGAGCGCATCGACTGGCCTGCCGGGCGCAAGCGCGAGGAGTTCGAGCGCGTGGACCGCCTCTTCACACCCGCCAGCCCGACCTGACTGCGCTTGCTTACTGCGGCCAGACCTTGCCCTTGTTCACAAAGGCAGCGCTGCCGGCCCGGTAGCCGAAGTAGACCTCGACATTGGCTGCCCGCATCTCGGCTTCGGTGAAGTCCAGCGAGGGCTTGAACTGCAGCGTGGCAGCGTTGGTCACCTGGCTCGCAAAGGCAATGCCCTCGGTGTCTGCCGGCACCTGGCTGGTCCAGGTGCCATCGCCCTTGCGGAAGAACCACAGGTCTGGCGTGGAGCCCGTGGCCGGAATGCGCGCCGCCACCCAGGCGCTGATCTTGGGGTTGGCTGTGACGTCGGCGGCAGCCTGCGCCAGGGTGATGCCCAGTTGCAGCGGCTGGCCGGCCGTGGACAGCACGGCCGTCGACACCGTGGCGACCGCCGAGGCCTGGCCGCTCGCCTGCTGGTCCGTGGTGCTGCTGGTGCCCACGGCAGGGCTCGGGCCCTCCACCGGGTCGGGGTAGGTCGAGCTGGTCCAGGTGATCGCCGCATAGCCGGCCGCGTACCGGGCCATGTCCACGTCGATGGCGCCCTGCACGTCGTACAGCGGACTGCCGTTGATCTGGCGGATGTAGAGCCAGTTGCCCTGGCTCGTGCTGCCCTTGTTCGCATCGAGCTGCCCGCCGACGAAGCGCACCGTGCCACCGCCGTCATGCACCACCAGGTGGTCGTCACCCGGCTCGTTGACCAGGCGCGCGAACGTGGTGTCGATGTGCTCGGTGGCCTGCACGTTGGCGTACTCCGCGGCGCTCAGGGCCGCTTCGCGCACCGGTGCCGCGCCGTAGCGCAGTGCAAAGGCCGCTTCGGTGCGCTGGGGCGCATAGCCCGAGAACATGAACGAGCGGGTGCCTGCAGGGATGAAGACCTTGAATTCCTTGTACTGCAGCTGGTAGTTGGTGAACTCGGGCAGCGCCAGCGATCCACCGCCAGGGAAGGCGCAGCCGCCCGTGGCATAGCCGATGGCGCAGCCTGTGACCCCCTCGGGCGCGTACTGCTGCTTGAAACCGATCTTGCTGTCGAAGGTGTAGTTGTAGGTGCCGGCGGCCGGTGGCAGCGCGATCTTGAGCGCCGACTGGTGCAGCGAGACGAAATTGGCGGCGTGGGCCCACGGGGCCAGCACAGAAAGGCACAGAACAAGCAGAAACCGCATTGAAAACCACTCCAGGAACAGACGACGGACAGCCCAAAAAAGAAGC
Organism: Acidovorax sp. FW305-C-20-28; assembly: GCF_058783375.1. NCBI lineage: Bacteria > Pseudomonadati > Pseudomonadota > Betaproteobacteria > Burkholderiales > Comamonadaceae > Acidovorax > Acidovorax sp. FW305-C-20-28. The sequence goes on along the minus strand of NZ_JBYSYM010000055.1, from coordinate 12,771 downwards.
GCCCCCTGAACGCCACGAGAACCAGGCTCGCGGCGTTCGCAAGGGCACTTCACCATTCGATTATAAAAAATAACTTTTTTACAAGCTCCGCCATGCGGGTGGAGCCGACAGGTGCAGGCGCGCCCCGCAGCGCCAGGCACACGGGGCGAGACTCTGAGGGACGATCCTCCGGGAAGTTCCGGTAAAGATCCGAGCGTTACACCTGTGAGCGCAGGCCAGCCTGCTGCGCCCTGCGCGCCGCCAGCAGCTGCTGCACCATGGACGAGAGGGGCGTGGTCTGGGTGTCGAAGCGCGATTCGGGTGCGCCTGGCACCTCGTAGGCCCCATCCAAGCCGGTCAGGCCGGTGATCAGCCCGGCCCTGGCACGCGCGTACAGGCCCTTGGGGTCGCGGCGGGCGCATTCTTCCACGGGCGTGCTCAGGTGGATCTCATGGAATTCGCCGGGCGCAAACAGGGCACGCACGCGCTGGCGGTCTGCCTCGAAGGGGGAGACAAAGGCGCACACCACGGTCAGGCCGTTGTGGGCCATCAGGCGCGCCACCTCCCCGGCGCGGCGGATGTTCTCGGCCCGGTCGGCGGCCGACAGCCCCAGGTCCGAGCACAGGCCCTTGCGCAGCTCATCGCCGTCGAGCACGCAGGCCCGGCCACCGGCCTGCTGGAGGGCATCGGCCAGCGCGGTGGCCAGGGTGGTCTTGCCTGCGGCCGGCAGGCCGGTGATCCAATAGACGAGAGGGGCGGTCAAACAGGGCTCCTGCGTGGGCGGGGGGGAGTCAACAAGGTGCTTGTGCTCCTACTGTATGCCAGCCACGGCCCTGCCAGGCACCGAAAGTGGCACCCCGGCCTCCCCGGGCCCTCCCTTCTTACCAGCGGTCCGAGCGCATGCGCAGTTCCCACCCACCACCGCGCAGCTCGTACACGCCCACGGCGCCGTAGCGCTGCTCACCCTTGTCGTCCCAGGTCATGGTGCCGATCACCGGGGCATAGCCGTTGATGCTGTGCATGGCCTTGGTGATGTCCTTGGGCGCGGCGGACTTGGCCTTCTGGATCGCGGCGGACAGCACGTAGGTGCTGTCGTAGCTGTAGTGGCCGCCATAGGCCGGGGCCTTCTTGAACTCGGCCACGTACTTTTCGAGGAAAGGCTTGCCGGTGGTGAATTCCTTGGCCTCCAGCACCGGCGAGGTGGCGTAGATGCCTTCCACGATGCCCGCGCCCTTGGCCATGTCGGTGGTCTTGATGGTGTCACCGCCCAGCAGGCGCACCTTGGTGTGGCCCGCCTTGCGCAGGGCCTCCAGCAGGGCGATGGCCTGGAAGTCGTTGAGCGTGGAGACGATCACCTCCACCCGGGCGGCCTTGAGCTCGCCGGCCAGGGCCTCGAAGTCCGTGGTCTTGTCGTCGAAGGACTTGCGCACCACGACCTCGCGCTTTTCGGCCTTGAGCTGCTCGGCCGCGCCGTCGGCCAGGCCCTTGCCATAGGGGGTGCCGTCGTCGAGCGCGGCATAGCGGCTGGCGCCCAGCTGCGTGGCCGCGAACGAGCCGATGGCCCGCGCCTGCAGGGTGTCGTTGGCCACCATGCGGAAGGTGGTGGGAAAGCCCAGCTGCGTGAACTTGGGGTTGGTGGAGATGGCGATCTGCGGGATGTCCTTGGCCGCGTAGATGGGAGCGGTCTCGATACTCACGCCCGAATTCAGGTGGCCGATGACCGCCACCACGCCGGCATCCACCAGCTGCTGGGCCACGGTCTTGCCGGTGGCGGCGTCGGCCTTGTCGTCCACCGAGACCACTTCCAGGGTCACGCGCTTGCCGTCCACGGTGTAGCCGCCCTTGTTGAGCTCGGCCACGGCCAGGTTCACCCCGTTGAGCAAATCCTGGCCCAGGGCGGCCAGGGGGCCGCTCAGGGGCTGGGCCACCCCGATCTTGATGGTGTCGGGCACTTTGCCGCAGCCCGCCAGCAAGGCGGTGGCGGCCACGGCGGAGAAGGCCAGGCTGGCCGAGAATCGGCGCCGGTCGATGGGCAGGTTCATGCAGGAAACTCCATATCAGTGTGTCAATGTGACCGGATGTATATGCGACGCCGCAAAGAGGCGCTATCGGGTATGCCCTCCCAATACACACTCTATTAGCAAGTTTCAGGCCCCCGCCGCCAGCGGCCCGCCAAAACCAGGGTAGACCCCGGTCTGCACCAGCCCGGCGCACCAATTTGTGGCGTAAATCTTGCTATGCTGACGGCATGAACGAGGCCTTGCGCATAGTGGTGGTCGCCCCCGATCTGGCGGTCACCGACCCCGATGACGAGCACGCCCTGCTGCAGGCAGAGCGCTCGCGGGCGCTGCGCATCGGCCTGCTGGAAAACAACTTCAACCTAGTGGCTACACTGCCGGCGGATGTGTTCCTGAGCGAGCGACTGGCCCAATTGCAGCCCGACCTCATCATCGTGGACGCCGAGAGCGAGGCCCGCGATGCGCTGGAACACGTGGTGATGGCCACGCGCAACGAGCGCCGCCCCATCGTCATGTTCACCAACGACGAGGACACCTCGCACGTGAAAGCAGCGGTGGCCGCCGGCGTGTCGGCCTACATCGTGGCCGGGCTGGCGCCCCAGCGCATCCGCCCCATCCTGGACGTGGCGATGGCGCGCTTCCAGCACGAGCAGGCACTGCGTGCCGAGCTCGCCGACGCCAAGACCGAACTCAAGGACCGCAAGACCATCGACCGCGCCAAGGGCCTGCTGATGGAGCGCCAGGGCCTGACCGAGCAGGCCGCGTACGAGAAGCTGCGCAAGACGGCCATGGACAAGGGCCTCAAGCTGGTCGACGTCGCACAGCGCATGCTCGACGTGGCCGATCTGCTGGGCTGACAGCCCCGCGGGCATCGCGCGCGACGCCGCCAACGCGCGGCGCACCACTCCTGCCCGCCCACCGCACTGCGCATGCCCGCGATGGTGCACCGCACAACACCTGTGCAGTCGAACCCGGTGCATGGCGCCTGCATCCCCATGGTGCATCTGCCAGAAACTCCTTTGAAACAAGGCTTCTTCGCTATCAAAAACATAGCAACATGGCGAGCAAGAAGGCTGGCACGGCGCTTGCATTACCGGGACAAGACCAACGAAGGTCTTCGATGAGCGGTATCCATCCAATGGCGGGCGGGTACCCCTCGCCACCGGACAGAGGCGTCCCCACCCGCGCTTGGCACTGCGTGACTTTCTTTTTGAAGTTGCAGCAGCCCGGCGCCGGGGGGACGCCTTTTTTGTTTTTCAAGCCACCAGGGAAGCAACCATGACCGATCTGCTCAAAACCAGTCTCAACCGCCGCACCGTGCTGCAGGCCGCCACCGTGGGTGCCGTCGGCGTGAGCCCCGCCCTGCGCGCCCTCGTGCATGCACAGGGCTCGGACGCGCCCGAGAAGAAGGAAGTGAAGATCGGCTTCATCCCGCTGACCGATTGCGCCAGCGTGGTGATGGCCTCGGTGCTGGGCATCGACAAGAAATACGGCGTGACCATCATCCCCACCAAGGAAGCCAGTTGGGCCGGTGTGCGCGACAAGCTGGTCAACGGCGAACTGGACTTCGCCCACGTGCTCTACGGCCTGGTGTATGGCGTGCACCTGGGCATTGCCGGCCCCAAGAAGGACATGGCCGTGCTGATGAATCTGAACCACAACGGCCAGGCCATCACGCTGTCTAAGAAGCTGGCCGACAAGGGTGCCGTCAATGGCGCCGGCCTGGCCAAGCTGATGGCCAGCGAGAAGCGCGAATACACCTTTGCCCAGACCTTCCCCACGGGCACGCACGCCATGTGGCTGTACTACTGGCTGGCTGCACACGGCATCGACCCGATGAAGGACGCCAAGGTCATCACCGTGCCGCCACCGCAGATGGTAGCCAACATGCGCGTGGGCAACATGGACGGCTTCTGCGTGGGCGAGCCCTGGAACCACCGCGCCATCATGGACGGCATCGGCGTGACCGCCACCACCACCCAGGACATCTGGAAAGACCACCCCGAGAAGGTGCTGGGCACGACCTCGGAGTTCGTGCAGAAATACCCCAACACGGCACGCGCCGTGACCGCCGCCATCCTGGAGGCCGGCCGCTGGATCGACGAAGGCCTGGCCAACAAGAACAAGATGGCCGAGACCATTGCCGGCAAGGCCTACGTGAACACCGGTGTGGATGCCATCAACCAGCGCATCCTGGGCCGCTACCAGGACGGCATGGGCAAGACCTGGGACGACCCCAACCACATGAAGTTCTACAACGACGGCGCGGTGAACTTCCCCTACCTGTCGGACGGCATGTGGTTCCTGACCCAGCACAAGCGCTGGGGCCTGCTCAAGGACCACCCCGACTATGCCGGCGTGGCCAAGGCCATCAACCGCACCGATGTCTACAAGCAGGCGGCCACCGCCTCCAAGACGCCGCTGCCCAAGAGCGAGATGCGCACGCACAAGCTCGTGGACGGCGTGGTCTGGGACGGCAAGGACCCCGCCAAGTACGCCGACAGCTTCAAGCTCAAGGCCTGAGCATCCACCGCCACCCGATCGCCCCACGTTCCCACCCGCACAGGAGATCCACCATGGTCAGTGCCGTTTTCCACTCCCCTCCCGCCGCACTGCCGGCCGATGCCGCGGCAGCGCCTGCCCGCAGCACGGCCGTGCAGGCCGAGGCCCGCAAGCCAGCCCCCGCCAGCGCACCCGCAACCCGCTCCCCGCGCGACTGGGCCGCGCTCTCGCGCAGCTTCTGGATGGCCGTGCTGCCGCCGCTGTGCGGCCTGGGCCTGCTCATCGGCCTGTGGGCCGTGGTCTCCACCACCACCGGCGGCAACATCCCCAGCCCGCGTGAAACCTGGACGCAGGCCGTGGAGATCTTCAGCAACCCGTTCTACCGCAACGGCCCCAATGACCAGGGCGTGGGCTGGAACGTGCTGATGTCACTGGAACGCGTGGCCGTGGGCTTCGGGCTGGCGGCGCTGGTGGGCATTCCCGCCGGCTTCGTGATCGGGCGCTTTTCCTTCCTGTCGTGCATGTTCAACCCGCTGATCAGCCTGCTGCGCCCGGTCTCGCCGCTGGCCTGGCTGCCCATCGGCCTGCTGGTGTTCAAGGGCGCCAACCCGGCGGCCATCTGGACCATCTTCATCTGCTCCATCTGGCCCATGGTCATCAACACCGCCGTCGGTGTGCAGCGCGTGCCGCAGGACTACATGAACGTGGCCCGCGTGCTCAACCTGTCGGAGTGGAAGATCGCCACCAAGATCCTGTTCCCCGCCGTGCTGCCCTACATGCTGACCGGCGTGCGCCTGGCCGTGGGCACGGCCTGGCTGGTGATCGTGGCCGCCGAGATGCTGACCGGCGGCGTGGGCATCGGCTTCTGGGTCTGGGACGAATGGAACAACCTGAACGTCAAGAACATCATCATCGCGATCTTCGTGATCGGCATCGTGGGGCTGGCGCTGGAGTTTGCGCTCATCAAGCTGGCCACCGCATTCACATTCGAAGAGGTGAAGGCATGAACACCACCGCAGCACACGCATCCCATTCCACGAAGTTCATCGAGGTTCACGGGGTCGAGCAGACCTTCAAGACCGCCAAGGGCCTGTTCCCGGCGCTCAGGGACATCCACCTGACCATCGCCAAGGGCGAGTTCGTGGCCCTGATCGGCCACTCGGGCTGCGGCAAGTCGACGCTCCTGAACCTGATCGCCGGCCTGACCACGCCCACGGCCGGCGCCCTGCTGTGCGCCAACAAGGAGATCAAGGGCCCCGGCCCCGAGCGCGCCGTGGTGTTCCAGAACCACTCGCTGCTGCCCTGGCTGACCTGCTTCGACAACATCTACCTGGCCGTGGAGCGGGTGTTCGGCGGCCGCGAGAACAAGGCCCAGCTCAAGGCCCGCACCGATGCCGCGCTGGCCCTGGTGGGCCTGACGCATGCAGGCCAGAAACGCCCCGGCGAGATCTCGGGCGGCATGAAGCAGCGCGTGGGCATCGCCCGCGCCCTGTCGATGGAGCCCCAGGTGCTGCTGATGGACGAGCCCTTCGGCGCCCTGGACGCCCTCACGCGCGCCAAGCTGCAGGACGAGCTGCTGGAGATCGTGGCGCGCACACAGAGCACCGTGGTCATGGTGACGCACGACGTGGACGAGGCCGTGCTGCTGTCCGACAAGATCGTGATGATGACCAACGGCCCTGCCGCCACCATCGGCGAGGTGCTGCAGGTCGACCTGCCGCGCCCGCGCAAGCGCGTGGAGCTGGCCGAAGACCCGCAGTACGTGCACTACCGCAAGGCGGTGATCGATTTTCTCTACACGCGCCAGGGGCACGTCGAGAAGGCAGCCTGACACCCCGCGCCGCGAGGCGCGGCCGCAAGCACACGCGCCCAAGGCGCTGGCCGGCCCCGGTCAGCGCCTTTTTTGCAGGCTCAGTGCGTGCCTGTGATGTACTGCTCCAGCTGTTCGATGATGAATTTCTGCTCGGAGATGATGTCCTTGACCAGGTCACCGATGGAGATCATGCCCACGAGCTTGCCGTTGTCCACCACGGGCAGGTGGCGCAGGCGGCCGGTGCTCATGATCTGCATGCACTGCTCGCTCGACTGGTCGGGCCGCACGAAGCGCACGGCCGTGGTCATCACGTCGCGCGCCAGCGTGGCGGCCGAGGTGCGGCCCAGGAGCGCGATCTTTCGCGCATAGTCGCGCTCGGTGAAGATGCCCACGATGGCGTCCCCCTCGGTGACCACCAGCGCACCGATGCCCTTGTCGGCCATCAGCTGCAGGGCCGAGAGCACCGAGTCGGTGGGCCGGATGGTGTGCACGGTGGTGTCAGGCTTGGACTGAAGAATCTTGGCTACGACGGTCATGGAAACCTCCCTCTGAGAGACGTGGATCGGGCACACGGCCATTTCAGCCCATCTGCCCTGCCAGCGCAACCGCTAAGCAGCATGCGCGCGCGCCACTGATGTTTCTGCGCTGTTGCATTGCCCGGCGGTCGAAACAAATCGAAAAGAAACGAAACCGCGACGAGACCCCCGCTACGGGTTAACCCGGCACGATACACCCATGTTCAACGCGCTGGCTCTCTCGGGAACAAGCCTGCTGGACACCGCAGGGACTCTGTGGATTGTTTCTGATACCGGAACAGTTAATTGGCGACTGAGTGGTTTTTCATTGAACACCCCAGGCGTACAGTTCAACCCATCGATGAGCCGAACCCGCAAGGCGACTCACCGAACCCGGTTCAGCAGCTTGTTTGCATCGCAGCCGTTCCGGTTTTTTTGAGACGCTTTTTTTACTGCCAAAGGATTTCATCATGAACACGACCGCACGCTTCCTCTCCATCGCCGCTGTTGCCGCTTTCGCATCGTTCGGTGCCCAGGCTGACGAAGCCGACGCTTCGCAATTCGCCACCAAGTTCGACACCAGCCGCACCCGCGCCGAAGTGATGGCCGAAGCCTCTTCGATCGCCAAGACCCGCAGCCTGGAGCCCGCTGGCTCCCGCGTGGTGAGCTACAGCTCCACCGCCGACCGCGCTGCCGTGAGCGCCCAGGCCGCCAACGCCGTGCGCACCGGCCAGATCCCTGCCGGCGAAATCGGCTCGCTGTAACTCGCATCCAGTTTGCGATCAGCCCCGTATTCAGCAGTACCTCGTCTTCATTTTTTGATACTTCACAGGAGTTTCACCATGAACACCACCGCACGCTTTCTGTCGATTGCCGCCGTTGCCGCTTTCGCCTCCTTTGGTGCCCAGGCCGATGAGGCCGATGCCTCCCAGTTCGCCACCAAGTTCGACACCACCCGCACCCGCGCCGAAGTGATGGCCGACGCCGCCACCGTGGCCAAGACCCGCAGCACCGAGCCAGCCGGCTCGCGCGTCGTGTCCTACCAATCGACCGCCGACCGCGCTGCCGTGCAAGCCCAGGCCGCCGACGCTGTGCGCACCGGCAAGATCTCGTCGGGCGAACTCGGCTCGATGTAATCCGCCAGGCTGCAGCCCGCACTGCAGCCCATGCAAAAAAAGCCGGCGCCCCGCAAGGGGCGCCGGCTTTTTGCCGTCTGGAAGATGGATCGTGCTTACTTGCGTGCGGCCGCCACGGCGCCCTGCACTTCCTTCCACAGGTCTTCGCCCACATTGGTGGCGATGCTGGCGTTCACGGCGCCAAGCTTCTCGCGCATGCGGCTGGCTTCGGCAGACGACAGCTCGTTGACCTGCATGCCCTTGGCCTTGAGGTCGGCCAGCGCCTTGGCGGCTTCGTCACGCGTGTCCTGGCGCTCGAAGTCGCGGCTCTTCTTGGCGGCGTCGAGCAGCACCTTCTGCTCGGCCTTGGAGAGGCCATCCCAGTACTTCTTGCTGACCAGCACGATCCAGGGGCTGTAGACGTGGTTGGTCACGGTCAGGTACTTCTGCACCTCGTAGAACTTGCTCGACAGGATGGTGTTGTAAGGGTTCTCCTGGCCATCGACCGTGTTGGTTTCCAGCGCGGTGAACAGCTCCGAGAACGGCAGCGGCACGGCGTTGGCGCCCAGGGTCTTGAAGCTGTCGAGGAACACGTTGTTCTGCATCACGCGCAGCTTGATGCCGCTCATGTCTTCGAGCTTGGCCACGGGACGCTTGCTGTTGGTCAGGTTGCGAAAACCGTTCTCCCAGTACACCAGGCCCACGAGGCCCTTTTCCTGCAGCTTGTCCATCACCTTCTGGCCCACGGGGCCGTCGAGCACCACGTCGGCCTCCTTGGCGTTGTTGAACAGGAAGGGTGTGTCCCAGATCGCCATTTCCTTGGTGATGCCCACCAGCGTGGCGGTGGAGCCGACCATCATCTCCTGCGCGCCGCCGATCAGTGCCTGCTGCATCTGCAGGTCCGAACCCAGCGCAGCGGCGCCGATGGCGCGCACCTTCATCTTGCCGCCCGAGGCCTTCTCGACCTCCTGGGCGAACAGCTTGGTGGCGCGGCCCTGGTTGGACACCTCGTTGAGGCCATAGCCAAAGCGGATGATGCGCGGCTTGAAGTCCTGGGCGGCGGCCTGGAACGAGGTGGCGAAGGCGGCCACCGACAGGGCGGCCAGCAGGGTACGGCGGAAAGTCTTCATGGTTGTCTCCATTGTGGTGAGGGAGGGAGGGAACAAAGGGAAGGACATCAATTCAGGACGGCTCACCTCATCCAGTGGACGGGCGCGGTCACGATCTGCGGGAACACCACCAGCAGCGCCAGGATGAACACATAGGTGATGAGGAACGGGTTGACGCCCCTGATGACGCTGTGCATCGAGATGCGGCCCACCCCGGCCACCACGTTGAGCACCGTGCCCACGGGCGGGGTGATCAGGCCGATGGCGCCGTTGAGCACGAACATCAGGCCGAAGTAGATCGGATCGATCCCCGCCTTGACCGCGATCGGCAGCATCACGGGCGCGAAGATCAGGATGGTGGGCGTGAGGTCCAGCGCCGTGCCGATGAGCACCAGCACCACCATCATCACCGCCATCAAGAGGCGCGGGTTGTCCACCAGCGGGCCGAGCCAGCCGGTCAGCACGGTGGGCAGGTCGGCCAGGGTGATCATGTAGCTGGCCACCTGGGCGCCGGCGCACAGGAACATCACGATGGCCGTGGTCTTGGCGGCGCGCACGAGCACGCCGTAGATCTCGGGCACCTTCATCTCGCGGTGCACGAACAGGGCGATCACCAGGGCGTAGAAGGCTGCGACGACGGCCGCCTCGGTGGGCGTGAACACCCCGGACTTCATGCCGCCGATGATGATCAGCGGCATGAGCATGGCCCAGAAGGCCTTGAGGGTGGCGCGCAGGCGCTCGCGCAGGGGCAGCGCGGGCCGGCTGTCGGGCAGGTCCATGCCGCGCAGCACCCAGCGCCACGCAAAGATCAGGCCCACGCCCATCATCAATCCGGGCACGATGCCCGAGACGAACAGTGCCGAGATGGAGGTATTGGTGGTCACACCGTAGATCACGAAGGGCATGGACGGCGGAATGATGGGCGCGATGATCCCGCCCGAGGCGATCAGCCCGGCCGAGGTGTTCATCGGGTAGCCCTGCTGGCGCATCATGGGCAGCAGGATGGTGGCCAGCGCGGCCGTGTCGGCCAGGGCCGATCCGCTCATGCTGGCCATGAGCACCGCGGCGCCGATGGCCACGTAGCCCAGGCCGCCACGGATGTGGCCCACCCAGGCCTGCGCCATGTCGATGATGCGCCGGCTGATGCCGCCGGAGTTCATGAGCTCACCGGCCAGGATGAAAAACGGAACGGCCAGCAGGGGGAAGCTGTCGACCCCGGCCACGAGGTTCTGGGCCAGCAGTTGCGTGTCGAAGAAATCGAGCACCCAGGCCATGCCGGCGCCGGTGAGCACCAGGGCCAGACCCATGTTCATGCCCGTGCCCATGAACACCAGCATGCCCAGCGAGAAAACAATGAAAGCCTGTGCTTCGGGACCCATGTCCATCACTCCACTTCTGCGCCGTGACCGAGGTCCAGCGGCGTGCGTCGAACCAGCTCGATGAACGCCATCACAGCGATGGCCACCGAGCACAAAAAGGCGGGCAGCGGCAGCAGCGCGGCGGAATAGCCGAGCACCACCGAATGGCTGCCCAGGCCCACGACCACCTGCTGCCAGGCGCCCCAGGCCAGCATGGCGGAGGCGGCGATCACGAGTAGGCGAATCAGCGCCGTGAGCAGTGCAAAGGCCAGCGGCCGCCTGGCCAGGAGCCCCGCCAGGCTGGTGAAGGCCATGTGCTCGCCCGCGGGGTAGGCGGCCGCGGCACCGATGAACACCATCCAGACGAAGAGCAGGCGGGACAGCTCCTCACTGGCCACGATGCCGCTGCCAAAGCCATAGCGCAGCACCACGTTGACAAACACAGCGAGGGCCATGACGCCCAGGCAGGCCGCCATGAGCACCTGCGCCACTTTGGCAAAGGGACTGAGCGAGGCCGGCGCCGGGCCGGGATCGGGAAGGGAGTTGTCGGCACTCATGGGGCGGTTTCCTGGTGGGCGGTGGCAAGCCAGGCACAGACCTGGTCCTGCAGGGTGGCGATGGGCAAGAGCGCATCCAGGCGCTGCACGCCGGGCTCGCCCACGGGCGATTCCAGCGTGGCGAACTGGCTGTCCACCAGTGTCGTGGAAAAGAAGTGGGTGTTCACCCGGGCGGCCACGCGTTCGGCGGCATGGGCGCGGTCGATCTCCAGGAAGGCGAAGCGCACGCCGGGGCAGGCGGCGCGCAGGCGCTCGCGGTAGGCCTTCTTGAGGGCCGAGCAGGTGAGCACGGCGCCCCCGGCGTGGCCCTGCAGCAGCTGGCCCAGCGTGGCCAGCCAGCCTTCGCGGTCGGCGTCGGTCAGGGCGATGCCCTGGCGCATCTTCTCGCGGCTGACCAGGCTGTGGTGGTCATCCCCTTCGATCAGGGGCAGGCCCTGGGCCTGGGCGACGGCGGCGCCCAGGCTGGACTTGCCGCAGCCGGCCACGCCCATGACCACGAGGAATACCGGTGACGGCGAACGGTTCATATGGTAGCGCTATCCAACAAGCTTCAAAAAAACATCCCTGCGGGATGGCGGTGAAAAAACGGGAATCCAAGGAGAAAATGACACACTAGCGCACGCGCTGGCTTGCTCTGGCCCTTGGATAGCGCTATCCTAAATCCATCAGGCCATAACCACCCGAGGGAAAACCCTTGCCCAGACCCGAAACCCGGCGCCGCTCCAGCGGGCGCGTCACGCTCAGCCATGTTGCCGAGGCGGCCGGCGTGAGCCCCATCACCGCCTCGCGCGCGCTGCGCGGCGAGCGCGGCGTGGCCGACGAGCTGGTGCAGCGCGTGAAGGCGGCCGCCGCCCAACTGGGCTATGTGCCCGACCCCGCGGCCCGCGCCCTGGCCTCGCAGCGCAGCGTGCAGGTGCCGGTGCTCGTGCCCCTGCTGTCCAACGCGCTGTTCGTGGATGTGCTCGATGCCGTGCACCGCATCCTCTTTCCGCATGGCTACCAGGCCCTGATCGGCGTGACCCACTACGACCCCGACGAGGAGGAGCAGCTGCTGCGCACCTACCTCGCGCACCGGCCGGCCGGCCTGCTGGTCACGGGCTTTGACCGCACGGAGTCCGCGCGCCAGATGATTGCCGCCAGCGGCGTGCCCTGCGTGCACCTGATGGAGATGACCTCGGCCCCCGGCGTCTATTGCGTGGGCTTTTCGCAGCAGGACGCGGGCCACCGCATCACCGCCCACCTGCTGGAGCGCAGCCGCCGCCGCGTGGCCTTTGTCGCGGCGCAACTGGACCCGCGCACCATGCAGCGCGCCGAAGGCTACCGCCGCTGCCTCAAGGAAGCCGGTCTGTACGACCCACAGCTGGAGTTGCTGAGCCCGCAGCCCTCGTCCATTCGCCTGGGGGCCGAGCTGTTCGAGCAGATGCTGCGCACCCAGCCCGACGTGGACGCGATCTTCTTTTGCAACGACGACCTGGCCCAGGGTGGCCTGCTGGCAGCCCAGCGCCTGGGCATCGCCGTGCCGGGCCGGGTGGCGGTGGCGGGCTTCAACGACCTGGCCGGCAGCGACCAGATGCTGCCCACCCTGACCACCGTGCGCACGCCGCGCTCCTCGATCGGCGAGGCCAGCGCGCGCATGCTGCTGGCCCTGATGCGCGGCGAGGCACTCGAGCACAACTCGGTGAATTTGGGTTTCGAGCTGACCGTGCGCGAAAGCACGTAGGGCACTAACAGGCTGTTGAAATTCACCGCTTGCCACCGAAAGCCCCCCGCTTTAAGTTGCAGGCGCTCAGCAGACGGCTTGTTTG
>NZ_JBYSYM010000054.1:0-33615 GCF_058783375.1 Acidovorax sp. FW305-C-20-28 | reverse complement strand
TCTCAATAAAACCGGGACAGAAACCATTCCTGAACCGGGTTCGGTGAGTCGCCTTGCGGGTTCGGCTCATCGATGGGATGAACTGTACGCCTCAGGTGTTCAGAGAAAAACCACCCAGTCACGAACTGTCTGTTCCAGTTTTGGAAATAGTCGCTGGCATGGGGGAGGCCAGCCGGGTCATGTTGCAGACATGCCATTGCCTTGTGTTTGTCATGCAAATGTCATGATTGGGGCGCATTCTTGGCCCATAACAACAAAGGAAATGGAGGTACATCCATGGCAAGAGAGGAAAACTCCCCCAGCGGCAAGGCCGCAGACAGCCTGGGCAAGCGCCTGATGCTGCTGCTGTTCAGCGCGGTGTTTGCAGTGGCCTTTGGCCTGGGCGGCTACGCCGCAGGCCTCAAGCCCCTGGTGCAGACGCTGCGCCTGGCGCTCGACGCACGCAGCTGGCAGACCGTGCAGGCCGAGGTGCTGTCGGCCGAGCTCAAGACCCACCCCAGCAGCGACGGCCCGAGCTACGAGGCCCTGGTGCGCTACCGCTACGAAGTGGGTGGCCGCTCCTACCAAAGCACCCAGCTGGGGCTGGACCCCGCGGGTTATTCCGACAACATCGCTGCCGACTGGTCGCGCGACTGGGCCCGGCGCCTGCAGGCCGCAAAGGAGCGGGGCCAGCGCATCACCGTGCTGGTCGATCCACACGACCCCACACGCGCCCTCATCGACCCCTCCATCCGCTGGCAGCTGCAGCTGTTCCGCCTGCCCTTTGCCCTGGTCTTCACCGGAGTGGGGGTGGTCGCGGCCGGCTTCTTCGTGGTCCTGCTGCTGGGCCTGGGCCGAGGCCGGGGTGGCGATGGCGCCGAAGCGCAGCGCTCCTCGCTTGGAGCCGCACCCGGCGCTCTGGTGAAGGGCGGCGCGAGCAAGTCGGTCGGGGCCATCTGGTTCTTCGCCCTCTTCTGGTGCGGCATCGCCTTCCCCATGGCCGCGATGCTGTGGACCAGCAGCGGCGCGCCCGGGTATGCCAAGGCCTTCATCTCGATCTTCGTGATGGTGGGGGTAGGCCTGATCGGCCTGGCACTGCACCAGACCCACATGGCCTGGCGCTACGCGGGCGCGGCGCTCACGCTGCTGCCCTCGCAGCCGCGCGGAGGCCACCCGCTGGAGGCCACCCTGCTGCTGCCCGAGCGTGCCGCGGCCTACCAGCAGGACCAGGCCCTGCAACTGCGCCTGGCCCAGTACCGGGTGGACGAGTCGAGCTCGGGCTCGCCCGAGCGCTGCGTGGAGTCGTTCACCGAGGCCGCACGCGTGCAGCGCACGGCTGACGCCGGCCTGCGCGTGAGCGCTCGCTTCAACCTGCCGGCCGATGCGCCTCCGCACGGCGCGCAGCGCTCGGGCGAGCGCGTGGACTGGCGGCTGGAGCTGCTGCACGGCCCCGGTGGTGGGGTGGAGCTGACCTACGACCTGCCCGTGCAGGCCGCAGTACCAAGCTTTGGCGGTGCGGGCAGTGAGCCACCCGACCGCTTCGACCGGCGCGCCGCCTGGAAGCAGGAGACCCCCATCCCGGTCGCCCCTGCCACCAGCGGGGAGGCGGGCGTCGATACGGACCAGGACCACGATGAACGTGGCCCGGTGATCCTGCCCGCCTCGGTCACGCTGCACGAAACCGCCGAGGGCTGGCACTACCGCTTTGCCCAGACGGGCTGGCGTTGGGCCGCCGGCCTGGTGCTGGCCGGCCTGGTGGTGGAGGGCGCCATCAACGGCCGCTGGGGTGCCCAGGGCCTGGTGCTGCCACGCTCCTTCCTGTTCGCCGGCCTCGCCTGGTGGGCGCTGGCCGCCTTTGTGCTGCATGCCGCCACGCGCCGCTGGGAGCTGGCGGTGCGCGACGAGGGCATTGTGGTGCGCTGCCGTTCCTGGCTCTGGTCACGCACCCAGGCCCTGCCGGGCCAGGCCAGCCAGCAGCTGGTGCACAAGCTGCTCTACTCCACCGGCAGCGGCGGCAGTGAGGAGCGCTACTACGCCGTGTACGCCCGCGAAACGGGCGGCACGCTGGTGCGGCTCACACCCGGCGTGGCCGGCGATGCCGCCGCCACCGCCGTGGGCCAGTCCATCGCGCAGGCCTGGGGGCACCGCCAGGGGCGCTTCAGCCCGGGGGCCGCACGGCCGGTGCGCAGCGCGCATTCACGCCCGGCGTGGGGGGCGTTGCTGCTGGCTGCTGCGCTGGCATGGTCGTTGTGGGGGCCTCGGCCAGCAGACAAGGTAGCGGGTGCCCCGCCTGCGGTCACCTATTCCACCGTGGACGGCCGCCTGCTCGATGCCCAGAACGCGGGCGATGCCCCGGCCCTGCGCGCCGCGCTGGCGGCGGGCGCCAACCCCAACCTGCTGGCGCCCAATGGCTCCAGCGTGCTCATGCTGGCGGCCCACCGCGGGCAGATGGAGCACATCGAGGCCCTGCTGGCCGCCGGCGCCCGGCCCGACCTGCGCCAGACCCAGAAGGACAGCGAGCGCGGCGACACCGCCCTGCTGCGCGCCTTCTACGGCGGCCACCTGGCCGCGGCCGAGCGCCTGGTGCAGGCGGGGGCCAGCCTGTCGGCGCGCAACCGCTGGGACTGGGGCCCCATGCACATGGCGGCGCAAAGCGGCTGCATCGCCTGCCTGGACTGGCTGGCCGCGCGCGGCCAGGCCATCGACGAGCCTGCCCCCGCCAGCCGCGGCGAGACCCCCACCATGCTGGCCGCGGGCCGGGGCAGGGTGCAGGCGCTGCAGTGGTTCGAGGCGCGCGGCGTCGACCTGGCGCGCCAGGATCCGCATGGCAAGACCGCGCTCGACTGGGCGCGCTTCAAGCAGCAGGCCGAGGCGGAGCAGTGGTTGTTGGAGCGGACAGCCCGATGAGGTCAGGACACTAAGCCTTGCGCAGCACGTTCTTTTGCAGGTAGTCCAGCACCCGGTCCACCCGCTGGACCGCCGTGGCTTTCATGGCGGGTGCCGCCGTGCGCTCGTCGCTCGCGCGCTTGTACTGCGCCACCGCCTGGAACTGCTTGCCACCGTACAGCCAGGCGCTGATGAGCGCTGCGTAGCCGGGGCTCTGGTGCACGTGCTCGGCCAGGCTCTTGGCGGCCTGGGGATTCTTGGGCGCAGGCAGTGGGAAAGCGGGCGTTCCCGACATCACGGCGTGCAGGTCCGGGGCCGTGCGGGTCATCTCCAGGATCGGTCCCACCGGGTCCTGCACCTCGCTCACCATGCGCTGCAGTTCGGCCTGGGTGCGCACGGGCACATAGGCATAGACGCCCTGGAAGATGCCAACCCAGAAGCTCATCTGGCGCCGGAAGAACATCTCGTCCTGCTCTGGAAAGATGGCGCGCTGGATGGCGGCGATCTCTTCGCTGAACACATTGATGTCGACCGCCAGGCAGGGCACGTTGTTGACCGTGGTGCTCAGCAGGGTGACGCTCTGGCCCCCGACCGGGGTGGCCCGGAAATACGTGGCTTCTGCCTGCGCGCGGTAGTAGGGCAGGCCCAGCGCCAGCCGGGGCGCAATGAAGCCATGCTGCAGCAGCAGGGCGTTGAGCGCGGCGCGCATCTCGTCGCGCGATGCCTGCAGCGCCAGGGTCAGGGGCGCCGCCGCCTCGCGGGTGGGTTCCTCTACGGCCTGGGCCGTCTCCAGCCAGAAGCCGGCGCGCTCGGGCGGCAGCACGCGGTCGGGCGGCACCAGGGCCAGGCCCTGCTGGTCATCCAGCACCGTCAGGCCCAGCGCATTGGCGTGCTTGGCCACCACGCGCAGCAACTGCACGCGGTTGGCCTCGGGCAGCTGGAAGGTCCACACGGCCTTGGTGCAGGCCTTCGCATCGGCCAACGGATCGCTGGCCCAGGGGGCCTCGCCGCAGCCCTTGTAAGCCACCATCTGCGCGGCCAGGGCCGCGAACCGGGGGCGGGGCGCCGGGGCCTCCAGTTCCAGTGCAAACCAGGTGCGCAGCACTTCCTCGAAGGAGGCCGGGGTGGCCTGGCCGGCCGGTTGTTCCCAAACGCGAAGGTCGTAGCTCATGGTGCAGGTGTGAAAGAGGATTCGGCATTGTGCGCAGCGGGTAGCAGATGGTGCACCAACTGCTGCGCATGTTGTGGCAAATCTTGCAGCGTGCGCAGGCACAGCACCAGGCTGCGTTCGGCCCAGGCATCGGTCAGGCGCACCGCCTTCACGCGCTGGGCGCGGGCGTGGCGCGCTGCGGCGGCACGGGGGATGATGCCCACGCCCACCCCCAGGCCCACCAGCTGGCACACGGCCTCGAACTGGCGCAGCCGCACCCGGTAGCGCAGGCGCCGGCCCTGGCGCTGCGCATGGCGCACCACCAGCGCCTGCAGCGCGCTGCCTTCGGCCAGGCCGATGAAGTCCAGGTGGGCCACCTCGGCCAGCACCACGCTGCGCCGGGCCGCCAGGTCGTGCCCCTGCGGCACCACCAGCACCAGCGGGTCGGGCCGCAGCGCATGGGTGGCCAGGCCGTCGAGGTCCACCGCGTCGGACACCAGGCCCATGTCGCACAGGCCGGCGCGCACCGCGTCGGCCACCTCCTGGCTGGAGCGCTCGTCCACATCCACCGAAATGCGCGGGTGCCGCGCCAGAAAGCCGGCTATCGCCTGCGGAAGGTACTCGCTGAGCGCCGAGCTGTTGCACAGCACGCGCACTTGGCCCGCCAGGCCCGTGCCGTACTCGCCCAGGTCGCCGCGCAACTGCTCCATCTGCTGCAGCACCAGCCGCGCGTGGTGCAGCAGGGTGTGGCCCGCGGGCGTGGGCTCCACGCCGCGCTGGGCGCGCAGCAGCAGGGGCACGCCCAGCGCGTCTTCCATGCCGCGGATGCGCTCGCTGGCCGAAGCCAGTGCCATGTGGCTGCGCTCGGCCCCACCGGTGATGGTGCCGGCCTCGTGCACGTTCACGAACAGCCGCAGATCGGTCAGGTCAAAGCGCATGGCAACAACGTACCACAGTTGCGCGTTGCCTTCGGCTGCGCCTGAGGCTGGGTGGGGCGCATTCCGCATTTTCAGCGCCGTGCATCTTGCCAAGAATGGCGGCACGACCCGCCGCATCGAGTGGGCATTGAAGGAGGCACCCCGATGGATCTGATGCAATTTCACAATGGTCCTGCATCGCCCGCTCCTGGCGGGTGGCAGGCATGACGGGCGGCTGGCTGCTGGGCGCTGCCGCGGTTTTCTGGCTCGCGGGCGGCATCAAGGGCGTTGTCGGCCTGGGGCTGCCCACGGTCTCCATGGCCCTGCTGGCGCTGATGATGGCGCCGGCCGAGGCGGCGGCCCTGCTCATCGTGCCCTCGCTCATCACCAATGTCTGGCAGCTGCGGCCCTGGTCCACGCTGGGCCCGCTGCTGCGCCGCCTCTCGGGCATGCAGATCGGCGCCTGCCTGGGCACCTGGCTCGGGGCCTGGGTGATCGGGGCGCCGGCGGGGGCCTGGTCGCGCGCGCTGCTGGGCGCGGCCCTCATCGCCTACGGCTGCTGGGGCCTTGTGGGGGCGCGCTTGCCGGCCGTTACGCCGCGGGTGGAGCGCTGGCTCTCGCCCTTGGTGGGTTTCATCACGGGCTGGGTCACCGCCGCCACGGGCGTCTTCGTGGTGCCCGCCGTGCCCTATTTGCAGGCGCTGGGCCTGCACAAGGACGCGCTGGTGCAGGCCATGGGCATCTGCTTCACTGTCTCCACCATCGCTCTCGCGGGCGGGCTGGCGCTCAATGCCAGCTACCCGGCCAGCACCCTGGTGCTCTCGGCCTGGATGCTGCTGCCCGCGCTGCTGGGCATGGCCCTGGGCACCCGCATCCGCCAGCGCCTGCCGGCCGTGTGGTTTCGCCGCTGCCTGATGGTGGGCCTGCTGGCGCTGGGCGTCTACATGGTGGCCGACGCGCTGGCCTGGCACGGCTTTGCATCGCACAGCGGCGAGAGCGAGGGGGCGCTGCGCCTTGGCGGCGGCGGAGCAGCGCTCTCCTCCATGGCCGAACAGCCCGCTCGCGGCATGTGAAACTGGCGCGGCCCAAGCCAGTGCCCCCGCGCAAGGGCCGCCCCGCCGCGAAGGCGGCGTATCCAGCGCATGCGCTGGGGGCGTCCCCCTCCCGACTCGCGCAGCGAGTCGAGAGAGGGGTGAAGGCGCGAAGCGACTCAGGGGGTGCTTTGCCTAATCCAGCGTGATGTGGTTGTTCTTCACCACATCCATCCAGCGCTTGCTGTCCGACTGCAGCACGCCGGCAAACTGCTCCGGCGTGCCGCCAATCGGCACCAGCCCCATGCTGGAGAGGTACTTCTTGTATTCATCGGAGGCCACGATCTTCTGCGACGCGGCGGCCACCATGTCGATGGCGGCCTGCGGCGTGCCCTTCAGGGCAAAGACCCCGTGCCATGAATCCCCCTCGAAGCCCGGGAACGACTCCGCCACCGTGGGCACCTGGGGCAGCGACTCCAGCCGCTGCTTGCTCGACACCGCCAGCGCCCGCACCCGGCCGGTGCGGACGAACTGCAGCACGTCCGCAATCGGGCTGAAGGCCGTGTTCACCGTGCCGCCCACGATGTCGTTGAGCCCGCCATCGCGGTAGGGAACATGGTTGAGGGCAATGTTCGCGCTGTTCGCAAAATAGGCCATGGACACATGCGGCGCCGTGGCCACGCCGTACGAGGCATAGCTCAGCTTGCCGGGGTTGTCCTTGGCATCCTTGATCAGGTCGGGCAGCGCCTTGTACGGCGAGCCGCTGGCCACCGTGATCACCAGCGGGATCGACAGGGTCTGGATCACCGGCACCAGGTCGCCCACCTGGTAGGGCAGCTTCTTGTAGGCAAAGGGGTTGATCGACACCGTGCCGCTGGCCGTGTACAGAAAGGTATAGCCATCGGCCGGCGCCGCCACGAACTGCTGCGTGCCCACGATGGTGCTGGCGCCCGGCTTGTTGTCCACGATCACGCTTTGCCCCAGCGCCTTTCCGAGGCGCTCGCCCCAGAAGCGCGCCATCACGTCCGGCGCCGTGCCGGCCGGAAAGGGCACGATCACCTTGATCGTGCGGCTCGGGTACTTCTCTTGCGCCTGGGCGGGCGCGGCCAGCCCCGAGGCCAGGCCGATCAGGGCCAGGCCCAGCAGGCGGCGGGTGCGCTGGGTGTGCGGTGCGTTCTTGGTCATGGCGTTGTCTCCTTTGGAATGGTTGTCGGTGGTTTGGTGCTTGTCCTGTGGCTCAGGGCCTCTGGCCTTCGTAGGCGCGCTGCAGCAACTCGCGCAGCGGCGCCTTCTCCAGCGGCCGCGGGTTCGGGTACTGGTGCGTCAGGGCCAGGTCGCAGGCGCGGTCCAGGTCGGCCTCGCGCAGGCCCAGCTCGCGCAGTGCTACCGGCGCGCCCACAGACTGCGCCAGGTCGTACAGCGCGCCCGCCACGGTGTGGGGCGCCACGCCGCCCAGTGCGCGGGCGATGCGCGCGGCCGCCGCGGGCACCTGCGGCAGGTTGAAGGCCAGCGCATGCGGCAGCACCACGGTGTGCGTCTCGGCGTGCGGCAGGTTGAAGCTGCCGCCCAGCGTGTGGCACAGCTTGTGGTGCAGGGCCACGCTCACATTGCCCAGCACGCTGCCGCACAGCCAGGCACCGTACAGCGCATCGCCACGGGCCTCCATGTCGTCGGCGCGCAGGTGGATGGCGGGCAGTGCCCGGGCCAGCGCGCGGATGCCTTCCTCGGCCATCAGGTCCATGATGGGGTTGCTGTCCGGTGCGTACAGGCCCTCCACCGCATGGGCGATGGCGTTGATGCCGCTGGTCATGCTCAGCGGCACGGGCAGCGACAGGGTCAGCGCCGGGTCGTAGATCACCGTGCGCGGCAGCACGCGCGCATCGCGGCCGGTGGTCTTGAGGCCCGCCTCGGTGATGCCGTAGATCGGCGTCATCTCGCTGCCCGCATAGGTGGTGGGTATGGCCAGAATGGGCAGGCCCGATTCGAGCGCAATGGCCTTGCCCAGCCCGATGGTCGAGCCCCCGCCGATGGCCACCGCGCAGTCCGCCCCCAGGCGGCGCGCCTCGTCCCGTGCCGCACGCGCGGCTTCGATGGGCACATGCATCTCGGCCCGCGCAAAAATGCCGGCCGCACGCGCTCCCAGCCGCTCGGCCACCTGCTGCGCCTGGTCCACCTGCCCGGGCGTGCACAGCACCAGCGCGCGCTGCGCGCCCAGCAGGTCAATCTCGCGCTCCAGATGGGCCAGCGCACCCGCGCCGAACACCGTGCGCGGCGACTGCGGGCGGTAGGTGAATTCATGCATGGCGGCTGCTCCCTGTTGCAGGCACGCGGTAGTCCACCTGGTGGCGGGCGATGCGCATGGCACCCAGCTCCTGCTTCACGCGCAGGTGCTCGGGGTGCTCGGCATAGGCGGCCAGCGCCTCGGGCGACTCGAATTCGCTGTACAGCACCACGTCGCAGGCATAGTCGGTGCGGCTCACGTCCACGCCGATCTCCAGGTGCCGCAGCCCGGGGATGCGGCCCTTGAGGCTGTCGAAGCTGGCGCACAGGCGCTCGATGTTGTGCTGCCGTTCGGCGGGCGTGCCGCCCTGCACGTTCCACATCACGATGTGGCGGATGGTCTGTTGCTGGAGGGTGCTGCTCATGCGGGGAACCCCGTCTTCTGGGGCCAGAGGTTGATGAAGGCGTGGACGGAGCTGCTCGCGTACAGGCCCGCCTGGGTGAAGGGCTCATCGCGCAGCCAGGCCATGGCCGCATCGCGCGACTCGAAGTCGATCACCAGCAGGCTGCCCACCATCGTGCTGCCGTCGCCGTCTTGCACCAGCGGCCCGGCAAACGCGATGCGCTCCTGCACCCGGGCCAGGTACTCCTTGTGCTGCGGGCGCACGCGCTGGCGCAGGTCACCGGCGCCGGGCCGGTCGGTGAGCCAAAAGGCGAACAGCATGGCCTCAGCCCTCCTTGGCGGGGTTCAGCACGAAGTCGTAGGTGAGCAGGTAGCTGCCATCGGCCTGCTGCGCCCAATCGCACACCAGCGACTGGCGCACGCCGAACACGGCGTCCGAATCGAGATAGTCGCTGTCGCTGCGGAACACGTGGGTGATCAGCGTCTCGTAGCCCGGCGCCTGCACCATGAAATGCAGGTGCGCCGGCCGCCAGGGGTGGCGCCCCGTGGCCTGCAGCATGGCGCCCACCGGCCCGTCGTGCGGAATGGCATAGGGCACGGCCACGATGGAGCGAAAGTGGAAGGCGCCCGCCCCATCGGCCTGCAACTGCCCGCGCGCCTGGGCCTGCGCCAGGGCGGTGTGCTGCACGTCGTACAGCCCGTCTTCGTCGGACTGCCAGACATCCAGCACGGCGCCCGCAATCGCCTCGCCCGCGGTGTTTTTCACCGTGCCGCGCACCACGCAGGGCGTGCCCTTGGCGCCGTTGGCGATGTCGGCGCCCAGTGCGTACTTCGGCGCGTCCTTCACGTAGAAGGGGCCGAAAACGGTCGCCTCCGTGCAGCCCTCGGGCTTGTGGTTGTTCATGGCCACGGTCAGCATCGACAGGCCCAGCACGTCCGACAGCAGGATGAACTCCTGGCGCTTGTCGTCGGTGATGTGGCCGCAGCCCGTGAGGAATTCGATGCCCTTGAACCACTCATCCTCGGTCAGTTCCACCTCGCGGGCAAAGGCATGCAGGTGCTGCACCAGGCTGATCAGCACCTGCTGGAGGCGCGGGTCCGCCGTCTGCGAAAAGCTCGCGATCACCGCCTGGGTGATGTTGTCCTGGTTGAGGTTGCGCATGGGGTCGTGTCTCCTGTACCACGTAGGCCGCGTGGGCCGTCTGTTCTGGGAGCCGACTTTATGATTTCCAAAATCAAGAATAAATACGCAATAATGGAAACCAGTTTTCCGATAATTAGAAATATGGACCGCCTCACCGAGCTGGAGCTGTTTGTCAAAGTGGCCGAGCTCGGCAGCGTCAGCCGCGCGGCCGAGGCGCTGGGCCTGTCCAACCCCGCCGCCAGCCGCCACCTGGCCGCGCTGGAGGGCCGGCTCAAGACCCGGTTGGTGGAGCGCAACACCCGCCGCCTGTACCTGACCAGCGAGGGCCAGGATTTCCACGAGCGCGCCCGCACTGCGCTCACCGAGCTGCAGGACGCCGAGGCCGCCCTGCACTCCAGCACGCTCAACCCCTCGGGCGTGCTGCGCGTGAGCGCCTCGCTGTCGTTCTCCATGCAGCAGATCGCCCCGCGCCTGCCCCAATACCACCAGCGCTACCCCAACGTGCGCGTGCACATCGAGGCCGCCAACCGCTACCTGGACATGATCGAGAACGGCATCGACGTGGCCATCCGCAACCGCGAGTTCGAGCCCGACAGCAGCATCACCATCCGCAAGCTCGCCTCCACCCGGCGCCTGCTCTGCGCCTCACCCGCCTACCTGGCCGCGCGCGGCACGCCGCAGGAGCCCGAAGACCTGGCGCGCCACGACTTTTTGATCTATGTGCTGGCCAACCATGCGCACGAGCTGCGCCTGTCGAACGGCACCGAGACCCGTGTGGTGGGCATCCAGGGCCTGCTCGAATCCAACGACGGCCAGGTGCTGCGCGCCGCCGCGCTGGGCGGCCTGGGCATCCTCGTGCAGCCCAGCTACATCGTCTACGACGACATCGTGGCCGGCCGGCTGGTGCCGCTGCTCAACGACTGGGACCTGCCGCGCATCCAGATCAACATCGCCTACCCCAGCCGCAAGCACCTGTCGGCCAAGGTGCGCTCCTTCATCGACTTCATGGCCGAAGAGTTCGCCAGGAACGATTACGAGCGCAAGTGGACCAGCTATCTGGGGCTGCGCTAGACCGGCCCCGGCCACACAGGCTTGGCCGCACTCTCCACCAGCCACAGCGCCGCGCGTGCGCGCGTCATGGCCACGTAGAGCATGTTGCGCTCGCGGTAGGCCTCCTGGTGCGACGCGGGCCCCGGAAAGCGCCCGCGCTCCACAAAGGGCACGGCCACAAAGGTGAACTCGCGGCCCTTGCAGGCCTCCACGCTCAGCAGGCGCAGGCTGATGGGCTCGTTGGCCTGGTGCATGGCGATGCTTGCTGTGGCCAGCAGCGTGAGGCGGCCCAGCAGCTCGGCCACGGGCAGGCCGTGGGCCAGGCCCGCCAGCGCCTGCAGGCTGGCCTGGCAGGCGCTGCGCTCGGCGCCGTTGATGGGCGCCTCGGCAAAGATGCGGCGCACCAGCGGGTGGGTGCAGAACAGGCCTGCATCGGCCAGCAGTGGGGCGCGCGCATCGGGCACCAGCGCCATGAGCTGGGCACAGGCATCGGCCAGCTCGGGCGCGCTCGGGTCCAGGGTGCCGTGGGCAATGTAGCGGCGCATGCGCGTGGCGCTGCTGTGCAGCGTGGCCGCCAGTTTCTGCCCTTCCTGGGCACCGGGCAGGTCGGTCCAGCCCGCGTCGTCGAAACGGCCCTGGGCCAGCAGGTCCACGTCGGCCGCGCCGCTGCGCGCCGTGCGCCGGCCGTAGTGCAGCAGGCCTTCCACCGCAGCGCTCACAATACCCGGAGTCAGGTGGCGCTCGCCGCCATCGCCCTGCAGCGCCCACATCAGCGCCAGGGCCAGCGCCACCTCGCGGCGCAGGTAGAAGGGGCTCATGCCCTGGCAGCCATAGTGCACGCCCTCGTGGCCGAACACCCATTCGAGCAGGATGCTGTCCTGCGGGCTGCGCAGCACCACGTTGAGCGAGCTGTTGTTCTGGCCTGTGCCCTTGCCGTCGCCCTTGGCGTCCTGCAGCGCGCCCCAGCCGTTGACGATCTGCCCATGCAGTTCCACCAGCTGCGCGGCGCAGTGCTCGTCGCTGTCGTAGGTGAGGTGCGCAAACGCATCCGAGCTTTGCGCCATGGGCGCAAACTCCACGTCGAACAGCGGGTTCAGCGCCGCGCAGATCTCCGCGCCGAAGCGGCGCGTGGTGTTGATCGCCAGCACCTCGGTGTCCGCCGGCAGGCATTCGCGCATGCGCTGCAGGCCCGAGCCGAACACCGAGAACGAGCCCTCGTGGATGTGCTGGTTGAAATCCCCCGCGCCCACGAAGAGGCCGTTGCCGCCCTGCACCAGCTTGCGCAGCACCATCAGCGCGCCCTCGTCCAGGTCGTGCAGCTCGTCGAACAGCACGGCGCTGTAGCGCTCGCGCAGGGCATCGAGAGGTTGGTCCCAGTCCAGCGCACCCAGTTGGCGGCACAGCTCGAAAGTGCAGTCGCCCTCGGCGTAGAACCGGGGCTCGTGGTTCATGCCCACGCGCATGCGCTCGTACTGGCCGTACAGGCGGTACAGGCCGGCATCCAGCCCCTGGTCGTCGCAAAACGCGGCGAGGTCCTGGCCCGAATCTTCCAGCGCCCGGTCCAGCAGCTTCTTCTTGGCCAGCGTCTCGAAGGCCAGAAAGGCATCGATGTCCACATCGTGCGCCATCAGCGCGTCATCCTCCAGGCTGGCACCGTGGTCATCACTGCGCTCCAGCTCCAGCCGCAGGGCCTGCTGCGCCTGCAGAATCAGAAAGCGCCGGCGCACCGGGTCGTCCAGCCGCTCCACCGGGTCGCCCTGTTCCTTGAGCACCGCCTCGCACAGCTGCTCCATGGTCAGGATCTCCATGCTGCGCGGCACGGCGCCGTGCAGCTGCAGCATGCGGTCGCGGATGGCCGTGACCCCGGCGCGCGAATACGCCAGGAACAAGATGGGCGTCGGTTCCCGGGCCTGCCCCGCTTTGCCTGCCTGCTGCAGCAGCAGGTTGCAGGCTTTCATGCACAGCGTGGTCGTCTTGCCCGTGCCCGCCAGCGCGCTGATGACGATGGCCGGCGCCGTGGAGTCGAGCACGCGCCGCTGCTCGGCCGTGGCCGTGATGCGGGCGTGGGCCCAGCTGCGCGCGGGAGAAGAGGCGGGGGCGGGAGAGCGTGGAGCGGGCATGGAATCGGTGTGCGGAGCGGGGTGCCATTGTCCCTGACTGCACCCAGCCCCCGCGCTACAAGCCCCTGTAGCGCTTGTGGGGCCCAGGCTACCGGCACCCCGCCGCGCGCATGTCCTCCGACCCCACCCGCGCTGTGCTGCCGGGCTTGGTGATCGCGCAGCGCGACGTGAAGTAGAACGACAGCCGGTCGCGCACCGGCGTGCCGGCGATCCGGTATGGCCGGTTGCCCTGGGTGATGGCCTCGCCCGCCGCCACCGCCTTGCTGTCGTACAGCCCCTGGCTGATGTTGTGCCGGTCGGCCGAGTCGTCGAAGCTCTGCGCCGTGAGGCGCTTGAAGGCATCGGCCGCCAGCGCCGGGTCGTGCGCGCCCTTCAGGTAGCGGTCGAACCAGGCCAGCGTGTAGTAGTTGATGACGCCCTCGCCATACCGGCTGGCCGGCCCGCCAAAGAGCGAGAAGTCCAGGTGCGTGCCCGCGCGCAGCATGACCAGCATGGTGTCCACCCCGGCGGCCTTGAGCTCCTGGTAGCCCGGGTCCTTGGGGTGCGCGTCGGTGCCCCGGCCGCGGCCGCCCTGGGTGTTGGTCTTGGCGGGTTCGGGGGGCTCGGTGGTGGGTACGATCTTGAAGTAATAGTCCGCCCCTATGCCCAGCGCGGGCGTGCGGATCGCCAGATCTGCGGCCGGGTCCATGCCGATCTTGTCCACCCAGCCGGTCTTCAACGCCGTGAGGTTGTCCCAGGCCACTATGGCGCCGATGCGCTTATCGGCCTGGCCGATCAGGCTGGCCGTGCTGCCGCCCTGCGAGTGGCCGGCAATGCCCGCCATGCGCGCATCGAGCTGGTCCCAGTGCGGGAAGAACCGGGCTGCATCGCCCGCCAGCGGCGCTTTGGGGGTGGCAAAAAGCCAGTCCACCACGCTCTGCGCATCGGGCCCATGCGTGCCCATGGGGGCCGTGGTCTCCAAGGCAATGGTCATATAGCCCGCCTCGGCCAGTACCTGTGCGGCTGAGCGGTGCAGCCGCTTGGAGCTGTAGCCTCCGTGCACGATCACCACCGCAGGGTAGGGCGGCTCGAAGGTCTTGAGCCCGGCCGGCAGGCCCGTGCAGGTGCCTGCGGCGCAGGGCCGGTAGATCTCCACGGCGATCGGCTTGCCCGATGCGGCCGGTGTGCTCGCCTCGGTGTACCGAAAGCGCTTGCCGGCATGGCTGGCCGGGTTGCGGTAAGCATCGAGCGCGGGCGTCTTGCCGGGCGTGAACAGCGCGGCGGGCTGGCCAGCAAAATCGTCGATGCGCTGGCGTGCGCAGGCCATGTTGTCGGCATCGCGCTGCGCCCACTCGGCCGAACCGGGTGCGGGCGATTCGTGCCGCACCGGGCCCAGGCAGTCCAGCGCGGGCTCGGCGGCATGGGTCAAGGTGGTGGCAGCACCCAGCGCCAGCGACAGAAGCAGACCCCGCATCACTTGCCCGCCCCCGCGCTCGCATTGCGCTGCATGAAGGCCGCGAGCGGCCGGATCACGTTGTTCGTCGCATCGTCATCGGCCGTGACGATGTCCACGTGCGAGTAGCCCTCGCTCATGTGCACCTCAAAGCCGCCATCCACCCCGCCGTACTGGCGGTTGGCCACCAGCGTGGCCTGGCCTGCGGGCGTGCGCGCAATGCCGGCCTTGCAGCTCGCTGCTGCGCAGGGCGCGATGGCCTCGGCAAAGCCGCGCCAGATGCCGGCCACGGGCGTGAGGCCGTTGGTGCCGCCGAACGCGATGACGGGGATGTTGATCTTCTTCGCCTGCGTCTGGTTCACGATGTCGGCGCGGCCGCGCCCGCCCTGGGCCACGGGCAGCGACAGGGCGCTGGTGTCCAGCCCCAGGTTGGCGCCGCCGCTGCCCTCGGCATTGCCCAGCAGCAGGCCCGAGCTGGGGTAGTACCAATCGCTGTAGGTGGTGTTGCCCAGGTACAGCGCGCGCGACAGGCGCTTGAGGTTGGTGGGCTCCACCTCCTTGCCCCAGGCCGGCGGGTTGGCCACCAGCGTGGCGGGCTGCGGGCCGAAGTCGCGGAAGGCGGCGGCGGGCAGCGGGTCGGTGTTGTCCAGCCAGGTGCGCAGGCCATCGGCGCGCGCCGGGCCCAGGGCGCCCATCGACACGGAATAGAACACCGTGCGCTGCAGGTTGTCATCGTCCATGAAGGTGCCGATGGCCGCGCCCGCCGTCACGGGAAAGTCGCGCTTGCTGAAGTCGGCCAGCCGCGCGTACACGTTGTTGCCCGCCACGCCCCCCTGGTCTTGCTGCAGCAGCGCCTGCGTGCCGTTGATGGTGCCCTCGAAGGCCATCTGCATGCCCGCGATCTCGGTCGATGCGCTCACGCGCGGCGTGAGGCCCGGGCGCGAGACAAAGCCCGGCTCTGCCCCCGAGGCCACGGCCGCGTACAGCCCGCCATCGGCCGCGCGCTCCACCGCATCGAGCTGCGCTGCTGTGGGTGCGCTGGTGGCCAGCGCACCGCCCGGCCCCTCGAACAGCACCAGCCCCTTGAGCTTGGCATAGCCCGGCTGTGCTGCGCCCGTGCCGCTCAGGTTGAAGTCCGTGGCCGCATAGCGCGCCACAAAGCCCGTGCCCGCCGAATGCCCGCCCAGAAACACATTGCCATCGCGCGCCACCGTGTGCGCGGCGCTCACCACCGCATCCAGGTCGTGCGAATGCACCTGCGGCGTCCAGTCCGCGAGGAAGGGGATTTCGCGGCTTTCATGGAACACCGCGCGCCGCGTGAGCTTGGCCGGCAGCGGCAGGCCCAGCTCGGCGCCGTACAGGTAATTCAGGCCCAGCGCGGCATCGCGCTCACGCTCGGCGATCTGCAGGCCCTCCATGTCCTGCAGCGCCACGGAGCGGCGGTCCACGCCCCATACCTCCACAACGGCCTTGTGGTCGGCCCACATGCGGCGCACCAGGTTCTCGGCCAGGATCAAATAGCTGTGCGAGGCGGCCAGTGTGCCCGGCATGGCCACCAGCACCGCATCCACCGGCTTGCCCGCATGGGCCGCCAGCCCGTAGCGCGTGTAGCGCACCCGGTTCAAATCCGGCCCCGCCGCGCCGAACTGCGTGGCCAGCTTGCTGCCCGGCGCCACCACCACACCCGCCGTGCCCGGCGTGCGCACCGCCTTGGCGCGGCTGGCCAGCTCGTACGTGCTGATGGTGAACTCGCCCGAGCCGGTGCCACCCCCATCCACCAGCGCCTGCCCGCCACCGCCGCAGGCAGTGAGGGCGGTGGCCACGGCCAGGCCCAGCAGGGTGCGGCGCCAGGGCATGCCGGGCTGGGCGGTGGTGGCGTTGTTGCTGGGGGTGGTCGTCGTCGCTTTCTTCTTCATCGTTGTCTCCACAAGGTTGCAGTAAAAATGGGCGCAGGCTGGCGCTGCGTGTGCATTGCCCAGGCAATGCACACGCAAGTTCGTCAGGCACGGCGCAGCACAGCGCGCCGTGTGGGGGATCGGGGAGGGGGAAGGCCGGGTGGTCGTTTATTTCAGTAGCCCGGCCTCCAGGTAGTCCAAGAACTCTTCTTGCTCGCGCGCTTCGTTGCCGGGCATCGAAAGCTCCATGGCACCAAAGGGTGAGCGCCGCATGTAGCTGCGGTACGAGATGCCGTAGTACACCGCGTTCATGGTCAGCAGCAGGCGAAACTGGATGGTCTCGCGCCCCACGCCGGGCATCAGCGCCTGCAGCCGCGCCAGCGTCAGCTCCAGCGTGCGGCGGTGCAGGGCGGCAGAAATCTCCTGCCCCTTCTCGCCATAGTCCCACCCCAACCGCCCGATGAAGTTGACGGCATCGCGCCCCAGCGCGGGCTCGCTCAGCATGGCGATCACCGGGCCAAAGGCGGCCTCCACCACATTGCGCACGGTGTGGCCCGGCTGGGCGGCCAGCGCCTCCAGTCGCGCGCAGGCACGCGGCTCCAGCCACTGCTGCAGGTAGTTGGCGATGGCTGCCACCAGCTCATCGCGCCCGCCAAAGTGGTAGTGCAGGGCCGAAGGGTTCTGCGCCCCCGCCGCGATCACGATGCGCCGCAGCGACACGGCATTCATCCCCTCGCGTGCCATGAGCTGCATGGCCTCTTCGATCAGGCGGGTGCGGGTGGCTTGCGGGTCGGCGGGGGAGGAGGAAGGGGCGGGCAGGTCGCCAGTAACTGGCGAGACAAGGGCAGGGCTCATGGGTTGGATAATGTACTTGAATTAATTCATATGCATTAGGGCTTGCCCTCAATGGATTGCCACCACCCCCAGTTCACCCGATACGTTTGACCATGGGCCACCTCAACCCCACCGACCACTACGCCGACAACGCTTGGTTCGAGCGCGAACGCCTGCACCGCGCCGCCGCCGAAGGCAACCACGACGAAATGCGCCGCCTTGTCGCTGCGGGCGGCCATGCGCTGACCACCTTCGACGACCTGGGCCGCACCCCGCTGCACTATGCGGTAGAGGGCGAGCACTACCGCGCGGCAGAGTGGCTGATCCAGCAGGGCGCCACCGTTAACGCACACGACGAGCCCACCATCGGCGAGACGCCGCTGTGCTTGGCCGTGCGGCGCAACTACCCCGAGATGGTGGAGCTGCTGCTGGCGCACGGTGCCGACCCCGACATCACGGGCTGGATGGGCAACACCGCCCGCCTGCGCGCAGAGCGCCGGCAAGATGAAGACGGCAAGGCGATTGCGGCCCTGCTGCAGCGCTACCGGCCACGCTGATCCGGCACCGCGCCACCGCGCCACACCACCACCGCATTCGCGGCGCACAATGGCGCGTTTCTTGCGCTCTGCTGGCCGGTGCCCCACCGGTGTGGCGCCGCCCTGTTTCTCTACCTTGCCAAGGTGTCTTCGATGCTCTCCTTCTTCTTCAACACCATCTACAACAAGCTGTCCTTCCACCCCACGCGCTGGCTGTTGCCGGCCGTGGCGGCGGTGTCGCTGGCCGGCTGCGCCAGCGCGCCTTCTGCAACAGCGAATGCCGGTGCCAGCGCCGCACCCATCCGCGTCAAGGTCTTCGTCGCCGCCATGTTCGAGATCGGCAAGAACACCGGCGACCGCGCGGGCGAGTTCCAGCACTGGTACGAGCGCTACTGGAAAGACGCCACCCCCATCACCGTGCCCGGCGCCCTGGGCCCCGTGTACTGCAACGCTGACGGCGTGTGCGGCGCCGTGCTGGGCATGGGCAAGGTCAACTCGTCCTCGTCCATGCAGGCCATTCTGCTCAACCCGAAGTTTGATTTCGCGCAGTCGTACTACGTGATCTCCGGCGTGGCCGGCACACCGCCCCAGCGCGGCACCATTGCCGATGTGAGCTGGGGCACCTGGCTGGTGGACTACGACCTGGGCCACCGCTGGGCCCCTGAAGAGAACACCCCCGGCGCCCCCACCTTCATGCCGCGCAAGGGCTACGAGGAATACCGCCGCTTTCAGCTCAACCCCCTGCTGGTCGACTGGGCCATGAACCTCACGGTGGACGTGCCCCTGAAGGACTCGGACAGCGCCCGCACGTACCGCCTGCGCTACCCCGACACGGCAGCACGCCGCAGCCCCGCCGTCACCAGCGGCACCCACATGACCGGCGACACCTTCTTCCACGGCCCCGGCATGTCGCGCCAGGCCCAGTACATCGCCAAGCTCTACGGCGCCGATGACTATGTGATCACCGAAATGGAGGCTGCCGCCATCGCCCTGGTGGTCAAGCGCACCCACGGCACCGACCGTTTGATGAGCCTGCGCGGCGCGGTGAATTTTGACCAGGGCAACCCGAACGAGACCACCTTGGCGCACCTGGACCCTGCGCCGGGTGAAACGGCAGGGGGCTTTGCGGAAACGGTGGAGAACGTGGCGCTGGTGGGCACGCGGGTGGTGGACCACATTGTGCGCAACTGGGGGCAGTGGCAGGCTGGGGTGCCGGCGCGGTAGTGGTTCTGTTTGAAGGCCCGTCGAAACAGACCATGTCCACCCAGGTTTGCCGGGCCTTTCTTCGACTCCCTGGCCACCAGAGACGCGGGGGCCGGCCGGCCTGCTAGAGTTTTGCTAGTTTGCTCCTTAGGCCATGAAATGCCCGTGCTCCGCCTCTCAGCTCCCGCACCCACCGATGCAACTGACTTGCTTGCCTTTGAGGTGCAGAACCGGGCCTTTTTCGAGGACCACATCAATTCAAGGCCGAGTGGCTACTACTCCATCGAAGGTGTTCGAAGCGCCATTGCGGTTGCCGAAGAAGAGGCGCGCGCGGGTGTTGGATTCCAGTACCTGGTACGAGATGAGCGCAATGCCATCGTTGCGCGAGCCAATCTTTCGCATGTGCGACGTGCGCACTTTTTTTCAGCAGAGCTGGGCTACCGTGTAGCTGAAGCCGCCTCTGGAAAAGGAGTGGCAACTGAAGCCGTTCGCCAAGTCACAGCACTTGCCTTCTCCGAGCTCGGCCTTTTGCGGATTGAGGTCAGGTCAAGGCCCGAAAACCTTGGATCTGTTCGCGTTCTGGAGCGCAATGGCTTTCAACAGTTCGGAAGAGCGCGACAGGGTTTTCTACTCCGGGGTGTATGGCATGACCTCCTCTACTTTGAATGCCATGCAGAAAAAAGTCGGATGTGATTCCCCATCGTTCCTCAGATGCCGCAGAGCTCTTCAGGATGTCTGTGAGTCTGGCTTTTGATGGCTGGGGATGAGAGCACTGAGCTTTCATCCCCGAGCAAAAAGTGTGAATCTGAAGAGCAGGCTTTGATGGAGGCTCCGACCCGCTGCTGCTTCGCCGCGTGTGCATCTGCGCGCAGCGGCGCATCGCCACGTGGGGAATCGGGGGGGGCTTCATGCCAGATGGAAAGGGAAAGGTCGACCACTCGCCAAACTGGTTGCCAGTTCATCCCACGTCTGCTTCCAATGGGCCGTCCATACCGTCAGTCCTGGGTCGCCCTTGGGCGACTCGCTCAATGGGCTCTGGCTGGCCGACTGTGCCCAGGTGGTGGCCTGGACGTCGCAGCCCCAGGACAACATGTCAAGTGCCGTGCCCCCCGGAACCCGATACGATGAAATTCCCCATTCCATCGCGACGGCCTGCACCGCATCCCCACGATGAAGCACCTCCTGAAGCTACTGATCGCCGTCGTGTTCTTTGCCAGCCTGGGCCTTGCAGGACTGGGTCTCGTGCAAGAGGACTACCAGCCGACCCTGGAACCAGGGCACCGGTTCCTGGACGTGGCCCTGGCCGCAGCATTTATCCTGGGCCCCGGCGTCGCGTTCATCGGTGGCTCGCTGGGCCGGGCCGAGATGGGGCGCGATCTGGCGCAGGCGCGCTCGTTGGGCGAGGCCTGGGGCATCCATGCGTTGATTGCAGAGTGGATGTCGCGGTCCCCGGTCGGTTATTACCTGGTGCTCTCGCTGGTCTGTGTGGGGGTGTTTGGCGGTGGTGCCTGGGGGGCGCTGACCTACCTGGAGCGCAACCACCACCGTGCGCAGGCCGTGGGCAGCGTGCAGTGCGCGGTGCTCTCCACCAAGGCGGTGGGTAAGACCGGCCCAATGGCCGATGCCCAATTGCAATGCCCGGTACCGGAGCCCAAGAAGCAGGGCACGACCGTCCTTGTGACGCTCCGGGTCAAGCACCCGCCCGCGAAGTGGCCGGCCACCATGGCGCTGCCGGTGTGCCGCGGCCCGCTGGGCACGGTGTTTCTGGATGGGAGTCGGTTGTAGCCGTCGGTGGATGGGATGCGGTGTGGGCTCCCACGCAGCCATCCGGTTCGGCTAGCTGACCTGCTGCTTTTCCAGCTTGCGCGCCAGGGTGCGCCGGTGCATGCCCAGCCTCCGCGCCGTCTCCGAGATATTGAACCCCGTCTCGGCCAGCACCTCGTGGATGCGCTCCCACTCCAGCGTCTTGAGTGAGCTGGAGCGATTCGTCACATCCACCTCGGTATCGCCTTCGCGCAGGCCAAACGCGGCCTCGATGTCGTCGGTGTTGGATGGCTTGGCCAGGTAGTGGCAGGCGCCCAGTTTCACGGCCTCGACGGCGGTGGCGATGCTGGCGAAGCCGGTGAGCACGACGATGAGCATGGCTTCGCTGGCGGCGTGCAGTTTCTGCACGCAGGCCAGGCCGGATGCATCGCCCTTGAGTTTTAGGTCCACCACGGCGTAGCCGGGGGTGTGCTGGGTGAGCAACGCTTCCACCTCGGGCAGGCTGGCGGCCTGGAGCACGCGGTAGCCGCGGCGTTCGAACGAGCGGGCCAGGGTGCGGGCAAAGGCCTCGTCGTCTTCCACGATGAGCAGCTGGCGCTTGGTTTCCTTGGCGTCCTTGGGGGCGTCTGCTGCGGCTGCTGCCGGGCTGCTGGTAGTGGTGTCGTCCATGGCGCTCAGGTCCGGGGTTTTGTTCTAGTACAAAGTCAACTTTGCATCATCCTCACGCCGGCCGGTGGCCGCGTGGCAGGGCGATGGCGGCCAGGGGCAGGCGTATGCTCACCTGGGCGCCGCTGCCTTCGCCGTTGCCGGCCCGGTTGCGCGCGGTGACGCTGCCGCCCAGGGTGCGGGCCACGTTCATCACCAGGTACAGGCCCAGGCCGCTGCCGGGGCGCTGCTTGGTGGACTGGTAGGGCTCGCCCAGGTGCTCCAGCATCTGCGGCGCAAAGCCGGGGCCTGCGTCGTTGACGGTGATGCACAGCGCAGGCGCCTCGGCCGTGTCGTCGCGGGTGATCACCAACTCCACCCACTGGGGCGATGCGTCGCGCGCATTGTCCAGCACATTGAAAGCCATCTGTTTCAACGTGGTGTCCGACACCATGGGTGTGTCCTCACCAAAATCATTGCGGTACGAAAACGCGGGCATGGTGCGGGTGGTGCGCCATTCCTCGGCCAGGGCGTCGACAAACTTGCACACGGTGGTCTGTTCGGACTCTTCGCCGCGCGCCTCGCCGGCCGATAGCAAGATGCCGCTCACGATGCTCTTGCAGCGCTGCACCTGGGTGCGCATTTCGGTGATGTCTTCGCCCAGCACCTCGTCGCCCATCAGCTCTTCGTCGTGCGCCCAGTCGCCCAAAATCACGGCCAGGGTCGAGAGCGGCGTGCCCAGCTCGTGCGCGGCGCCCGATGCCAGAAGGCCCATGCGCACGATGTGCTCTTCTTCCACCCGGCGGCGGCGCGCGGCGGCCAGGCGGGCGTCGCGCTCGCGCAGGTTCAGGCTGATGCGGGTGATGAAGATGACCACCAGAATGGCATTGAGCACAAAGCAGACCAGCAGGCCCAGCACGTACAGGCTCGACAGGCCCTGGTGCAGGTCGTGCGGCAGCTCCAGCGGCAGGTGGTAGTTGGCCAAGAGGGCAAAGCACGCGGTGGTGATGCCCACCATGCTCCAGATATAGGCGCCGCGCAGCAAGATGGCGCCCAGCGCAATCTGCAGCAGGTACAAGAAGACAAAGGGGTTGCTGGTGCCGCCGCTCAGGTACAGCTGGGTGGTGAGCACGGCCACGTCCACCAGCAGGGCCAGAAACAGCTCCACATTGCGCACCTGCACCCCCGTGCGCAGGCGCAGCAGGCTGACCACGTTGAAAACGGCCAAGCAGCCCACCACGAGCAGCATGGGCTGCAGCGGGATGGCCAGGCGCAGGCTGTGGCTGGCCACCTCGATGGTGAAGATCTGGCCGATGACGGCCATCCAGCGCAGCTGGATCAGCTGCTGCAGGTTCTTGATGCCGGCGGCGGCATCGGCGGCGCGCGGGTTGCGCAGAAACTCGGCGCTCTTGGCGAGGCGTTGCAGAGGCATGGGGTTAGTCTAATGGCCCGCGCCGCTGCTGCCCTGGCGCCGCTCGTAGCGCACCACGAACCAGCCTGCGCCCAGCACCATCAGCGCCAGCCCATACCAGGTGAGCGCATACACCGCATGGCTGTTGGGGAAGCGAATGGTGGTGAGCCCGGCGCGCGGCCAGGTGGTGCCGGCGGTGGCGGCTGCCGTGCCGCGCACTTCCACGGCTTCGGCCGTCGGGTTGGCCACGCCGCGCTGGGGCAGGCCGGCGTCGATGAAGAAGGGCGCCGCCTGGGGCAACTGCAGCGCCTGGGCCATGGCCGCCACGTCGCGCGAGAACCAGCGCTGCGCGGCGGGCTCGTTGCTGCGCAGAAAGCCGCCCTTGGGCTCGCTCATGCGCACCAGGCCCTGCACGGTGGCGGGCTCTGCGCTGTCCGTCTTGCCGGCCCATTCGGCGCGCTGGTCCTGCGGAATGAAGCCGCGGTTCACCAGCACCTGGGTGCCATCGGCCTGCTGCAGCGCGCCCATCACCCAGAAGCCCGAGCCCAGGGCCGTGACGGCCTGGGTGAGCACGGTCTTGCCGGGCAGCCAGCGGCCGGTGGCTGCCACGGGCAGGTATTCATGCGTGTCGGCGGTGATGCCGGGCCAGGCGCTGGCCGGGGGCAGGGCCACGGGGGCGGCGTGCACGCGCTGGTCCACGCGCTCGATGAGGTCGAGCTTCCACACCCGGCGCTGCACTTGCCAGGTGCCCAGGGCGATGAAGCCCAAGAACAGGGCCGCGCCCAGCACCAGCACCACGGCCCGGTGCAGGTGGCGGGAGGCTGCAGGCGCTGTAGTGTGGGTTGCAGACATCGAAACTCCTTGTTGGGACCCCTGGCGCACAGGCCAGAAACAGATGCGGCCGCTGGAGGGCGGCCGCTGTGCAATCAAAAGCAGGCCCACCGCTGCCGGCAGGGCTGCATTCACCCTCAGGGGGTGTGGTGGCCTGCGGCGCCGCCGTCGGTCTGCGTGGCCGGCGTGCTGGTCGCAGAATTGTGGCCGGGCATCATGTTGGCGTTCATGTGGAACATGACCCAGAGCGTGCCGCTGATGGCAATGGCCACGAAGACCACGGTGAAGATGGTGGACAGCAGGGTCCAGCCGCCTTCGATCTTGCCGTTCATGTGCAGGAAGCAGACCATGTGCACGAGGATCTGCACAATGGCGAAGGCGCCCAGCACCAGGATGGCGGTGTTGCGGTCCGAGATCACCTTGGCCATGACCAGCCAGAAGGGGATGGCCGTGAGGATGATGGACAGCACGAAGCCGACCATGTAGCCCGAGAACGAGCTGTGCGGGCCCACGTCGCCGTGGTGGTCGTCGTGGCCATGCCCGGCGTGTGCGGTGTGTTGTGCGGCGCCCATTACAGAACTCCCATCAGGTACACGAAGGTGAAGACGCCGATCCAGACGACGTCCAAGAAGTGCCAGAACATCGACAGGCACATCAGGCGGCGCTTGTTCTCGTGGATCAGGCCGTGCTTCTTGATCTGGATCATCAGCACCACCAGCCAGATCAGGCCGAAGGTGACGTGCAGGCCGTGGGTGCCGACCAGCGTGAAGAAGGCCGACAGGAAGGCGCTGCGCTGCGGGCCTGCGCCCTGGTGGATCAGGTGGTGGAACTCATACAGCTCCAGCCCCAGGAAGCACAGGCCGAACACGCCGGTGATGGCCAGCCACAGCAGCGTGCCGTTCACGTTGTTCTGCTGCTTCTTGATCATCGCGAAGCCGAAGGTGATCGACGACAGCAGCAGGAAGGCCGTGTTGATGGCCACCAGCGTCAGGTCGAACAGCTGCGCGCCGGTGGGGCCGGCGGCGTAGCTGCGGCCCAGCACGCCGTAGGTGGCGAACAGCGCGGCGAAGATGAGGCAGTCGCTCATCAGGTAGAGCCAGAACCCGAGGGCGGTGCCGTTCTCGGGGTGGGGCTCGTGCGCCAGGTGGTACTCGCGGCGCGGCAGTGTGGCGGCCGTGGGGCCGCCCGCCGTGGCGGCGGCGGCAAGGTTGTAGGTGATATCAGACATGGGCGGCGCGCAGTTGTTGGGTACGCAGGTTCTCGGTCTCCGTCACCTGGGCGGCGGGGATGTAGAAGTCACGCTTGTAGTTGAACGTGTGGACGATGGACACCAGCACCACGCCCGCGAAGGACAGGATGGCCAGCGGCCACATGTGCCAGATGAGAGCGAAGCCCAGCACCAGCGACAGCGCCGAGATGATCACGCCCGAGCCGGTGTTGGCCGGCATGTGGATGGGCTCGAAGCTGGTGAGCGGGCGCGCGTAGGCGTGCTTCTTCATATCCCACCAGGCGTCGATCTCATACACCTTGGGGGTGAAGGCGAAGTTGTAGTCCGGCGGGGGCGAGGAGGTGGCCCACTCCAGCGTGCGTGCGTCCCATGGGTCGCCCGTGTGGTCGCGCAGTTGCTCGCGCTTCAAGTAGCTCACCACGATCTGGATCAGCAGGCAGCCGATGCCCAGGGCGATCAGGCCGGCGCCGATGGCGGCGATGACGAACCAGATCTGCAGCGAAGGGTCTTCGAAGTGGTTGGCACGGCGCGTGACGCCCATCAGGCCCAGGATGTACAGCGGCATGAAGGCGACGTAGAAGCCCACCACCCACAGCCAGAAGGAGCACAGGCCCCAGAAACGGTCGAGCTTGTAGCCGAAGGCCTTGGGATACCAGTAGTTGATGCCGGCGAACAGGCCGAACAGCACGCCGCCGATGATCACGTTGTGGAAGTGGGCGATCAGGAACAGGCTGTTGTGCAGCACGAAGTCGGCCGGGGGCACGGCCAGCAGCACGCCGGTCATGCCGCCGATGGCGAAGGTGACCATGAAGGCGACGGTCCACATCATGGGCAGCTCGAAGCGGATGCGGCCCTTGTACATGGTGAACAGCCAGTTGAAGATCTTCGCGCCCGTGGGGATCGAGATGATCATCGTGGTGATGCCGAAGAAGGTGTTCACGCTGGCGCCGGAGCCCATGGTGAAGAAGTGGTGCAGCCACACCAGGTACGACAGGATGGTGATGACGACCGTGGCGTACACCATGGAGGTGTAGCCGAACAGGCGCTTCTTGCAGAACGTGGCCACCACTTCGGAGAAGATGCCGAAGCAGGGCAGGATCAGGATGTAGACCTCAGGGTGGCCCCAGATCCAGATCAGGTTCACGTACAGCATGGCGTTGCCGCCCAGGTCGTTCGTGAAGAAGTTGGTGCCTGCATAGCGGTCCAGCGACATCAGCACCAGGGCTGCGGTCAGCACGGGGAACGAGGCGACGATCAGCGCGTTGGTGCACAGGGCCGTCCAGGTGAAGATGGGCATCTTCATCAGGTTCATGCCGGGGGCGCGCATCTTGATGATGGTGACGATCAGGTTGATGCCCGAGAGGGTGGTGCCCACCCCCGCGATCTGCAGCGCCCAGATGTAGTAATCGAGCCCCACCCCGGGGTTCTGCGCCCCCAGGTTGGACAGCGCCAGCCAGCCGGCAGTGGAAAACTCGCCCAGGAACAGCGACACCATCACCAGGATGGCACCGGCGGTGGTCATCCAGAAGCTGAAGTTGTTCAGGAACGGGAAGGACACGTCGCGCGCGC
Organism: Acidovorax sp. FW305-C-20-28; assembly: GCF_058783375.1. Taxonomy (NCBI): domain Bacteria; kingdom Pseudomonadati; phylum Pseudomonadota; class Betaproteobacteria; order Burkholderiales; family Comamonadaceae; genus Acidovorax; species Acidovorax sp. FW305-C-20-28. The sequence continues at coordinate 7,367 of NZ_JBYSYM010000054.1, read as the reverse complement.
CGATCTGCAGCGGCACGAGGTAGTTCATGAGGCCCGTGACCAGCGGCATGGCCACGAAGAAGATCATGATCACGCCGTGGGCGGTGAAGATCTGGTCGTAGTGGTGCGGCGGCAGGTAGCCCATGTTGTCGCCGAAGGCCATGGCCTGCTGCAGGCGCATCATGAGTGCGTCGGCAAAGCCGCGCAGCAGCATGACCACGCCCAGGATCATGTACATGATGCCGATCTTCTTGTGGTCGATGCTGCAGAACCAGTCGCGCCACAGGGTGCCCCACAGGCGGAACTTGGTGATGGCGGCCAGCACGGCCAGGCCGCCCAGCACGACACCGATGAAGGTGATGAGCACGATGGGCTCGTGCGCCATGGGTATGGAGTCCCAGGTGATTCGGCCCAGGGCCCAATGCGTTTCGGTTGCGGGTGATGTAGACATGTCAGTCAGTCAATCAATCAGTCGTGGGCGCGGGTCATTGGCGCGAGAGGGTGCGGTCGTAGACCGTGGCGTGGCGCGCTTCGAGGGCGGCGACGATCTGGCCGGCGTTGTCCACGGTGCACACGTCCTGGGGCAGGTTCAGGCCCTGGGCCTTCATGAAGGCTTCGCCACCGCGCTCGTCGATGGACATCATGTGGTGCATGCACATCTTGCCCTCTTCGACGCAGCGGTTGAGCACCTTGTCGTACAGGCCTTCTTCCACGCTGGCAAAGCGCTGCACGGGGTCGCGCTCGCTGGGCTTGACCAGGTTCAGGTAGGTGGCCTTGTCCAGGGGCTTGCCTTCGGCCTTGTTCTTGGCAACCCACTGCTCGAAGTCGCCCTGGCTCAGGCCATGGAACTTGAAGGTCATGCCCGAGAAGCCCGAGCCGCTGTAGTGCGAGGCGATGCCGGGGTACACGCCAGGCTTGTTGATCACGGCGTTCAGCTCGGTCTGCATGCCGGGCATGGCGTAGATCATGCCGGCCAGGTCGGCCACGTAGAAGGCGTTCATCGTGGACGTGGCGGTGAGCTTGAACAGGATGGGGCGGTCCACCGGGGCGGCCAGCTCATTGACGGTGGCAATGCCTTGCTCGGGGTAGAAGAACAGCCACTTCCAGTCCATGGCCACGACCTGCACCACCATGGGGGTGGATTGGGGTTCGAGCGGCTTGGTGGCCGAGACGCGGTCCAGCGGGCGGTAGGGGTCGAGCTTGTGGGTGCCGATCCAGGTGAGGGCCCCGAGCGCGATGATGATGAGCAGCGGCACCGTCCAGATCACCAGCTCCAGCGTGGTGGAGTGGTGCCAGTCGGGGTCGTAGTCCTCTTCGGTGTTGGCGGTGTTGTTCTGGCGGTACTTCCAGGCGAACCACAGCGTGAGGGCGATCACCGGCACGATGATGATCAGCATCAGCAAGGTGGCCTGCACGACCATGTGGCCCTGCTGGGAGGCGATGTCGCCTGCAGGGTTGAGGACGACAGCCTTGCTGCAGCCGGTGAGGCTGGCGGCCAGTGCGGTGAGCGCTGCCGTTGGCAGCCACGCAACAGACCCGCGAAGTCGGGGAGGATTTGGCATAAGAGGGGCCCAACAATGCGTTTAAGGGGTAAACGCTAATGACAATTTGGCGCCTAATGTAATAAAGCGCGCAGATTTGTCCATTGGACATTTTGTCCAAGGTCAAGTTTTTGCTCCTGTTTGGTGCGCTCGGTCAAGACCTTTGAGCGGGCAATCCATCCAGGTCAAGGGTTTGTCCTGCAGGGATCTGGGTGAAACCGCACTTGTCGGGGGCACGGGCAGGGTGTAAAACGTGGGTGTATCCGTTACACAACACAAAAGGAGCCCCTGTTCATGAGCAGTACCGCATCTGCCACCCTCCCCTCGATGGGATATGAAGAGAACTCCGCCTCCCTGGCCCATGCAGACACGCATGAGGACGTCACCCCCAGTGAAATCGCCGTCGGCGTGATCATTGGCCGTTCTTCTGAGTATTTCGACTTCTTCGTCTTCGGGATCGCCTGCGTGCTGGTGTTCCCGTCCTTCCTGTTTCCCTTCATGTCGCGCCTGGATGGCACGCTGGCCGCCTTTGCGCTGCTGGCCGTGGCCTTTGTGGTGCGGCCTGTGGGCACGGCCATCTCCATGGCCATCCAGCGGCGCTGGGGCCGGGGCACCAAGCTGACGATCTCGCTGTTCCTGCTGGGGGTGTGTACCGTGGGCATGGCCTTTCTGCCGGGTTACCAGAGCATCGGCAGCACCGCCATCGTCGTGCTGCTGCTGCTGCGCATCGGCCAGGGCCTGGCGCTGGGCGGCTCGTGGGACGGCCTGCCGTCGCTCTTGGCGATGTCGGTGCCCAAGCACCGCCGCGGCTGGTACGCCATGATTGGCCAGCTGGGCGCGCCCGTGGGCTTTGTGCTGGCGGCCGGGCTGTTCGCCTACCTGTACAGCAACCTCACGGTGCAGGAGTTCCTGGCCTGGGGCTGGCGTTACCCCTTCTTCGTGGCCTTTGCCGTGAACGTGGTGGCCTTGTTCGCCCGCTTGCGCCTGGTGGTGGGCCAGTCGTACACCGAACTGCTGCAGGAGCGCGAGCTGCAGCCCGTGCCCGTGAGCGACGTGATGCGCGACGAAGGCAGCAATGTGCTGCTGGGCGCGTTCGCGGCGCTGGCCAGCTTTGCGCTGTTCCACCTGGTCACGGTGTTCCCGCTGTCGTGGATCACCCTGTATTCGGACCAGCCCGTGACCCAGATCCTGGGCGTGCAGATCGTCGGCGCCTTCCTGGCGGCCGGGGCCATCATGATTTCGGGCTGGCTGTCGGACCACCTGGGCCGGCGCAAGCTGCTGGGCGGCATGGCGGTGATGATCGGCGTGTTCAGCTTCATGGCGCCGGTGCTGCTGAACACCGGCGAGGTGGGCAGCACCATGTTCCTGCTGCTGGGCTTTGTGTTGCTGGGCCTGTCGTACGGCCAGGCCTCGGGCACGGTGACGGCCAATTTCTCGCCCAAGTACCGCTACACGGGCGCGGCCCTGTCGGCCGACCTGGCCTGGATCATCGGCGCCGCCTTCGCCCCCCTGGTGGCGCTGGGCCTGTCGGCCCAGTTCGGCCTGCTGGCCGTGACGGTGTACCTGCTGTCGGGCGTGGCCTGCACCTTGGGTGCGTTGAACCTGAATCGCCGCATGGAGCGGCGCGACCGATAACGGAGAGCGGGTGAGCGGGCCACCCCTCGAAGGTGTGGTCCTCTAGAGAAGCGATGCAAGAACCCGGTGGCTGCCTTGACGGCCACCGGGTTTTTTGTTGTCCCATGGATTGGTCGATTGGTCGATTGGTGGATTGACGATATAGGTCGTATGACCTAATAATTAGGTCAAGTGTCCTAATTGATCCACGAGTTGCCGTCGATGACGAACCCTGTGACCAGCACCCGCCAGCGCATCGTCGAGCAGGCCGACCGCCTGTTCTACGAGCGTGGCTTCGAGAGCACTGCGTTTGCCGACATTGCCGGGGCGCTGGGCGTCTCGCGCGGCAATTTTTACTACCACTTCAAGACCAAGGACGAGATCCTCGCGGCCGTGATTGCGCACCGCAGGGTGCAGACGCAGGCCCTGCTCGATGCCTGGGCGCAGGCAGCACACACGCCGGCCGACCGCCTGCAGTGCTTTGCGCAGATGGTGGTGGACAACCGCGAGGCCATCCAGCGCTTTGGCTGCCCGGTAGGCACGCTGTGCGCCGAACTGGCCAAGCTCGACCACCCCGCGCAGGTCGATGCGGGCATGGTCTTCGGCCAGTTCCGCCAGTGGCTGCGGGTGCAGTTCGTCGCGCTGGGGCGCTCCCACGATGCCGACACGCTGGCCATGCACCTGCTGGCGCGCAGCCAGGGCATCGCCTCGCTGGCGAATGCCTTCCGCGATGAAACCTTCATCCACCGCGAGGTGGCGCAGCTGACAGCGTGGATCCTTGCAATCGCGGACGGTGCCGGGCAGGGCAGTGCCGTCCACTGAGATTTCTCCTTTCTTCTCTGTAGCCAACAACCCATCAAGGAGCCATCCGCCATGCACGTCGTATTCCTGAAGTTCGGGCCGAACAAGGCACAGGCCAGCCAGTGGATGGCTGGGCACAAGCAGTGGATTCAGGACGGCATCCGCGACGGTGTGTTTCTGCTGGCCGGCTCGCTGGACAGCGCCCAGGGCGGCGCCATTCTGGCGGTGAAGCTCACCACGGAGGAGGTCGCCGCGCGCGTGCAGGCCGACCCGTTCGTAGCGCACGGCGTGGTGGTGCCGGAGATCCATGGCATTGCCCCCTCCAGCATGGCCGAGGGCTTTGCGGCGCTGGCGGCGTAGGGTGCGAGGTCCGGCGCCGGCCTGCGGCCTCTGAAGAGTCCGAGGCGGTGCTCAGTCCTGCGGCCGGAACCCGATGGTCAGCGAGGGCGGCACACGCCCGTCCACGTCGCGCGGCAGGGTCTCGGTCTTTTCCAGGGCGCGCAGCACGGCGTCGTCCCAGGCCTTGTTCCCGCTCGATTGCACCAGGCGCTTGCCGACGATGGTGCCGTCGGGCGCCAGGCGCACCTCGACTTCGGCGCGCGGGTTGCCCGAGACGGCGTCGGGGTAGACGATGTTGGGCTTGACCTTGGCGGCCACACGGCCGCCGTAGCTGCCAGAGGGGCCGGAGTCGCGCTGGGCGGTGCCGGTGGACTTTTCGTTGCCCTCGGAGCCAGCCAGCCCCTGCATGCGGCGCAGGTTGGCCTCGCGCTGGGCGGCGAGCTGCTTGGCTTCGGCCTCGGCGCGCTGCTGCTTCTTGGCGGCGGCCTCCTTGGCTTCCTTGGCCTCTTTGGCTTCCTCGGCCTTGCGCTTTTCTTCGGCCAGTTTTTTCTGTTTCTCTTGCTCGGCCTTCTTCTGCTCGGCAAGTTTTTCCTTCTTTTCCTTTTCGAGGCGTTCTTCGCGCTCTTCTTCCTTGCGCTCGCGCTCGCGCTTTTCGCGCTCGAGCTTCTCGGCGCGGGCCTTTTTCTCCTGCTCCAGGCGCTTTTTCTCGCGCTCGATGGCGATGTCGGCCTCGCGCGTGTCGGGCTCCACGGCGCGCGGCGGCGGGGGGGGCGGCGGCGGCGGTGCTGGCGTGGGGGCGGGCCGGGGCTCGGGCGGCTGCGGCGGGGTGGGGGGCGTGGGCGGCGTCACCTCAGGCGGCGCGGCCTGCTGGGGCACGGCGGACCACAGCTCGGCCTGCACGGCAGGCTGGTCGGAGCTGGCCTTCCAGTTCACGCCCCAGGTCAGTGCGCCGATCAGCGCCAGATGCACCAGCACCGCGAGCGAAATGGCGCGCAGGCGTGCGGGTGGGGCGGGGGGCGCAAACTGGTCGCGGTCGTCGTGGGCGTGCATGGAAGGGGTGGAGCGCTTTCTCGGTCGTCGGTTCCGTGGATGGGTGAAAGGAGCGTTGGTGGTTGACCGCTTGCGGTGCGTGCATACACACAACGTGCCAGGCACCCCAAGCGTTGTCGTCGTCTAGCCGCCCTGTTTGACCGAGAGGCCCACGCGCTGCACGCCGGCGCGCTGCAGCGCGTCCATGGCCTTGACCACGCTTTCGTACTGCACGCCCTTGTCGGCGCTGATGACCACGGCGGTTTCCTTGTTGGTCTGGTCCTTCTGCCAGCGCGCCGCGGCGTCGCCGATCTCGCGCTGGGACATGCTGCGCGTGGCCTCGGGGGTCTTCCACTGCAGCGAGCCGTCCTTGTTCACGATGACCTGGGCGACGACCTTGGGCATGGTCTTGCCCTTGCCGACCTTCGGCACGTCGATCATGCCGGGGGTGAGCATGGGCGCTGTCACCATGAAGATGATGAGCAGCACCAGCATCACGTCGATGAACGGGACCATGTTGATCTCGTTGATGGTGCGGCGGCCTCGGCCGCGGGATGCCATGGCGGGCATGGTGCGTCTCCCTTTCTTCCTTGCTTGCTTGCTTGCTTGCTTGCTTGCGGTCAGTGGCCGGACGCCGACGACGCGGCGTGCTGCACACCCAGGTTGCGCTGCAGGATGTTGGAGAACTCTTCGATGAAGGTCTCCTGGTGCGTGGCCACGCGGTCGATGTCGCGGGCAAAGCGGTTGTAGGCGATCACGGCCGGGATGGCGGCGAACAGGCCGATAGCGGTGGCCACCAGGGCCTCGGCAATGCCGGGCGCCACGGTGGCCAGGGTGACCTGCTCCATGCCGGCAAAGCCCGTGAAGGCGTGCATGATGCCCCACACCGTGCCGAACAGGCCCACGTAGGGCGAGACCGAACCGACGGTGGCCAGGAAGGACAGGCTGGATTCGACCACGTCCATCTCGCGCTGGAAGCTGGCGCGCATGGCGCGGCGGGCGCCGTCGAGCAGGGTGCCGGGGTCGGCGATGCGGCGCTCGCGCAGTTTCTGGTACTCGCGCATGCCGCTGGCGAAGATGCGTTCCATGGGCCCGGCGTTCTTGGCGTTCTGCGCAGCGCTGGCGAACAGGTCGTTCAGGCTGGTGCCGGACCAGAAGTCGCGCTCGAAGTCTTCATTGAGCGTCTTGATGCGCTTGAGCGCAAACACCTTGCGGAAGATGGCGGCCCAGCTGGCAACGGACACCGCCAGCAGCAGCGCCATGACGAGTTGCACCACCCAGCTGGCCTGCAGCACCAGGCTGATGATGGACATGTTTTGCGAATTCATGTTGTGGTGTTGGAAGTCGATGAGAGTTGGTCCAGAAGGGGGCTCGGTATCCGCGCGGGCTTGAGGGTGGCGGCATCCACCCAGCCGATGCGGATGGTGCCTTCGCTGAGCAGTGCCGGGGAGTTCTCGGTCATTCCACCTCCTCCATCATCATGCTCTGGTTTCAGGAGCGCACGCTGCAGTATTGTCAACGATGCGCGGCCTGCCTCCTGCAGCTGGGCGGTAACAATGAGTTCGTCGTCGAGCCTGGCTGGCCGCAGGTAGCGGACCTGGCTGTGGGTTACGACAAACATGCCGCCGGTTTGTTCCCTGAGTTGTTGTTGGCCGATGCCGAGGGAGCGGAGCCATTCGGTGCGGGCGCGTTCGAAGAACTTGAGGTAGTTGGCGTAGAAGACTATTCCGCCCGCGTCGGTGTCTTCCCAATAGATGCGGATCGGGAATTCAAAGGCCATGTTGCCTCTTGCTCGGTGGTTGCTGTGTGCCTCTGTCGAGGGCGGAGGCCGGGATGTGCGCCCGGCGGCGCACCCACTTTCTTTTGCTTCGCCAAAAGAAAGTGGGCAAAGAAAAGGCGACCCCCAGTCTGCGTCCCCCATCGCCCGTAGGGCGATGGGGGCAGCCTGCGATGCTCGGATCTGGGGTGGGCGTCGATGAACTCGCTTCGTTCTTCGAACTCCGCTCAAACAGCATCGACGAGCCAGAAGACGAAGTGCATGTGTCCTTCGGCACATGCACCCAC
>NZ_JBYSYM010000053.1:22142-34016 GCF_058783375.1 Acidovorax sp. FW305-C-20-28 | reverse complement strand
CTTCTCTTTGGTGACTTTCTCTTGGCGACGCAAGAGAAAGTTACTGCGCCGCCGGGCGCACATCCCGGCCTCCGCCCTCAAACAAGGCACGCAGCAAAAAAACCAACAAACAACGATAAGCCACACAACGAAGCTTCCACAGCCCCGCCCGACGCATGATGCATCCATCCCCATTCCGATCAACCCCACGCCAGCGCCCCCGTACCGATTCAAAGAAAATCCCCCAGCGGCCGATGCATCCACGAAAGCACCTCCACCATGACCCTCCCCCACTGGCTCCTCTTCTGCGGCGTCTCCCTGCTGATGTGCTTCACCCCTGGCCCCGCCGTGCTGCTGGCGATTTCCAACTCCATGGACGTGGGGGCCCGGCGCACCGCCTTCAGCTCGGTCGGCAGCTCGGCGGGCATCTACCTGGTCTCGGGCCTGGCGATGCTCGGCATGGGGGCCATCCTCAGTATGTCGGCCAACGCCTTCCTCGTGATGAAGGTGGTGGGCGCGATGTACCTGATCTGGCTGGGCGTCAAGCGCTGGCGCAGCAAGGACGCGCTGATCAGCAGCGATGCAGGCAACGCCGCCCCCACCGACCGGCGCGAGCGCAAGAACTGGCAACTGCTGGTGCAGGGGCTGGGCGTGTCGCTCACCAACCCCAAGTCCATCCTGTTCTTCTCGGCGCTGTTCCCACAATTCATCGTGCCCGGCGAACCGCTGTTCACCCAGTACCTGCTGCTGACCACCACCTTCGCCATCTGCGCGCTGATCTCGCACGCCTTCTACGTGGCGCTGATCTCCCTGGTCAAGCGCCATGTGGTGGCGCGGGCCCGGCTGTTCAACCGCATCGTGGGCGGCACCTTCATCGCGCTGGGCCTGGGCCTGCTGAACACACGGCACAAGCTGGGCTGAACCGACGGCGCCTAGCGAACTTGGCCAATCGGTCGGTCACGCAGCCTGGCGGCCGGGCGCAGGCGAGGCCTGCTGCTGCACCAGCGGCAGCCACAGCACGCAGCACGTGCCGGTGGCCGCGCTGCTGGCCCACGAGAGCCGCGCGCCCAGGGCCTCGGCGCGGCGCAGCTGGTTCTTGAGGCCACGCCCGCGCGCCTGCAGGGCGGCCTGCACGTCAAAGCCCCGGCCGTCGTCGAGCACGCGCACCTCGATTCCGCCATCGCGTTCCTCGCATTCGAGCTGGATGCACGAGGCCTGGGCATGCTTGACGACGTTGGCAAAGCATTCCTGCAGGATGCGCAGCAGGTGCAGCGCGCTGCTGGCGTCGAGCCAGGGCAGCAGGGGAACGTCCTGCACCTCCCAGCGCAAGCCCATGCCCAGGCCCTCCAACCGGGGCGCCAGGCGAAAGCGCAGGGTCGCCAGCAACAGCAGCAGGTCGGCGTCCACGGGCTCCATGGAGTCGATGGCTAGCTTCAGGTCGTCCATGCACTCGGCCAGCACCTGGGCCAGCTCTTCGCTGTCGGCCTTGCCGTGGCGCACCAGGTGCAGGGCACTGGTGAGCGAGGAGCCCAGGCCGTCGTGCATGTCCTGCATCAGGCGCTGGCGCTCCTGCACCAGGGTCTGGCGGTGCTCGACCTCGCGCAGCCGCTCGTAGCTCTGCGCCAGTTCGCTTTCGCGCTCGCGCAGGCTTTGCTCCAGGTGCGTGTTCACCCGCTCCATGCCCGCCAGCGCAGCCAGGTAGCGGTGCAGGACCACGTACGAGAAGATGAAGAACACGCCGATGTTGCTGTAGGCACCCAGGTACATGCCCTCCACACTGACCAGCAGGTTGCTCTGCAACAGCCAGTCATAGCACCCGGCCAGCAGGCTCAAAAGCCCCCAGCCGCCGAGCAGCCCGGCCTCGCTGGAACGGGCATGCCAAGCATCGCGGCAGGCCACGGCGAACAAGGTGGTCCCCAGCACCAGCAGCACCACGTACAGCAAAGGCGATACCACCGCCGCAGCCGGAAGCACCTTGACCATGGGCAGCGTCACGGCGCTCACCAGCACGGTGACCACACTGGCCACCAGGGAGACCGTGCGGTGGCGCACGCCATGCAGGTGGCGCAGAAAGAAGTGCGCGGTCAGCACCAGCCAGAACACTGAATTCACGGTGAGCCAGCCAAACCATTCGTCGCTGATCGGCACCCGGTTCCGGTTCACGAAGTAGTGCAGCGTGCGCACGCAGGCCACGGCCGACATCACGAAGAACAGCAGGTACAGCACCTCGCGCCGGCGCAGCCACACGCCCAGGGCAAAGATGCCCGCGGCCAGGAAGGCGGCGCTGCTCACGGCAGGAAAGTCGGACAGCAGCCACGAGCGCACCTGGTAGCGCCAGTCGATCGCCGCCCGGTTGCCCACCCAGGCCGTGGACAGGGCGCCGCCGGTATGGCGCAGGCGCTGGCCGCGGATCTGTACCTCGCGCACGGCGGGGGCTCCCGCCGTGCTTTGCAGGGGAATCCACAGCGGCAGGTTCACCGCGTTCCACAGGAAATTCGCGTCCGACTGGTACAGCAGCCTGCCATCGCCGTAGACGGCGACCTGGCCGTCGGCTTTCCAGCGTGGCAGATACAGGTACAAGGGGCCGGCGGCCTGCGCAAAGGCCGGAACCGCCAGGCGGTACCAGGTCTCGACCGTCAGGGGCGGGTTCTGCGGAGCGCCCAGCTGCACCTTGGGCGATTCGGCGTAGGGCAGATCGACCGTGGTCCATTCGCCGTCCGCAAGCGGGTCGCCCAGCGCATAGGGCGGGGGCGTGAAGCCCAGGCTCGGGCGCACGAGCATCTGCGCCTGCACGATGTGGTGCGCCGTGGTGCCGTCCGCCGGCTGGGCATGCAGCGCCGTGCCAGACAGCAGGCCTGCCGCCAGAAGAAGAACAAGACGAAGGAAACGGAAGACCGCCGCCACGATGCCCGATCAGATGAGGCCCCGGGCCCGCGCCTCGTAGATCGCCTCTGCCTTGGACCGCACCTTGAGCTTGGCATAGGTGCGCCGCACGAAGGTGAGCACCGTGTGGTGCGAGACCTCCAGCACGCGCGCGATCTCGTCGGCCGTGAAACCCTTGGTGATGTACAGCAGCACCTCGCGCTCGCGGGCGGACAGCGTGACCACACTGCTGGCCTCCGCCGTGTCTGCGTCGGCATGGGCGGCGGGCTCCGAGGCTGGCGCACTGGCCTGCTTGAAGCGCATGAGCACCTGCCTGGCGATCAACGGGCTGATGGGGCTGCCGCCCGCATGCAGGCTGCGGATCTCGCCCACGATGCGTTCGGGCATGCTGTCCTTGAGCAGGTAGCCGCTGGCACCGGCCTCGATCGACTGCAACACATGCGCCTCGTCGCCAAAAGCCGTGCTGACCATCACCGCACAGGCGGGCCACAGCCGCGCGGCCGCGGCGATGGCCTCGATGCCCGAGCCATCGGGCAGGCCCAGGTCCACCAGCAGCACATCGGCCGCCGGCCCCTGGCCCAGCGCCTGGAGCGCCTGTGCCAGCGTGTCGGCCACCCACAGCAGGCGCATGTCGTCCGTCTGCCGGATCGCCGAAGCGACCGCGGCCTGGAACTGCGGATCGTCCTCCACGAGCGCAATCTGGATGCTGGCAGGGCTTGGAAGGGCTGGGGACATGGGCGGAAGGGGCTGGAATCTCTCGGACAGGAAAGGGGCCCGGGGAGTTTCCCACAGCATCGGCTTTTGCGCTGTCCCTAGTTCTAGGGACAAGCGGGCATGCCGCCCGGCCCCGCCGTGCCCCGGCTACGCCCCCGCCAGGGCCAGCGCATCGGCCCCGGCCGGGGTGCGCATGGGGGCCGCCGCGTCCGTCACCGCGCGCCAGACCGCCCGGGCCACGTCGTCGGCGTGCGTCACGGGCGTGGCCGTGTCGCGCACGGCGGCGTACACGCGGTCGCGGAACTCCGCATAGGCCTCGGGCACGCTGCCAACCATGCGCGGCAGCGCGTTCTGGCCAAAGCTGGTGCCAGGCGCGCGCCCGGGCAGCACCAGACGGGTGCGCACGTTGAAGGGCGCCAGCTCCAGCGCCAGCGACTCGGTGAAGGCATTCACCGCGGCCTTGCTGCCGGTGTAGACCGACAGCAGGGGCAAGGGCAGCAGCGTGACACTGGAGGTGACGTTGACCACCACGCCCGCACGGCGCTCACGCATCTGCGGCAGCACGGCCCGGGTCATGGCGATGGTACCCAGGACATTGGTCTCGAACACCTCGCGGGCGTGCTCCATGGCAATGCCCTCCAGAGGCGCGAGCACGCCGATGCCGGCGTTGTTGACCAGCGCGTCGATGGGGCCGGCATCGGCGATGCAGCGGCGGATGCTGTCGGCATCGGCCACATCCAGCGGCAGCACGCGCAGGTGCGGCGAGGCAGGCAGCAGGTCTTCGCTCGGTGTGCGCATGGTGGCGATGACGCGCCAGCCCTGGACCAGGAAGAAGCGGGCCGTCTCCAGGCCGAAGCCGGAGGAGCAGCCCGTGATGAGCACGGTGGATGGGTTGGGCATGGGGTGGACTCCAGCTGGCAAGCAATGAATGAAGGCACCGATGGTAGGAAGGCTCGTCTGGATTGAATACACTCGCCAGTCCATTGTTTTGTCGAAATCGTCCAGCCCCCCATGAATGCTCCGGCCACCGATCCGCTGGCGGAAGTCGTCTCGCTGCTGCGGCCCGCCGCGCCGTTTTCCAAGCTCGTGGTGGCGTCGGCCCCCTGGGCCGTGCGCCGCAGCGAGACCGGGCGGCCGTTCTACTTCGTGGTGCTGCAGGGCAGTTGCCACCTCACGATAGACCGGGTGGACAGCCCCGGGCACAGCGAGACCCTCACGCTGCAGCAGGGGGACTTTGCGCTGATCCCTGCGGCGCGCAGCTTCGCCACCAGCAGCGTGGACCGCGCGCCCCCGCGCGAAGGCGAAACCGTGGACACCCCCATCGTCCCCATGCCCGGCGGCGCGCGCGTGGGCGACCCGGCCGGCGCGGTGGACGTGCGCATGCTGGTAGGCCACTGCGTGTTCGAGTCGCCCGACGCGGCCCTGCTGGTGCCGCTGCTGCCGCAGTGGCTGCACGTGCGCGGCGACCGGCGCCTGGCCACCCTGGTGGAGCTGGTGGGCGACGAGTCGCGCAGCGAGCGGCCCGCACGCGAAATCGTGATGGCGCGCCTGCTGGAGGTGCTGCTGATCGAGGCCCTGCGTTCGTCGGCCCGCACCCAGGCCGCACCCGGCCTGGTGCGGGGCCTGGCCGACCCGCAACTGGCGCTGGCACTGCGCCGCATGCACGAACAGCCCGAGGAGCCGTGGACCATGGGCAGGCTCGCTCAGCAGGCCGCCATGTCGCGCAGCGCATTCTTCGGGCGCTTTCACCGCACGGTGGGCATGGCGCCCATGGAATACCTGCTGGCCTGGCGCATGGCGCTGGCCCGGCAGATGCTGCGCCAGGGGAAGCTGGCCATCGCCGAGATCGCCGAGCAGGTGGGCTACAGCTCGGTCAGCACCTTCGGCGTGGCCTTCACGCGGCATGTGGGCATGCCGCCGGGGCGCTATGCGAAGGAACAGACGGCAGGCGACGCTGCGTAGGCGCTGCCGCCATGCTCGCATTCCCTGAGCGAGGGGTGGGGCGCGGATCCTAAAATTGCAGCACCTGCCAGACAGCCCACCCCACTGCCGGACAGACAGCACCACCCGCCCCTGGGAGGAAAACCACCATGTCCGCATCCCTCATCGCCGCCATGTTCTTCACGGTGGCCCTGCTCGTCACCACGGCCTACTTCATCATGGGCTCCATCCCGCTTCTGGTGCTCAAGCACGATACGCCGCTCGATGCGCGCTTCGTGCGCGCCTTCTTCAATCTGTACTACCGGGCCGCCTTCCTCACCGCAGTGGCCACGGCCATCAGCTTTGCGGCCGCAGGGCGCCCCGGCATCGCCGCGGGTGCCGCGGCGCTGGCGGCACTGGCCATCGTGCTGCGCCGCCAGGTCATCCCCAAGATGGATGCGCTGGGCGCGCAGATCCAGTCGGCCACCGACTATGTGACCGCCATCCCGGGCTTTCGCAGAACGCATGTGACGGCCATACTGATCAACATCGGGCAACTGGCCATCATCGTGTGGACACTGATTGCCTTCAGCAAGTAGAAAGAGTCCTCCAGACCCATGGCAGCCGTCACCGTCGATCCCAGCAAAGTCCACGAATTCACCGACGCCCAGGCCTTCTACACCTGGCTGGGCCGCCACCACGACCAGGAAACCGAGGTCTGGATCAAGATCCACAAGCTGGCCTCGGGCCTGCCCTCCATCACGCCCAAGGAAGCCATCGACGTGGTGCTGTGCTGGGGCTGGATCGATGCCATCCGCAAAGGCCTGGACGACACCAGCTACCTGCAGCGCTACACCCCGCGCGGCAAGAAGAGCGTATGGAGCCAGATCAACGTGGACAACGTGGCCCGGCTGGTCAAGGAAAAACGCATGACGCCGCATGGCCTGGCCCATGTGGATGCGGCCAAGGCCGATGGCCGCTGGGACCGTGCCTACGGCAGTGGCAAGAACCTCAAGATTCCCGACGACCTGCAGGCCGCCATCGACGCCAGCCCCCAGGCGCGCAAGATGCTGGGGACGCTGACCGAGCAGAACCGCTTTGCGCTAGCGTTCCGGGTGCACAACCTCAAGACCCCGGCCGGGCGGCAGAAGAAGATCGCGGCCTTTGTCGACATGCTGGCACGGGGGGAGACGATCTACCCGCAGGGCAGGCAGGCCAAAGCGGCTTCCTGAGCCCGCAGCCGCAGGCTCACGCCGCCTCGCGCGCCCTGCCCCGCGCGGCCTGGGTGTCGCGCACCGGGGGCAGGCCGAACAGGCGCCCGTACTCGCGCGTGAACTGGGGCACGCTCTCATAGCCGACTGCAAACGCCGCCGTGCTGGCGCTCGCGCCTTCGGACAGCATGAGCCGGCGCGCCTCGATCAGGCGCAGCTGCTTCTGGAACTGCAGGGGCGACAGCGAGGTGACGGCCCGGAAATGCTGGTGGAAGGACGAAGGGCTCATGTCCGCCAGCGCGGCCAGGCTCTCCACCGGCAGGGGCTGGGCAAAATCCTTGCGCAGCACGGCCACGGCACGCGCCACGCGCTGGGCATGGCTGCCGGGCCAGCCCAGGCGGCGGATGGCGGCGCCATGCCGGCCGGCCAGCAGCCAGTAGTGCAGCTCGCGCACCAGGGGGGCATGCAGCAGGGGCACGGCCTCGGGCCGCTCCAGCAGGCGCATGAGGCGCAGGGCCACATCGGCCACCTCGTCGTCGGTGGGGTCCACGCGCACGGGGGCATGGTCGCCCAGGGGAGCGGCGCCCATCTGGGCCGAGAGGTCGGCAATCACCGGCAGGCTCAGCTCCAGCGCGATCGACAGGTAGGGGGCGGCCGCGCTGGCGCGGGTGATCTGGCTCACGGTGGGCACGTCGGCGGTGATGAGCAGCGACTCGCCCGCCGAGAAATCAAAGGCCTGCACCCCCATGGTCACCTGCTTGCTGCCCTGCAGCACCAGGCAGACCAGCGGGTGCGAGATGGCGTGCAGCAGCCCGCTGGGCTCGGTGGCACGCACCACCGTCATGCCCGGGATGGCGGTGGGCAGCACGCCGGGATGGTGGGCATGGGCATCGGTGTACCGGGCCACGGCCTGGAACAGCAGGGAAGGTGACGTCATGTGCCGAGCGTAACGCTTTGTAGGAGCTTTGGCACTGATTTTGGAGAATCAGGCAAGGATTGGCGTGGTTTGCGCAACACGGCCAGGGGCTTGCACCAGACACTGGATTCCGTTCAACCAGGAGCCCAGTCATGCCATCCACCACCGCAGCCACCCCCTCCATCACCCTCGTCACCGGCGCCAGCCGGGGCCTGGGCCGCAACACGGCCCTGGCCATCGCGCGCACCGGCGGCGATGTGGTCATCACCTACCACAGCAAGGCCGACGAAGCCCAGGCCGTGGTCGCCGACATCACAGCCCTGGGCCGCAAGGCCGTGGCCCTGCAGCTCGACACGGGCGACGTGGCGAGCTTCGCAGGCTTCACCGAGCGCCTGCGCACCGCGCTGCAGGCCACCTGGGGCCGCAACACCATCGACCACCTGGTGAACAACGCCGGCCATGGCGACTACGCCGCGTTCGCCGAGACGAGCGAGGCGCAGTTCGACCGCCTGGTCGATGTGCACTTCAAGGGGGTGTTCTTCCTCACACAGGCGCTGCTGCCGCTGATCGCCGATGGCGGGCGCATCGTGAACTTCTCGACCGGGCTCACGCGCCTGTCGCTGCCGGGCTACGCGGCCTACGCCGCCGCCAAGGGCGCCGTGGAGGTGCTCACGCGCTACCTGGCCAAGGAGCTGGGCGCACGCGGCATCGCGGTGAATACGGTGGCGCCCGGCGCCATCGAGACCGATTTCGGTGGCGGCGCGGTGCGCGACAACCCCGAGCTGAACCGCCACCTGGCCGGGCTCACGGCCCTGGGCCGCGTGGGCCTGCCCGACGACATCGGCCCCATGGTGGCCAGCCTGCTGGGCGCCAGCAACCGCTGGGTCACCGCCCAGCGCATCGAAGTTTCGGGCGGTCAAGCCCTTTGAGCGCCAGGGCGGCAGGGCGGCGGCAGGCCGCCCTGGCCCGCCTCAGCGCATCTGGACGGAGCCAGACACGGTGACGACCACCTGCGCCTTGCCCGCCTCCACCGGCACGGCGGAGTCGGAGAAGGACGAGGCCTTGGCCTCCATGGCCATCATGCGCGGGCGCGGGCCGGGGGACATTTCGTTGCTGTTCACGGCCACTTCGCGCAGGCTGTAGTTGGCAAAGCCGAAGCCCTTGGCCAGCTCGGCCGCGCGGGCCTTGAACTGCTCGATGGCCTGGGTCTGGGCCTCGGTCTCGACCTTGGCACGGGCCTCGCGCGACAGGGCGAACGCCACCTGGCTGATGGCCATGGTCTGCACCTTGCCGGCCGTGCTGGTGATGCGCGCAAAGTCGCGACCTTCCAGCACCAGCTCCGCACGGCCTTGCCAGCCGTTGATCTTGCCGTCCTTGGCATAGCGCGGGTACAGGCCGAAGGGGCCCGTGCGCACGTCGAGCTGGCCGGTCTGCGCATTGCGCTTGGCCTCGGCCAGGGCGGTGTCGAGCGCCTGCTTGAGCTGGGCCTGCACGGCGCTGGCGTCGGTGCCCTCCTTGCTGGTGGCCAGGGTGACCACCAGCAGGTCCTGCTGCGCCTCCACGGTGCCCGTGGCCGACAGCTGCACCACGTTGCGCAACTCTGGCGGCGCGGTGTTCTGGGCCAGGGCGGCACCAGTGCAGCAGGCCAGCAGGGCGGCGGTGGCAATCAGGCGGGAGGTGATCTTCATAGGGGAAAAGCTTTCGTCAAACATTAGTGGCGCCACGATAACCGCTGGCGCCCACCCTGCCGTGAAGCCCATGCACCGAGTGTGCGAAGCTCCGCAAAACTTGTAACAGTTGGTCAAAGTAGACCCTAAAAACCGAACTTTGCGGCTCCAAGTGGTCAGAATCGGCTCTGTTACAAATTGGACTTGGGATCAACATGGCCACAACAACCAACCGCACCGACAAGATTCTCGTCGTGGACGACGACGCACGCATCCGCGACCTGCTGCGCCGTTACCTCACACAGGAAGGCTTCGAGGTGATGGTCGCCGAAGACGGCAAGGCGCTCAACCGCCTGCTGCTGCGCGAAACGGTGGACCTCATCGTGCTCGACCTGATGATGCCCGGCGAAGACGGCCTGTCCATCTGCCGCCGCCTGCGCGCCGCCAACGACCGCACGCCCATCATCATGCTCACTGCCAAGGGCGAGGACGTGGACCGCATCGTGGGCCTGGAAGTGGGTGCCGACGACTACCTGGGCAAGCCCTTCAACCCGCGCGAACTGCTGGCCCGCGTGCACGCCGTGCTGCGCCGCCGCCCCGCGCAGGAGGCACCAGGCGCCCCCTCGGGCGACAACGAGGTGGTCAACTTCGGCCCCTTCACCTTCGATCTGGGCACCCGCGCCCTGCAGCGCAGCGGCGAGGAGCTGCCCCTGACCACCGGCGAGTTCGCCATGCTCAAGGCCCTGGTGCGCCACCCGCGCCAGCCGCTGTCGCGCGAAAAGCTGGCCCTGCTGGCCCGTGGCCGCGAGTTCGAGCCCTTCGACCGCAGCCTGGATGTGCAGGTCTCGCGCCTGCGCAAGCTCGTCGAGGTGGATGCCGCCGCACCGCGCTACATCCAGACGGTGTGGGGTGTGGGCTATGTGTTCGTGCCGGACGGCACGAGCTGATAATCGAGGGATATGTCCTCCCATACCGGCGCCAAGGGGCGGTCTGCACCGCGCCCTTCCCCCTCCGAGACTGCGCCGACCGAAGCCACCAGCCCCGCACCGCTCGAAGCGGTGCGCCTGGCACGCGAGCAAAAGGCGCGCGTGGGGCTCAACCTGTTCTGGCGCACCTTCTTCCTGCTGGCCTTGCTGCTGGTGGGCAGCATCCTGGCCTGGCTGCAGACGCTGCGCGCGCTCGAGTTCGAGCCGCGCACCCTGCACACGGCGCAGCAGATCGCCTCGCTGGTCAACCTGAGCCGCGCCGCGCTGGTGCACTCGGACGCCATTGCGCGCGTCTCGCTCATCAAGACCATGGCCGACCAGGAGGGTGTGCGCATCCTCCCGCGCGAACCCAAGGACCAGTTCGCCCTGCTCGACGGCACGGCGCTGGGCAACCGCCTCACCGACGAGCTCACCCAGCGCCTGGGGCCCGACACCATCGTGGCCCAGAGCGTGAACGGCGAGCCCGGCCTGTGGGTGGGCTTCAACATCAACGGCGACCCCAACTGGCTGCTGATGGACCGCTCGCGCTTCAGCCCCGCGGGCGGGCGCACCTGGCTGATCTGGCTCATCACCGCGGGCGCGCTGTCGCTGGCGGGGGCGGCCGCCATTGCGCGGCTGATCAACCGGCCGCTCAAGCAGCTGTCGTACGCCGCCAACCGCGTGCGCGACGGCGACTTCGCCGCCAGCCACCTCGATGAAGAAGTGGTCACCAGCGAGATCCGCGAGGTGAACATCGGCTTCAACCGCATGGCGCAAAAACTTGCCAAGCTGGAGCAGGACCGCGCGGTGATGCTGGCGGGCATCTCGCACGACCTGCGCACCCCGCTGGCACGCCTGCGCCTGGAAACCGAGATGAGCGTGAACGACGACGTGGCACGCGAGCACATGGTGGCCGACATCGTGCAGCTCGACGCCACCATCGACAAGTTCCTCGACTATGCACGGCCCGACCACGTGACCCTCACGCCGGTCAACCTGCATGCCGTGGTCTCGTCCTGCGTGTATGCGGTGCAGGACCACCGCGAGCTGCAGATCGGCATGACCATCCCCGAGGACCTGAACGTGCTGGCCGACGAGGTGGAGCTGGCGCGCGTGATCTCCAACCTGCTGGAGAACGCGCGCCGCTACGGCAAGACCGAGGACACCGGTGTGGCCAAGGTGGACATTGCCGCCAAGGGCCGCGAAAACTGGGTGCTGGTGAAGATCCGCGACCACGGCCCGGGCGTGCCGCCCGAGCAGCTGTCCAACCTGACCAAGCCCTTCTTCCGCGGCGACTCGGCCCGCACGGCCGCCGCCGGCGCAGGGCTGGGCCTGTCCATCGTGGACAAGACGGTGCAGCGCATGGGCGGCATCTTCGCGCTGGCCAACAGCAGCACCGGCGGCCTGGTGGCCCACATCCAGCTGCAGCGCGCCAGCGAACTGCCCGACGGCGTGGATCCCAAGCAGCGCCTGCAGCGCCCCGCGGTCAAGCGCCAGTTGCCGCGCCGGCGGGCGGAAGACAAGGTGTAGGGCCTGTTCACACCCATGTCGGGGATCGCGTTGCCCCGCCTGGAGTCTTGATGCAGGACCCCCGCGCTTGCCCGGGATCTACCTTTTCA
>NZ_JBYSYM010000053.1:0-22132 GCF_058783375.1 Acidovorax sp. FW305-C-20-28 | reverse complement strand
CCCCCCCGCTGGAAAGGTATGCACCTTGCAAGCGCGGGCAACGCCCCAGACGCCTCCCCCCAGGCAGGGCAGTCCGACAGCCAGGCGCGTGCGCGGCAGACACCACCGCAGAGCATCCACAGGATCCCCCATCACGCCGCGCCAGCAGCCAGCGAGGTCCTTGCAACGCCGGGCCGGCGAGTTCGCCCCCCGCGCTTGCCGAGAGGCCCCCTCACCCACCATCCAGGCCGCACTGCGGGAGCGTCGGTTGGGAAGAGCGCACGCTCTTCATGAGGGCGCAGCCAGACGGCAACATCGTTGAATTCGCACAATGCTTTTGTGCGATACCAATCGTTACACTGGCCCACTGGCACTATCGCAGCGCCCCTGAGCCGCCATTGCGAAGGGATGTACCGCAGGGCTGTCCGCCATTTCTAGCTATCAACGTCCACATGGTTGCAACCATTCTCGTCGGCATGCTGTGCGCACACCTGCTGTGCTTTTCGGTGATGTTCTGGCTCGTCAGCAAACGCCTGCACGGCAACAAGATGGGGATGGACATTTTTGCGATGGGCAACCTGCTGCTGGGCTTTGCCTATGTACTGCAGTTGGCTGAAGGAGGCCCCGCCTGGAGCCTGGTGAGCGTCGTCAATCACACGTTCACACTGGCCGCCCCCGTCGCCTACTGGCTCGGAGCCATGCGCTTTTTTGGGCTTCCAGCCCCTTTCTGGCGCCCCTTGCTCGCAGTGGCCGTGGCCTACAGCGCCGCGCAGTTGCTGGTGCAATGGGGCCTGGGCCCGGTTGCCCGCTACGCCATGCTCTCGGGCATGTCTGCACTGCTGTTCCTGGCCATGGTCATCACCGTGGTCCATGGCGTGCGCACATTTGCCAAGGACCTGTATGCAGAGATGGTATTTTTTGCGGTCCTCATCAGCGGCATTTGCGTGCTCAATGCACTCAAGTTCATGAAGCTTGTGGATGGCGGCCTGGACGCACTGCAGATGGACGGCAGCTTTCAATTGGTGTTCTACATCTACATGTCGTCCCTGGCCACGGTGTTGCCGCCTGCGATCATCTGGCTGGTACTGCGCCGCTTGACCGATGCGCTGCGAAACCTCGCTGCGCGTGACCCGTTGACGCAGTTGCTCAACCGCCGCGGACTCTCAGAAGCACTGCAGATGTATTTCAACTCCCGCAAGGCCGTGCCTGCGTACCTGCTGCTGGTTGACATCGATCACTTCAAACGCATCAACGATACCCATGGCCACCAGATCGGAGATACCGTCTTGCGCCATGTGGCAGAGGTACTTCGCGGCGCGGTGCGCCGGGGCGACCTGGCAGGCCGCATCGGTGGCGAAGAATTCCTGATCATCTGTCTGGACTCCGACATCCACGGAGTTCGGCTCCTGGCCGAGCGCTTGCGCTCAGCCGTCGAAATGCAAGCAGTCCAGACCGCCGGCGGGGCCCATCCGCTGCACTGCACGGTCACGATGGGGGTTTCGAATCCATTCGCTGACGCGCACGCCTTCGAGGGCGCCATGCAAGAAGCCGACGCCGCACTCTACCGTGGCAAGGCCGCTGGACGCAATCGGATCGAGTGGCCCCAGATGGCACACAGCGAGCCGCCAGCCCCGATCGTGAGCGAATCCACCACGTAAGTCCCGGGGCGCGCGCGTCAGTCCATCGAGATACTGGCCCTCGGCCTCCACCGCCACCTGGGGCAGAGGCATGCCCTCGCGCTCGAAGACGGCCAGCAGGTGCCGGCGCGCCGCACCGTGCTGGGGCACCATGACCCAGGAGAACCGCGCCAGGCGATCCAGGCCCAGCGCATCGGCCGCCCGGCTCAGGCTGCCGCTGCGCACGACTTCGAGAAAGGCGCTGAGCTCGGACGGGGAGATGCTCATCGCGCTGGCGCATATCGGAAGCGGCCCTGCTGCCACACGCGCGGCTGGGCGCTGGCATGATCGACGGGCCATGCTCAACGAACTCAAGACCTTCATCGCCGTGTGCCGCCACGGCAGCTTCGCTGCGGCGGGCGAGCGCATCGGGCTGACCCAGTCCGCGGTCAGCAGCCAGATCAAGCGGCTGGAGGAATCGCTGGGCTTTGCCCTGTTCGACCGCACCGGCCGCTCCGCGACTCTCAACGCAGCCGGCCAGGCCACGCTGGCCCGGGCCGAAGAGATCCAGGCGCTGTACGCCCGGCTGGCCGACCTGCCCGGCGAAAGTGGCGCCGCACAGGGCCTGCTGCGCATCGGCGCCATCGCCTCGGCCCAGCCCACCCTGCTGGCCCGTGCGCTGGCTGCGCTCAGGGCCGCCCACCCCCAGTTGCGCGTGCATGTGACCCCGGGCGTTTCCATGGGGCTGCTGGACGCGCTGGACGCGGGCCAGATCGACGCGGCCCTCATCATCCGCCCGCCCTTCGGCATGCCGCCCGAACTCACCTGGCAGGCCCTGGCCCAGGAGGCCTTCGTGCTGCTCGTTCCGGCCGGCACGAAGGGCCGCGACTGGCGTGCACTGCTGCAGGGCCACCCCTTTCTGCGCTACGAGCGCAGCTCCTTCGGCGGCCGCATGGTCGAGCGCTTTCTGCACCGCGAAGGCCTGGCGGTGCGCGATGCCGTGGAGGTGGACGAAATAGCGGCGCTCATCCACTTGGTCGCCCTGGGCGTGGGCGTGGCGCTCGTGCCCCAGGTCGAGGCCCACCTGCCGTTGCCGGCCGGGGTGCGGGTGGTGCAGCTGGGCGAGAAGACCTTCTACCGCGAGATCGGGCTGCTGCAACGCCGGCCGCGCGCGAGCCCGCCGGCCGTCGCCTTGCTGGCCGAGTGCCTGCGGCAGGCGGCAGGGCCTGCCCCGGGCAAAAAGCGCACCGGGCGCAAGGCCAGGGTGTGACCGTACCCTGGGCTACTTGGCAAACAGCGAACCGAGGTCCGCAAAGGACTTCATCTCCACGGCATTGCCCGACGGGTCGAGGAAGAACATGGTGGCCTGCTCGCCAGGCTCGCCCTTGAAGCGGATATAGGGCTTGATCACGAAGTCGGTGCCGCGCGCCGTCAGCTTGTCGGCCATGGCCTGCCACAGCGCGATGGGCACCACGGCGCCAAAGTGGCGCACCGGCACATCGTGGCCATCGACCGCACTGTGGCTGCGGTGCCCGCACTCCTGGGGCGCCAAGTGGGCCACGATCTGGTGGCCGAAGAAGTTGAAGTCGATCCAGTTCTCGGAGCTGCGCCCTTCCGGGCAGCCGAGCAGTTCCCCGTAGAAAGCGCGCGCCTCGGCGAGGTCGCGCACCGGAAAGGCCAGGTGGAACGGGATGGGGGACGAAAGGTGGGAGCCCTGGGGCAGGATGGCGGAAGTCATGGGGTGTCTGTGTCTGCTTGCGTATGGATGACGAGCAGACTGTAGGCAAACACGGCCCCCATGAAAAACGATAGTTCTGCGTGCTGAGCACCACCAAAATCGATGGATTGCTTTCAGGCCACTTCGCGCAAAGAGGCCCTCAAGATCTTGCCCACCGGCGACTTGGGCAGCTGATCGCGGAAGATGATCTGCCGCGGCACCTTGTAGGCCGTGAGCTGGGTGCGGCAGTGGCGCTCCACGTCCTCGGCAGTCAGCGCGGGGTTGCGCGGCACGACAAAGGCACGCACGGCCTCGCCGGTGCCGGCGTCCGGCACACCGATGACGGCGGCCTCAGCGATGCCGGGGTGGGCGGCGAGCACGTCTTCGACCTCGTTGGGGTAGACGTTGAAGCCCGAGACCAGGATCATGTCCTTCTTGCGGTCCACGATGCGGATGAAACCGCCCTCCTCCAGCTGCGCGATGTCGCCCGTGTGCAGCCAGCCATCTTGGATGGCACTGGCACTGTCTTCCTGCGCATGCAGGTAGCCGGCCACGACCTGCGGCCCTTGCACCAGCAGCTCGCCGCGTTCGCCCTGGGGCAGATCGCGCCCCTGGTCATCGACCACGCGCACACGGCAGCCCGGCATGGGCACGCCCACGGTGCCCAGGCGCGGCGTGGCCGAGGGTGGGTTGCACGAGACGATGCACGACGTTTCCGTCATGCCATAGCCTTCGAGGATGGGGCAGACCAGGGCCTGCCAGGCCTGCGCGGTCGATGTGCGCAATGCCGTGCCGCCCGAAAACGCATAGCGCAGCTTCGGTGGATGGGCCTGGAACCAGGGCTCGGCCATCAGGCCGGCGAACAAGGTATCGACGCCCGCCGTCCACTGCACGTCGAATTGCTCGAAGGTCTTTTGCAGGTTGGACATGGGGCGCGGGCTGGGCACCAGCAGGTTGCGCGCACCGGCCTGAAAGAACACCAGGAAGTTCACCATGAAGGCGAACACGTGGTACATGGGCAGCACGGTGAGCATGGTCTCGCCCTGCTTCGGCCCATCGTAGGCGTCGAGGAAATCGCGCGTGATGCGCAAGGTGGCCAGGATGTTGCTGTGGGTGATGACAGCGCCCTTGCTGCGCCCGGTGGTACCGCCGGTGTACTGGTACACCGCCACGGGGTGGCTGCGGTGTTCGACGGGCGCCAGCGCCTGACCGCGCACCAGCGCATCGGCCATGCGGGGCAGCGGCGCTGCGGCGGGGTCGGCAGGGCCGGCCATCTTGGCGCGGATGGCCGAGGCGATGGGTTCGTCAAAGAAGTCCCACAGGCTGGCCGTGAGCACCGGCACGTCCAGGTCTGCGGCCACGGGCCCCGCCACCGGCAGGAACAGGTCGCACACCAGCAGCAGCTTGGCGCCGCTGTCTTCGAGCTGCAGGTGCAGCTCCCGCCCGGTGTACAACGGGTTCACATTGGTCACGATGAGCCCGGCCTTCCATGCACCGAACACCGCAATCGGGTAGTGCAGGCAGTTGGGCATCTGCAGCGCGAGCACCTCGCCCGCCTGCAGCCCCTGCTCGCGCACCAGCCAGACGGCAAAGGCGTCCGACAGCGCATCGATCTCGTTGAAGCTGCGCACCACGTTCGCGCCCGTGGGCAGCACAAAGGTGAAGGCGGGCTGGTCCCCATGATCGGCTGCGGCCTGCGTGGCCAGGTGCGCGGCATTGGCGGACAGTGCCGCCAGGTCCAGCTGGTAGTGGCGCAGGGCCTCGGGATAGGACCCATCCCAGGGCATGGGTGGTGGCGGTGCGGCGGTGGCGGTCATGGGCTTGTCTCCTGTCTCTTCTTTTTTATGAACGCATCAGGCCTTGGCCTTGAACGCGGGGAGCTTGTCACCCAGCCGCGCGCCCATTTCGGCACCCAGCGCCTGCAGGCCGCTCAGGGGGCGCACCATGACTTCGAACTCGATGATCTGGCCCTGCTCGTTGAAGCGCACCAGGTCGATCCCCTTGAGCTGTTTGTCGCCCACGCGCGCGCTGAACTCCAGCACGATGTTCAGGCCGTCGTCGGTGGCCAGCTGGCGGTGGTAGGTGAAGTCCTCGAACACCTGGATCACGGTGGACAGGGCCAGCATCAGCGCCGGGGCCGAGGTGTAGGCCGTGTTCGCCATGGGCGAACGGAACACCGCATCGGGGTGCACCATGGACAGCAGGTTCGACAGGTCGCGGCTGGCCACCATGTGGTGCCAGGTGTCGAGCGAGCGGGCGACGGCGGGGTGGATGTTCTTCGGGGCTTCGGTCATGGGATGTCTCCTCTGGGTGGATTGAAAGAAATCAGATGCGGGCAGCGAGCGTCGTGCCCTGCAGGATGGCGCGCTTGGCATCGAGCTCGGCGGCCACGTCGGCGCCGCCGATGAGGTGGGCGCTCTGGCCCGCGGCCACCAGCGCGTCGTACAGCTGGCGCAGCGGCTCCTGGCCGGCGCAGACCACGATGTGGTCGACCTCGAGCACCTGGGGCGCACCGCCGTCGATGGTGATGTGCAGGCCCGCGTCGTCCACGCGCTCATAGGCCACGCCCGAGCTCATGCCCACGTTGCGCGCCTTGAGCGAGGTGCGGTGGATCCAGCCCGTGGTCTTGCCCAACTGGTCGCCCACCTTGCTGGTCTTGCGTTGCAGCAGGTGCACCTGGCGCGCGGGCGCCTCCACCTGCGCGGCGCGCAGGCCGCCGGCCTGGGCATAGGCGGTGTCGATGCCCCATTCGTCATTGAACTTGGCCGGCGCCAGGGCGCCGCTCTCGCCTTCGTGCGTAAGGTACTCGCCCACGTCGAAACCGATGCCACCCGCGCCGATGATGGCCACGCGTTGGCCCACGGTTTTCTTGTCGCGCAGCACATCGAGGTAGCTCAGCACCTTGGGGTGGGTGATGCCATCGATGTCGGGTGCGCGCGGCTGTATGCCCGTGGCCACCACCACCTCGTCATAGCCCTGGCCCGCCAGGTCGCTGGCCTGCACGCGGGTGTTCAGGCGCACGTCCACGCCGTGCAGCTCCAGTTGGCGGCGGTAGTAGCGCAGGGTTTCGTAGAACTCTTCCTTGCCCGGCACCTGCTTGGCGATGTTGAGCTGGCCGCCGATCTCGGCCGCCGCGTCGAACAGCACCACTGCATGGCCGCGCTGCGCGGCGGTGACGGCAAAGCTCAGGCCGGCCGGGCCGGCACCGACCACGGCGATGCGCTTCTTCGCAGCGACGGGGGCGATGACCAGTTCCGTCTCATGGCAGGCGCGCGGGTTGACCAGGCAGCTCGTGATCTTGCCGCCGAAGGTGTGGTCCAGGCAGGCCTGGTTGCAGGCGATGCAAGTGTTGATCTCGTCGGCCCGGCCCTGGCGTGCCTTTCGCACGAAGTCGGCATCGGCCAGCAGGGGCCGCGCCATGGAGACCATGTCGGCACAGCCTTCCGCCAGCAGGCGCTCGGCCACCTCGGGCGTGTTGATGCGGTTGGAGGTGATGAGCGGTATGCGCACCTTCCCCATCACCTGCTTGGTCACCCAAGCATAGGCAGCGCGCGGCACCTTGGTGGCGATGGTGGGGATGCGCGCCTCGTGCCAGCCGATGCCGGTGTTCAGGATGGTAGCGCCCGCCGCCTCGATGGCCTGGGCCAGCTCGATTACCTCGGCCAGCGTGGAGCCGCCCTCCACCAGGTCGAGCATGGACAGGCGGTAGATGATGATGAAGTTCGGCCCCACGCGCTCGCGGGTGCGCCGCACGATCTCCACCGGGAAGCGCATACGGTTGGCATAGCTGCCGCCCCATTCATCGTCACGCTGGTTGCTGCGCGCGGCGATGAACTCGTTGATCAGGTAGCCCTCGGAGCCCATCACCTCCACCCCGTCATAGCCCGCATGCTGGGCCAGTGCGGCGCAGCGCGCGAAGTCTTCGATGGTCTGCTCCACCTCGTCGGCCGTGAGCGCATGCGGCACATGGGGGTTGATGGGGGCGCGCAGGGCGCTCGGGGCCACCAGATCGCGGTGGTAGGCATAGCGGCCGAAGTGCAGGATCTGCATCGCGATCTTGCCGCCCTCGGCATGCACGGCCTGGGTCACCTTGCGGTGCTGCTCGGCCTCGTGCTCGTTGACCAGCATGGCACCGCCCTGCATGGGCCGGCCGCGCTCGTTGGGCGCAATGCCGCCCGTCACGATGAGCCCCACCTCGCCGCGCGCGCGCTCGGCATAGAAGGCCGCCATGCGCTCGAACCCATTGGCCACTTCTTCGAGCCCCACGTGCATGGAGCCCATGAGCACGCGGTTTTTCAGGGTGGTGAAGCCCAGGTCCAGCGGGGCATGCAGGTGGGGGTAGGGACTGCCGCCGCCGGCCGCCTGGAGGGCCGGGGCAGGTTTCAGGACAGCGCTCATCGGGGTCTCCTTGTGTTTATGCAACCAGTTGCACAAATATAGCCAGCATCCCGTTTTTATGCAACCAGTTGCATAAACAATCGAGAGCGCTCCCGATTCAGGCAAGATGGCAGACTCCGCAGCCTCCTCCCGCGCCCTCTTTCGATGTCCCTGCCCCACGCCCTTCTCACCGCCCTGGTCGAGCACCCCTGCTCGGGCTCCGAGCTTGCCGAGCGCTTCGACAAGTCCATCGGCTACTTCTGGCACGCAACGCACCAGCAGATCTACCGCGAGCTGGCTCGGCTGGAGGAGTCGCTGTGGATCGAGGCCCTGCCGGCCGAGACGGGCCGCGGCCGCAAGCGCCAGTTCCGCCTGCTGCCCGCAGGCCGCAAGGAACTGCGCCGCTGGATCGCCGAGCAGAACGACCCCACGCCCCTGCGCGACGAACTCATGGTGCGCCTGCGCGCCGAGGCCGCCGTCGGCCCCACGGGGCTGGAGAAGGAAATCGCCCGCCTGCAGGCCATGCACCAGGACAAGCTGGCCGTCTACCAGCGCATCGCGCAGCGCGACTTCATCGGCAAGGAGCCAAGCCGCGAGCGCCGCCTGCAGCACCTGGTGCTCAAGGCCGGCATCCTGCAGGAGGAGCTGTCGCTGGCGATCGCGAAAGAGGCGCTGGAGATACTGGGCGACTCCGCCCCCTCCTGAGGTCCCCTGGCCACACACCAGCCGCCACGCCATGACCAGCCCTTGGGAGTGCCCCCAATGCCAGCGCCAGTTCACCCGCAAGAATCAGCGCCACGCCTGCGGAACCGGTGAACGCAGCGCCGTGCTGCGCAACCGGCCGCCCGAGGTCGTGGACCTGTTTGGCGCGCTGGGGCTCTTTGCCCGGTCGCTCGGCCCCGTGGAACTGGTGGCCCGCGAGCGCTATGTGCTGTTCCGCAGCCAGCGCATCTTTGCCGATGCCGTCATCATGGCCGACGCCGTGCGGCTCGCCATCCACCTGGGGCGCCAGGTGGACCATGCGCTGTTCATCAAGGTCGTGGCCGATCGCAAGCAGGTCACGCATGTGGCCAGGCTGCGCAGCCCGCAAGACCTGACGCCATGAAGCCGCTGCTGCAGGAGGCGTACGCGCACTCCCTGGCCTGAGCGCCGCAGCGGCCTGAGAACCTGTTCACGATCAGGCTCCTAGAACGTTTCCCAGTCCTCTGTCTTTTCACCCGCCTTGGCAGGCAGCTTGGCGACCGGCAGGCCGGGGGACCTGGCGGCAATGGCCGTGGCCGAGGGCCTGCGCGTGCCGGGCGCGGGCACCGGCGCAAATCCCTGGCCGGCCTCGCTGCCCAGCTTGAACACGCTGACCGCCTCGACCAGGCGTGCGGACTGGTTGCTCAGGCTGTCCGCCGCGGCGGCCGACTGCTCTACCAGGGCCGCATTTTGCTGAGTGACCTGGTCGAGCTGGCTTACGGCATCGCTGACCTGGCTGATGCCCATGGTTTGCTCGGTGGTGGCGGCGCTGATGTCGCTGATCAGGTCGGCGACACGCTTGACCTGCGCAACGATGTCGGTCATGACGGCACCCGCATCGCCCACCTGGCGGGTGCCGGCCTCGATCTTCTCGACGCTGTCGCCGATCAGGGTCTTGATCTCCTTGGCCGCGGCCGCCGAGCGCCCTGCCAGGCTGCGCACCTCCGATGCCACGACCGCGAACCCGCGCCCCTGCTCGCCGGCGCGGGCCGCCTCCACGGCCGCATTGAGCGCCAGGATGTTGGTCTGAAAGGCAATGCCGTCGATGGTGCCGATGATGTCGGTGATTTTCCTGGAGCTGGCCGCGATCTCGTCCATGGTGCCCACCACCTGGCTGACGACGGCCCCGCCCTTGGTCGCGGCCGTGCTGGCCGACGAAGCCAGTTGCGTGGCCTGGCGGGCCGTCTCTGCATTCGACTGCACGGTGGAGGTCAACTCCTCCATCGACGCGGCGGTCTCCTCCAAGTTGCTGGCCTGCTCTTCGGTGCGCTGGCTCAGGTCCTGGTTGCCGGTGGCGATCTCGCTGGCCCCGGTGGCAATGCTGTCGCTGCTGGTGCGCACCGCGCCCACCACGGTGACCAGGCTCTCGTTCATGGTCTTGAGGGCCTGCAGCAGCTGCCCGGTTTCATCGCGGGACGTGACCTCGATCTGCGAAGTCAGGTCGCCCGACGACACGGTCTGCGCCACCTGCACCGCGCGCGCGATCGGCACCGTGATGGAGCGCGTGATGGCCCAGGCGGCCAGCACCCCCAGCGCAATGCCGATGGCGCACAGGGTGAGCATCAGGATACGCGCCATGCCGTAGGCGGCCTCGGCCTCCTCGGCGGCCTGGACGTTGAGCTTGTCCTCCAGGTCCGCCAGCTCGCCCAGGGTGTTCAGCCACAGCCTCAGCGGGGCCTGCAGCTGGTTCATCAGGACCCCGGTCGCCTCGTCATTCTTGTTGGCCAGGCCCAGGGAGACCACCTTGTCGACGATGGGCATCGCCGCAGTCTTCATTTCGCGGATCCTGGCAAAGAGGTCCTTCTCCTCCTTGCTGGTGCTGGCGATGTCCGTGAACATCTTGTCCAGCTTGTCTTGCGCGGCATCGTAGTTGCCGCGGTAGCGCAGCAGCTCCTCGTTCACCTTGCGCATGGCCCCTTCGTCGGACAGCAGCACGATGTCCCGGCTCGCAATCGCCATCTGGTTGACGGCGATGCGCATGGCGACGGCCAGGCGGGCCTCTTGCGTGTTGATCTTCGCGATGTCGTCGAGCCGGTGCTGGACATCCCCCATGCGCGATATCCCGAGGGACGATACCCCCAGAAGCAATGCGAGCATCAGGCCAAAGCCCAGCGCCAGGCGCAGGCCCAGTTTGAGATTCTTGACGGTATTCATGGCGTCTCCTGGTGGTGGAAGCCGCGTCTGCACAAGCCATTGAATCCATTCACAGGCTGTTACAGCCGGCTGTGTCCATGGTACGCGCCGGCGCAGAAATTGGATGCGCAAAGATACGTATCTGCTGGAATTGATGCCCGGCAGCAATTCCATAGAAAAATCCAAAATATCCGTTAAATATTTGATTTTCAAAGGATTTTTCCGTCAAGCACTTGTCAACGGGGGTGCTGGACAGGGCGTCGCGCCACCCATTTCCGGAAGACGGGCCCCGGCGCGGCAGCCGGGCCGGGCCTTGCCGGTAAGCTGTGGCCAGGAGGTGGCGGGGAGAAACCGGGCGAAGTTGGTGCATCCGCAGCGGGCACTACACTCGCTGCCGATCAACGAGGATGATGAAGGACACGATTGCCCATGCCCCACCCCGACATGGAATGGATGGACCTGTTTGGTCTGGCCTACACCGATGAGGCTGTGACCGCCTTCCTGGCAAAGCACCCACCTCACAAGGCCGACAAGCCCAGCGATGGCAGCCAGTACATCGTTTGCCGGGCCGGGGGGTTTGATCTGCTGTTCGACACCCGCCATGCGGAATCTGCCCCCGCCAGCAAGCGGCAGGACCGCAGGCTCTCGGGCATCTTCTTCTACAACGAAGGGGTGGACAAGCACCAGCGCTATCCCGGTCCGCTGCCCCTGGGCTTTGCCTTTGGCGATGGCAGGCCGGGCCTGCTGCAAAAACAGACGCCCGAACGCACCTGGGTCATCGGCGAAGGCCGCGTGCCCGTGGACCACCCCGAGCCCGACCATGACCGCTGGGACTTCGCGCCCCTGCAGGTCAGCGCGCACTATGGCGATGGCACCGAGATCCGCTACTTCACGGTGAGCCAGCCCAGCGGCAAGCCCGAATGGAAGCCGGCCGAGACCTGGCAGTCCCTGGCGCTGGTGCCCGACCGCAAGGCCGATGCCATCCAGCTGTACCGCGCCAAGCACAACGTGGGCATGGCCGAGGCCAAGCGGGCGGTGGAGCAGCACGCGGCGCAGGCTGGTGGCGCATAGCCGGCCACGACCGGGCCACGAGTTCTCTTGATACCTATCGGATGGCCGGGTTGCCAGGAACGTCGAACCGCGTCCAGCGCTCGCCATCGAAGCACGCCATGTCCTTGGCGCCCACGGACCACAGCACCCCGCCCTGCGCCTCGACGACATTGGCATCGGCCAGCTCCGGCGACAGTCCGGTCTGCACGGGCTGCAGGCACTGCTGCGCTTCGTCGTAGACAAACAGGCCCAGGTTGCCGGCCACATAGAGCCGGCCGCCAAACCGCTCCACGCTGCTGATGCGCAGGGCGCTGTCGCCCGTGCCGGGCAAGGGCTGGAAGCCGCCGGCCACATGGCCCGCCAGCAGGGTGCCGTTGGCGCCGCCGACCATCACATCGGTATCGCTGAACACGCGCAGGCACAGCAGTTGCTCGCGTGTGGTGCTTGCCACAGGCGTCCACTGGCGGCCATCGCCATGGAAGATCTCGCCGTCCAGCCCCACCACGTAGATCGACGATTCGCTCACCCCGCCCATGGCCATGAAGCAGCGCTCGGTCGAGCCCTCCACCAGCACCCCGGCATCGGCATGCTCCCAGCGCTCGGGGCCGGTGCGCCGGTAGATCTGGCCCGCATCGCCGCAGGCATACAAGGTCTTGCCGATGGCGGCCACATCCATCAGGTAGCCGTAGTCCTTGGACCACTCGCCGTGCAGCCCGGCGTCCTGGATCACTTCGTACGAGCCCTGGTCCGCGCCCTGGACGACAATCTCCACCGACCCTTCCCACGACAGCGCGACATACGCGCGCTTCTTACCCTTGGCGTGGGGCCAGACGCACATCGCAATGATGTGCAACTCCACATCGTCATGGCTCCAGCCCCCATCTTCCTCCTCCTGCAGGTCCAGGCTGAGCATGCGGGTCTCGTCGACCTCATAGGGGTCGATGTCGTCGCGGTAGGCGGCCAGCCTGAGGTAGTCGGATTCGACCACCACGGCGGTGACGAGGCTGATGGTGGGTTCGGCTTTCTTCTTTCGTGCCATGCGCATCCGTTCAGGGGGTGGTGTTTGCCGATGGTGTGCGCAACGATCCCTGCGCTTCCTCGATGAGCCAGTCGCGGAACGCCGCCAGCCGCGGCAGGCTCGCGCACTCGGCCCGGTAGACCACGTAGTAAGCCAGGGGCGATGCGAAGGCAATGCCCGGGAACAGCCGCACCATGCGCCCGGCGGCCAGGTCGTCGTGTGCCATCACGCTGCGCGCCAGGGCGATGCCCTGACCGTCGATGGCGGCTTGCAGCACGGCAGCGGAGTTGTTGATCTTGAGGCCCCGACGGGGCACCTTGCCGGCCACGCCCGCCTGGCGCAGCCAGCCATCCCAGGTCGGGAAGCCCGAGGGCCCGTCCATCGACAGGTCGTGCACCAGCGTGTGCTCCAGCAGGTCCGCGGGCTTGCGCGGGCGAGCGCGCTGGCGCGCCAGGGCGGGCGCGCACACCGGGTAGACCTCTTCGGCCATGAGCGGCTGCGCCACCAGGCCGGGCCAGTGGCCTGCGCCATAGCGCACGCCCACATCGATGCGCTGGGCCACGAAGTCCACGGGCTTGAGGCTGGTGTCCAGGCGCACGTCGGTATCGGGCCACGCAGCGTGGAAGCGCTCCAGCCGCGGCAGCAGCCACTTGGCCGCGAACGAGGGGCTCACGGTCACCGTGAGCACGCCGCTGGCCGAGCCTTCCTTGAGCCGCTCCAGCCCCAGCGACAGCCGGTCAAAGCCGGCGCGGATATCGGTGAGCGCGCGCTCGGCCGCATCGGTGGCAGTCAAGCGGGCCCGCCCGCTGCTGCTGCGGTGGAACAGCGGCGTGCCCAGCCAGTCTTCCAGAGCACGCACGAGCTGGCCCACGGCCGCGGGCGTGACATGCAGCTCCTCGGCCGCGGCCGAAAAGCTCTGGTGGCGCGCACTCGCCTCGAAGGCGCGCAGGGCGTTCAGGTGCACGGGCAGTTTCATGGTCCAGTGAGATAGTTTTTCTTTCAGTCAACCACACTTTATCTCGTTTGCCGCAAAAGCACCTGCTCGAAACAATCACCCCCATCGAACAGATCCTCTTTTCCACCCCAGAAAGGTTTCGGCATGAACACCCATTCCATCAATAGCAACAAGCCCTTCCAGGGCCGCAAGCTGCTCGTCGTCGGCGGCACCAGCGGCATGGGCCTGCAGACCGCACGCACCGTACTCGCCCAGGGCGGCAGCGTGGTCATCGTGGGCCACCGCGAAGACAAGACGAACGCGGCCCGCGCCGAGCTGTCGGCCCTGGGCCCGGTGGCGACCATCACGGCCGACCTGTCGCGCAGCGAGGGGCTGGCACGCCTGCTGGCGGCGCTGGACGAGGAGGCGCACCAGGGTATCGACCTGCTGGTCAACGCCGCAGGCGTGTTCTTCCCCAAGCCCTTCCTGGAACACCAGGGTGCGGACTACGACCAGTACATGCAGTTGAACAAGGCTTTCTTCTTCATCACCCAGAAGGTCGCGGCGGCCATGGTGACCCGGGGCCGCGGCGGTGCCATCGTCAACATCGGCTCCATGTGGGCGCGCCAGGCCATCGCAGCCACGCCGTCGTCGGCCTACTCCATGGCCAAGGCGGGCCTGCACTCGCTGACGCAGCACCTGGCGATGGAACTGGCGCCGCGGGGCATCCGCGTCAACGCCGTATCGCCCGCCGTGGTGCAGACGCCCATCTACGAAGGCTTCATCCCCAAGGCCGAGGTGCACAGCGCGCTGCAGGGCTTCAACGGCTTCCACCCCATCGGCCGCGTGGGCACGCCCGAGGACGTGGCCGAGGTGATCGCCTTCCTGCTCTCGGACAAGGCCGGCTGGGTGACCGGTGCGATCTGGGACGTGGACGGCGGCGTGATGGCGGGCAGAAACTGACGCCGCTGAGGGCCGTTTCTGCTGGCGGCCCCTGGACGGCGTCTTCTCCTACAAACCAGGCCGCATCGGGCTGCGTACTCGAAGGGAGACCACACACAAGCACCGCACGGGCCGGCCCGGGATGGTGATCTCGCACGGAGGGCGTCCCGGCATGCAGCCAGGTGTGCGCCCTCAAATCCCATGGCACCGGCTGGTCTGCAAGGGGCTTCTTCTTGTCCCCCTTGCGCAGTCTTCAGGAGAAGCTACATGTCTGATTCCTCGAACATCATCGACGTCTTGCAGCAACGCGCGGACAGGCGCGCGGACCGTCGGCACTTCTTTCGCAAGAGCGGCGGCTTTGCGCTCGGCATGGCAGGGGGCGCCGTGCTGACCGCCTGCGGCGGTGGCGGTGGCGATGCCATTGCCCAGGCCTTCAAGCCGACCGACGTGGAGATCCTGAACTTTGCGCTGAACCTCGAATACCTCGAATCGCAGTTCTACCAGTACGCGGTGTTCGGTACGGGCCTGCCCGCGGCCATGCTGACGGGCACCGGCACGCAGGGCGCCGCTGTCGGCGGGCGCGCCGTGGCCTTCAAGGACCCGGTGGTGGCGCAGTACGCCCGCGAGATCGCCAAGGACGAGCAGGACCACGTGCGCTTTCTGCGTACGGCGCTGGGCTCGGCCGCGGTGGCCCAGCCGGCCATCGATGTGGGTGGCACGGACCCCAACGGCGCTTTCTCGGTGGCGGCACGCGCCGCCGGCCTGGTGGGGCCGGGCCAGGCGTTCGATCCCTATGCGAGCGACGAGGCGTTTCTGCTCGGCGCCTTCATCTTCGAAGACGTGGGCGTCACGGCCTACAAGGGTGCCGCGCCGCTGATCGAGAACAAGACCTACCTGGAGGCCGCCGCCGGCATCCTGGCCGCCGAGGCCTACCACGCGGGGCTGGTGCGCACGGTGCTGTACTCCAAGGGCCTGGCCACGCCCACGCTGCGCAGCTCGGCCGACTCGATCGCCAAGGCGCGTGATTCGCTGGACAACAGCAAGTCACAAGACCAGGGCATCTCGGGCTCGGCCGACATGTCCAACATCGTGCCGCTGGACGACAACGGCATCGCCTACAGCCGCACGCCGGACGACGTGCTCAACATTGTCTACCTGAACAAGGAGGCCGTGACGCGCGGGGGCTTCTTCCCATCGGGTGTCAACGGCAACCTGAACCTGAGCAGCGCCTTCGCCTGACCTTGACCGTGCGGCAGCAACCCACGCCACGTGCGTCTGCGCGGGCGTGGGTTGCGCGCATGTCCACGCAACCCTCACCGGCCCCTTCTTCAGGACCTTGCCATGAACAACAAGCTCGACACCCCCGCGCCACTCGCCCATGCGGCTCCCGTCGCCGCTGCCGGGGGCGCCTTGCGATGGCGGCAGCTCATCGGCTTCGCCATCGTGGCCGGCGGCGCCGCCATCCTGTTGAATGCGGCCTACCAGAGCCTGGCGGCCAATGATCCGCGCATGTCGGGGGCCCTGCTCGGCGGCCTGATGGCAGCACTGGCCACGGCCCTGGGCACTGTGCCGGTGCTGCTGTCGCAGCAGTTCTCGCAGCGCGCCTACGACTCCATGCTGGGCTTTGGCGCGGGCGTGATGCTCGCGGCCAGCTCCTTCTCGCTGGTGATCCCGGCGCTGGCGGCGGCCAAGGCGCAGGGCGCGGGCGGCTGGGGCGCGGGCGGCATCGTAGGGGCGGGCATCCTGCTCGGCGCGGCGCTGCTGCTGTTCATCGACCGGGCCGTGCCGCACGAGCATTTCGTCAAGGGATTGGAAGGCCCGCAGGCCAAGGCGATGAAGCGGGTGTGGCTGTTCGTGCTGGCCATCAGCCTGCACAACCTGCCCGAGGGTCTGGCCATCGGCGTGGCCTTTGCCGGGCCCGATGCGCTGGGCGCGCAGGCGCTGGCCACGGGCATCTCCATCCAGGACGTGCCCGAGGGCATGGTGGTGGCGCTGGCGCTGCGCAGCGTGGGCTACGGGCGCATGCTCTCGGCCGGGCTGGGCGTGCTGTCGGGGCTGGTGGAACCGCTGGCCGCCGTGTTCGGCGTGCTGGTGATCGGCCTGTCGGCCAGCCTGCTGCCCTGGGGCCTGGCGGTGGCGGCCGGTGCCATGCTGTTCGTGATCAGCCACGAGATCATCCCCGAGTCGCACCGCAAAGGCCACGAGGCCTATGCCACGGGCGGGCTGATGCTGGGCTTCGTGATCATGATGCTGCTGGACACGGCGCTGGCCTGAGGCACGGAGGACGGCAAGGCAGTCCGCCAGAGGCTGCAGCACGCCCTGCACCACGGGCGCCAATCCGTTAACCTAGCCACTGCCGCGCGCCATGCAGCGCCCTGCGGCGCGTCCCCATCACCTGCAGCTCCGCCGTTCCTCCATTCCATGACAAGCACCCCGGCCCCCTCGTCCAACGGACTGTTGTTCCGTGTCTCCTGCGCGCATGCGGTCAGCCACCTGCACATCATGGCCGTGCCGGCCATGCTGCCGCTGTTGCCCCAGGCGCTCGATGCAAGCTTTGTCGAGCTGGGCTTCGCCATCGGGGTGTTCAACGTGGTCACCGCCCTGGTGCAGGCGCCGCTGGGCTTTGCGGTGGACCGGTTCGGCGCGCGGCGCATGCTGATCGCGGCGCTGGCGCTGGGCGCGCTGAGCTTCGGGCTGCTGGCGCTGGTGCCCAGCTATGCCTGCCTGCTGGTGGCCATGGCGCTGGCCGGGCTGGCCAACGGCGTCTACCACCCGGCGGACTATGCCCTGCTGTCGCGCGGAATCGACGCGAAGAAGATGGGGCGCGCCTTCTCGATCCATACCTCGGCGGGCTACCTGGGCGGCGCGCTGGCGCCGCCGCTGATGGTGGGCATCGCCGTCACGGCCGGCGCGCAGTGGTCGTTTGCCATGGCCGCGCTGGCGGGTGCCATTGCCCTGGCCTGCGTGGCCGCAGGCGGGCAGGCGCCCGCCGCAGCGCCAGCAGCCCCACCCCAGCCAGGCAAGGCGAAGGCCACGGCAAGCGCCGCGGCCGGCCGCCCGCTCAAGACCCCGCTGCTCACCCTGGTGGCCCTGACCACGCTGTTCACCCTGCTGAGCCTGAGCACCGGCGCCATCGACAAGTTCTCGGTCAGCGCCTTGATGCAGGGCTTTGCCGTGCCGCTCTCGGTGGCCAATTCGGCGCTCACCGCCTTCCTGTTCGCCAGCGCGGCCGGCGTGCTCGCAGGCGGGGTGCTGGCCGACCGCACACGGCACCACGGCGTGCTGGCCGCGGCCGCCTTCGCGCTGGCGGCCGCGCTGGTGGTGGCGGTGATCCTGGTCAGCCTGCCGCCGCTCGCGCTGGTGGTGGCGCTGGGGCTGATCGGCTTTCTGACCGGGGTGGTCGCCCCCTCGCGCGACATGCTGGTGCGCGCCGCCTCGCCGGTGGGGGCCGAGGGCCGCACCTTCGGCATCGTGTCCACCGGCTTCAACATCGGCGGGGTGCTGGGCCCCCTGCTGTTCGGCCTGCTGCTGGACAAGGGCCTGGCCACCAGCGTGCTCTGGGCCTCGGTGGGCTTCATGGTCGCCACCGTGGTGATCGTGCTGCTGCAGGAGCGCAGCCTGGCAGCGCAGCAGCCCGCGCTGGCGGGCCGGTAGGCCCCCTGTCGCCCGCTGCGACAGCGACTGCAGTACGCCGTCCGGCGTATTTATGATCAATGGCCAATTCTTCATACTGGGCGGGCCCTGGCACCACACCACAATGCCATGGCACCACCCGCCCATGGAACGCTTCACCATCTCCCTTGACGAAGAACTCGCGCACGAATTCGACCATCTGATCGCCGAGCGCGGCTACAGCAACCGCAGCGAAGCGGTGCGCGACATCCTGCGCGGGCACCTGGCGCAGCTGCGCGAGACCCACGACCAGGACGGCCCCTGCGTGGCCAACCTGTCCTACGTCTACAACCACCATGAGCGCGAACTGTCCGAGCGGCTGGCCCACCACCAGCACGACCACCACGCGCTGACGATTGCCAGCACCCATGCCCACCTGGACCACGACCACTGCATCGAGACCGTGCTGCTCAAGGGCCCGGCCAGCGCGGTGCGCCGCTTTGCCGACAGCCTGGTGGCCGAGCGGGGTGTGCACCACGGGCAGTTGAACCTGGTGATGGCCGACGCCAGACCCGCGCCCCACACGCACGGCAAGCGCCAACGTAAGAACCCCGGGCACGCTCACTGAGAGCGGCGCGCCACTCCGCCCGACCGCGGGGCAAGGGTCGCCTGCCTGCGGCCACAAGCTTGGCGAAATTCCAGTACATCACACCCCCATGAACCGCCCCGCTGTCCGTCCCCACCATCGTCCTCTGTCCCTGGCCATTGCCCTGGCACTGGGCGCTGGTTGCGCTGCTGCACAGGAAGCAGTACCCACTCTGAGTACCATCGAGATCAAGGGCCAGGCACTGCAACAGGGCGCCGCGTCGGCCTACTCCAGCACCCGCTTCGACAGCGAGGAGATCGCCGAGAAGCATGTGAGCCAACCCACGGAACTGCTGCGCCATGTGCCCGGCATGAACGTGCAGAACTACCAGCTCTCGGGCGTGGCCGACACCATCGTGATGCGCGGCTTTGGCGGCGGCGGGCATGGTGGCGACGTGGGCGTGGTGCTCGACGGCATTCCCCTCAACGAAGCCATGTCGCATGCCGACGGCTATGTGGACCTGAGCGTCATCGTGCCGCTGGAGATCGAGCGCTTCACGCTCTACAAGGGCCCCGTGTCGGCGCTGTACGGCAATTTCAACCGCGCCGGGCTGATGGCGGTGGAGACGCGCAAGCGCGGCGAATACCGGGAGGTGGATGCCAGCCTGGGCTCCCACCGCACGGTGGATCTGCAGGGCGCCTGGGGCCTGCCGCTGGGTGAGGGCGAGTACGTGAACCTGGCCGCGCAGCACTACCGCAGCGAGGGCTTTCGCGCGCAGTCGGAGTTTCACCGCAGCACCCTGGCCGGCCGCTGGAGCAAGCGCATCAGCGCCGAGCTGGACGTGGCCCTGTCGGGCCGCTGGCACGAGGCCGATGGCGATTCGCCCGGCTACATCACCGCCGAGCAGTTCGCGCAGAACCCTTACGGCAAGGACCCGCGCGCCATGAACGACGGCGCCAGCAAGCACTTCGCCACGCTGCGCATCGACGTGAACTACGCTTTCTCGCCCGAGGTGAAGCTGCTGACCTTTGCCTACACCACGCAGCAGGATTTCACACGCTGGTTCAGCCGCCCGGTCAACGCCAGCACCTGGCGCCAGCGCGAGGAGACCTACGACCGCAAGGTCTACGGGGCCGGCACCAGCCTCAACGGGCGCACCGCCATGGGCGGCACGCCGCTCAACTGGGTGGCGGGGCTGGAGACCTTCCGCGAATCCACGCAGTACCAGTACTACGATGGCCTGGACAACCGCGCCCGCCTGGCGCCGGCCATCAACGACCGCACGTCCAAACTCAACAGCGTGTCGGCCTTCGGCGAGATCGAGGCGCCCATCCACGCCCTGTTCAAGCCCTCGGCCGGCCTGCGCTGGGACCGCTTCACGGGCAGCTGCGCACGCGATGGTGCCGAAACCGCCACAGACCCCTGCGGCCCGCTGGCGAAGATGTCGCACGCCAGCCCCAAGCTCGGGGTGCGCTCCGACATGGCCCCCGGCGTGCAACTGCGCGCCAGTTGGTCCGAAGGCTTCGCCCTGCCCAGCACCTTTGCCAAGTACGCGCTGGGCGCCGCAACGCTGGACCCGAACATCTTCCGCCAGACCGAGGTGGGCGCGCAGTTCAAGCCCATGCCAGGCCTGATGCTGGATGTGGCGGCCTACCGACTCACCTCCAGCGACGAGATCCGCACCGTGGCCCCGGGCGTGTACGAGAACTACGGCGCCACGCGCCGCAGCGGCGTGGAGGCCAGTGCCCTGTGGGCCGCGCACCGCGACGTGGACCTGTCGCTCACCTACGGCAGCGCGCATTCGCGCGTCACCGAGAACGGCAACCCCGCCCTCATCGGCAAGCAGGTGGCCGGCGTTCCCCGCTACATGGCCACGGTGAGCGCCACCTGGCGCCCGGTTGCCGACTGGTCCACCACCGCCACCTGGCGCCGTGTGGGCGCCTATGCGGTGAACGCCGACAACAGCGTGGGCTACGGCGGCTATGCCACAGTGGACCTGAGCGTGGCGTACAAAGTGGACAGCCGCTACGAGATCTACGCCGCCATCGCCAATGTGAGCGACAAGGCCTATGCCACCTCGGCATCGGTCATCGGCGGCACACAGGTCTTCGCCCCGGGCGCACCCCGCACCTTCAAGATCGGCGCCAAGCTCGTGTTTTAAGAAAGAGCCATCCCATGAAGCCAATCACCCTCCTGACCGCCACGGCCCTCGCCCTGATGGCGCACCAGGGCGCTGCCCAG
This sequence comes from Acidovorax sp. FW305-C-20-28, assembly GCF_058783375.1. Classification (NCBI taxonomy): domain Bacteria; kingdom Pseudomonadati; phylum Pseudomonadota; class Betaproteobacteria; order Burkholderiales; family Comamonadaceae; genus Acidovorax; species Acidovorax sp. FW305-C-20-28. Next base: position 1,186 of record NZ_JBYSYM010000053.1, on the reverse strand, counting down.
GCCCACAATGTCTGGCTGGAGCCCGATGCCGGCGGCGGCTACCTGGTGCAGTTCGGCGGGCACGAGGGCCAGCTCGAGACCTACCCCGCCGACAAGCTCAAGAGCGTGCAGGCCTTCGACCGCCGCGGCCGCAAGATCGACGTGGCGCTGGAGCCCAAGGCCGACGGCGTGCGCGTGAAGCCCGAGCGCCAGGCCGCCCTGCTGGCCGCGCATTTCGACAACGGCTTCTTCAGCAAGACCGAGGGCAGCAGCATGGTCAACAAGCCCATGACCGAGAACCCCGGAGCCACCAGCGGCGTGCATGCCTTGAAGTACCACAAGACCCTCATCCAGTGGGGCGTGATCGCCAAGCAGCCGCTGGGCCAGCAGTTCGAGATCGTGGCGCTGGATGCCGATACGCCCCACGCCGGAAAGCCGATGCGCGTGCGCGTGCTGTTCGATGGCAAGCCCATCGAGGGCATCCGCCTGTCGCTGGGCGAGAAAGGTGCGGCTGTGACCACCGCGGCCGATGGTACGGCCACCGTTACGCCTGTGGCGGGGAACAACCAGCTGCTCGCGATTCGCCGCGTGCCGGTTGTCGGGGACCCACGCACTACCAGTAGGAGTTGGGAGTATCTGCTGGCGTTTCCGGCGCATTGAGGATTGGGTGCGTTGGTGCGCGTTGGTTGCTATTGTTGCTTTGCTGAGGGCGGGAGCCGGGATGTGCGCCCGGCGGCGCAGTAACTTTCTCTTGCGTCGCCAAGAGAAAGTCACCAAAGAGAAGGCGCCCCCCAGTCCGCGTCCCCCATCGCCCTGTCGGGCGCTGGGGGCAGCCTGCGATGCTCGGAACTGGGGTGGTGCCGATGAACTCGCTACGTTCCCCCTGCGGGCGAACTCCGCTCAGACAGCATCGGCAAGCTAGATGACGAAGCGTGTGTGTCCTTCGGCACACACGCCCACCCCAGCTCCTGCGTTTCTCGGCGCAGCCAGCAGGGGTGGGGAGCGGGGGCAAAGACGGCTGCTGCTTTCGCAGCTGCGCCTGGGGTCGGTGACGCGCTGCGCGCCGCCGACGCCGAAGCGCAGCGAGGCGCCATGGGGCCGAGCGAAGCGATGGCCCGTGTCGGTATCCACCCCCTTCTGACCGTGCCGAGAAGCGCAGAAGCTGGGGTGGCGCGTGTGCCGCAGGACACACGCGCTTCGTCATCTG
>NZ_JBYSYM010000052.1:0-34507 GCF_058783375.1 Acidovorax sp. FW305-C-20-28 | reverse complement strand
GCAGCGGGATGCAGCGCAAGGCGCGGGCTGCTGCCAAGGCTGGCCGCCTTGGCAAAGCCCGCAACGCCGCGATGCACCCGCTGCCACCCCGGCCCGCAGGGTGAGGGTCTGGCAGGGCCGCACTCGTCGTTGCCGTGCTCGCCGGGTGTGCAACCCGGCTGCGCCCGCCGCCTAGATTGCGGCCCTGCCAGACCCTCACGCACAGCCGATTTCTCGGTTGCAGTGGACTAAGCCCTTCGGGGCCTTTCTTTTTGCATTGCAGCAATTCTTTACATGGGCTTGACGCATTGACTATCTTCGCGAAGGGGTGGCTCCGCACAATGGACGCAACAACCCGGAGCACAGCTTTTCATGCGTCTTTCTTCACTGACCGGTTCCCGCCGCCAGGCACCACCCCGCTGGCCGGTGCTGGCGCTGGCCGCCGCCCTGGCGGGCTGCGCCGGCCTCACGCCGCAGGATGCGCGCCTGCCCGGTACGCTCGTGCCGGCCACCTGGTCCACGGGCAGCACCACTGCCCCCGCCACCTCGCTCGCCCAGTGGTGGCAGCGCCTGGGTGACGCGCAACTGACCGCACTGGTCGAGCAGGCCCTGGCGGCCAACACCAGCGTGCGCACGGCCCAGGCTGCGCTGCAGCAGGCACGCGCCCAGGTCGATGTGCAGGCCGCAGGCCTGGCGCCCCAGGTGGGCGCCTCCGCCTCGGCACAGCGCAGCCGCTCGGGTAACAGCGGCACGGGCAACAGCTTCCAGCTCGGCTTCGACGCCAGTTGGGAGCCCGATGTGTTCGGCCGCGTGCGTGCCGGCGTGAACGCCAGCGAAGCCGATGCCCGCGCCGCCGAGGCCAGCCTGGCCGACGTGCAGGTGTCGCTGGCGGCGGAGGTGGCCGTCAACTACATCGAGCTGCGCAGCCTGCAGCAGCGCCTGGCCATTGCGCAGAGCAACCTGGCCAGCCAGGGCGAGACCTTGCAGATCACCCAGTGGCGCCTGCAGGCGGGGCTGACCACCTCGCTCGTGGCCGAGCAGGCGCGCGCCGCATCGGAACAAACGGCTGCGCAGATCCCCGCGCTCGAAGCCAGCCTGGCCCAGTCGCGCCACAGCCTGGCGGTGCTGACCGGGCAGGCGCCGGCCGCGCTCGATGCGCAATTGGCCGCCAGTGTGGCCGTGCCCCAGGCGCCTGACGAACTGGCCCTGGCCATCCCGGCCGAAACACTGCGCCAGCGCGCCGATGTGCGTGCGGCCGAGCAGCGCATCCGTGCCGCGCTGGCGCGCGTTTCGCAGGCCGAGGCGGCGCGCTACCCGGACTTCGGCATCAGCGGCTCGGTGGGCCTGCGCGCCCTCACGCTGGGTGCACTGAGCGGCGGCAGTGCGGTGGCCGCATCGCTGCTGGGCAGCGTCTCTGTGCCGCTGCTCGACGGCGGTGCCAACCGCGCCCAGGTGCGTGCGCAAGAGGCCAGCCTGGAGCAGGCACGCATTGCCTACCAAGCCGCAGTGCTCGCGGCGCTCAAGGACGTGGAAGACGCCCTTGTCTCCCTGCGCGGCAACCGCGAGCGCCTGGTGCGCCTCACGGCTGCCGCCGATGCAGCCGGCAATGCCGCGCTGCTGGCCCAGCAGCGCTACCGCAGCGGGCTGATCGACTTCCAGGCCGTGCTGGAAACCCAGCGCACCCTGCTTTCCACGCAGGACGGCGTGGCCACCACGGTGGCCAGCGTGTCCGCAGACCATGTGCGCCTGTACAAGGCGCTGGGCGGCGGCTGGCAGCCGCAATAGCCAGGCCGCCCGACTCTTCTCTTCCACCAGCCACCTGGAGGTCCCGCGCACACGGCGCATGGACACCTGGCAGCCAAAGGCCACCGGACCTGCGCACCATGGATGCGCGGACGGTGCACCCCATTTCCTGTCTTCATCCGAGCCGATTGATTGCCATGACCGATATCCCCCAGGAATCGCAGCCCCGTGCGGCTGCCACCACCACCACCGCCAGCCGATCCCCCGCCGACCTGCAGGCCCTGCTGGGCGGCGATCCGCCGCGCCGCTGGTACCGCCGCACCTCGCTGTGGCTGGGCGTGGCCGCCATCGTGCTGGCAGGCGCCAGCGTCTATGCCTGGCAGCAGCACAAGGCCGCCAACGCCGCGCCGGTGTACGTGACCGAAGAGGCCCGAAAGGGCGACCTCACGCTCAGCGTGGCGGCCAACGGCACGCTGCAGCCCACGCGGCTCGTGACCATCGGCAGCGAACTCTCGGGCACGGTGCGCCAGGTCATGGTGGACGTGAACGACAAGGTCAAGAAGGGCCAGGTGCTGGTGGAGCTCGATACCGCCAAGCTCGATGCGCAGGTGCTGCGTTCGCGCGCCTCGCTGGCATCGGCCCAGGCGCGCCTGGCCCAGGCCAGCGCCACCACCAAGGAGGCAGTGGCCGCACTGGGCCGCCTGGAGGAGGTGGCGCGCCTGTCGGGCGGCAAGGTGCCGTCCGCCGCCGAGCTGGACACCGGCCGTGCCACGCTGGACCGGGCCCGCGCCGACGAGGCCAGCGCCCGCGCCACGGTGGACGATGCGCGCGCCGCCCTGTCCACCGACGAGACCAGCCTGTCCAAGGCCTCCATCCGCTCGCCCATTGACGGCGTGGTGCTCACCCGCTCGGTGGAGCCGGGCAACGCCGTGGCCGCATCGCTGCAGGCCGTGACCCTGTTCACCGTGGCCGAGGACCTCACGCGCCTGCGCCTGGACGTGAGCGTGGACGAGGCCGACGTGGGCACGCTGCAGGCGGGGCAAAAGGCGAGTTTCACCGTGAGCGCGTATCCCTCGCGCCGCTACCCGGCCCAGGTCACGCGCGTGTCCTTCGGCTCCACCAAGACCGACAACGTGGTCACCTATGTCACCTGGCTGGAGGTGGACAACACCGACATGAGCCTGCGCCCCGGCATGACGGCGGCTTCCACCATCACCTCCACCGAGCGCAAGGACGTGCTGCTGGTGCCCAACACGGCGCTGCGCTTCACGCCCGCGCAAGCCGGTGCGGCTGCGGGCACGCCGGGCGCGGGTGGCGGCAAGCCGCCGGCGGCACAGCAGGGCGGGGGCATCATGGGCCAGCTCATGCCGCGCATGCCACGCCCGGGCGGGCAGGGCGGGCGCCGCCCTGGGGCCGGTGGCGCGCCGGGCGAGGATGCGGCGTCGAAGATGAAACAGGTCTGGGTGCTCAAGGATGGCGCGCCGCAGGCCATGAAAGTGCGCGTGGGCATCAGCGACGGCCGCATGACCGAGGTGGTGGGCGAGGGCCTCACCCCCGGCATGGCCGTGATCACCGACCAGCGCAGCAGCGGGGCCGCGCGATGACGGGCGCCATGCCACTGATCCGCCTGCGGGCGGTCACCAAGGTGTATGGCGAAGGCGCGCTCGCCTTCCAGGCGCTCAAGGGCGTGGACCTGGACATCGCCCAGGGCGACTTCGTGGCCATCATGGGCCCCAGCGGCTCGGGCAAGTCCACGGCCATGAACACCCTGGGATGCCTGGACCGGCCCACCACCGGCGACTACCTGTTCAAGGGCGTGCATGTGGAGGCGCTGCAGCGCGATGAGCGCGCGCGCCTGCGCCGGCGCTACTTCGGCTTCGTCTTCCAGGGCTTCAACCTGCTGGCGCGCACCTCGGCGCAGGAAAATGTGGAACTGCCCCTGCTGTACCGCGGCGAGCCTGCCGCGGCGCGCCATGCGGCGGCGGCCAAGGCGCTGGCGGCCGTGGGCCTCAAGGGGTGGGAGCACCATACCCCGGCCGAGCTCTCGGGCGGTCAGCAGCAGCGCGTGGCCATTGCCCGTGCCATCGTCACCGAGCCGGCCGTGCTGCTGGCCGACGAGCCCACGGGCAACCTCGACACGCAGCGCAGCCACGAGATCATGGAACTGCTGTGGCGCCTGAACGCCGACCTGGGCATCACCGTGCTCATGGTCACGCACGAGGGCGACATGGCCGAGTATGCGCGGCGCATCGTGCGCTTCGTCGACGGCGTGGTGGGCAGCGACGAGGTCAATCCGCATCCGCGCGGTCTGGCCGCGCCCGCTGCGGCCCTGCCGGCGGGGGGGCACTGATGTTCCTCAGTTCCATCCTGCTCGCGCTGCGCTCCATCCGGCGCAACCTCATGCGCTCCTTCCTCACGGTGCTGGGCATCGTGATCGGCGTGAGCGCGGTGATCACCATGGTCACGCTGGGCAACGGCGCCACCGTCTCCATCCAGAACCAGATCGCGGGCCTGGGCACCAACCTGCTGCAGGTGCGACCCGGCCAGCGCATGGGCCCGGGCGGCGGCACCGGCGCGCCGGCCTTCAAGGACACGGACGCTGACGCCATCGCCCAGCAGATCGGCGGCATCCTGGCCGTGGCGCCCGAGTCGCGCGCCTCGGCCACCGTGGTGGCGGGCGGGCGCAACTGGTCCACCAGCATCATCGGCAGCACCAATGCCTGGCTGCAGACGGGCAACTGGACGCTGCGCATCGGCCGCGAGTTCAGCGATGACGAGTTGCGCGCCGGCGCCGCCACCTGCGTGATCGGCGAGACCGTGCGGCGCGAACTCTTCGGCACGCGCGATGCCGTGGGCGAGCAGCTGCGCGTGAAGGCCTTCTCGTGCGAGGTGGTCGGCGTGCTGGCCTCCAAGGGGCAGGGCGCCTTCGGCAACGACCAGGACGACACCGTGCTCGTGCCCCTGCGCACGCTGCAGCGTCGCGTCACGGGCAATGTGCGCGTGAACACGCTCCTGGTGTCCATGAAGGACGGCAGCGAGCCCGAGCGCGTGAAGGCCAGCCTGACCCAGCTGCTGCGCGAGCTGCGCAAGCTCTCCGACACCGACGAGGACAACTTCAACGTGCTCGACACCAAGCAGTTGGGTGAGGCGCTGTCGGGCACCACCAAGGTCATGACCACCCTGCTGGGCGCGGTGGCGGCGGTGAGCCTGCTGGTGGGCGGCATCGGCATCATGAACATCATGCTGGTGAGCGTGACCGAGCGCACGCGCGAGATCGGGCTGCGCCTGGCCATCGGCGCGCTGGAGCGCGAGGTGTTGCTGCAGTTCCTGATCGAGGCGGTGGTGCTGGCCGCCCTGGGCGGGCTGGCCGGCATTGTGCTGGCCACCGTGGCCTCGTTGGGGCTGTCGGTGCTGATGGGCGTGCCCTACCTGTTCAACCCGGGCGTGAACCTGCTGTCCTTCGTGTTCTCGGCCGGCATCGGCGTGGTGTTCGGCTACTTCCCGGCGCGCCGGGCCGCGCGCATGGACCCCATCGACGCCCTGCGCCACGAGTGACGCGCCTGCCCGGGCGCCCCGGCACCGGGGCAGGGCGGCGCCCGGCCAGGCGTCCGCCCCAAGTTGGTGACGTGTTGCACCGCAGCGAGGCGCTGGCGGGCGATGCCCCTGGGGATGGGGCGTGAACCCCCTTCAAAAACCCGGGCACGCTTATTGCTGAGTACAGCCTGTCCGCCGGTAAAGCTGCCTGCGGTCCGATAAACAACCCCTCCGCTAATGATGGCGGAACACCGGGCAAGCCGCGGCCTTCTCCGCCTGTTGCCTGGAAGTTCCAACCCACGCCCGTGGTTCCGCGGAGGGTGTGCCGTGCCGCCAGGCGCCGCACATCCTGCACCCAGGTTCCCCGGGTCCTTGCAGGATGAGCAAGCATGATGAAGATCGTTCTCATTGGCCACGGCATGGTCGGCCACAAGTTCCTCGAAAGCCTGGCCGAGACCGGCATGACCGGCGTCGAAGTCACCGTGCTGTGCGAGGAGCCACGCCCCGCCTACGACCGGGTGCACCTGTCGGCCTTCTTCAGCGGCACCACGGCCGAGCAACTCTCGCTGGTCGAACCCGGCTTCTTCGAGCGCACCGGTTTCACGCTGCGCCTGGCATCCCGCGCGGCCTCGGTGGACCGGCGCATCCGCACCGTGACCACGGTCGACGGCGAGGTGCTGCACTACGACAAGCTGGTGCTGGCCACCGGTTCCAACCCCTTCGTGCCCCAGGTGCCGGGGCGTGAGCGCGAGCACTGCTTCGTCTACCGCACCATCGAGGACCTGGAGGCCATGCAGGCCTCGGGCGCCAAGTCCAGGACCGGTGTGGTCGTGGGCGGCGGCCTGCTGGGCCTGGAATGCGCCAAGGCGCTGAGCGACATGGGCCTGGAGACCCATGTGCTCGAGTTCGCCCCGCGCCTCATGGCCGTGCAGGTCGACGAGGGGGGCGGCCGCGTGCTGCGTTCCAAGATCGAGGAACTGGGCGTGACGGTGCACACCAGCCGCAACACCCAGGAGATCACCGATGGCGCCCGCGCGCGCCACCGCATGGTGTTTGCCGACGGCACCTACCTGGAGACCGACATGATCGTGTTCTCCGCCGGCATCCGCCCGCGCGACGAGCTGGCGCGCCAGAGCCTGCTGGCCATCGGCCCGCGCGGCGGCGTGGCCATCGACAGCGCCTGCCGCACCAGTGACCACGATGTCTATGCCATCGGCGAATGTGCTTCGTGGAACGAGCAGACCTTCGGCCTGGTGGCCCCGGGCTACGACATGGCGCGCGTGGCCGCCCGCCACATCGCGGGCGAGACCGACGCGGCCTTCGTCGGCGCCGACATGAGCACCAAGCTCAAGCTCATGGGCGTGGATGTGGCCAGCATCGGCGACGCCCATGGCAAGACCCCGCACAGCCGCACCTGCCAGTACGTGGACGAGCGCCGCCAGGTCTACAAGAAGATCGTCATCAGCGAAGACGGCAAGCAGCTGCTGGGCGCCGTGCTGATCGGTGACGCCACCGAATACGGCACGCTGCTGCAGATGGCGCTCAACGGCATCACCCTGCCCGAAGACCCCGAGTTCCTGATTTTCCCCTCGAGCGACGGCAAGGCCAAGCCCGGCCTGGGCGTGGACGCCCTGCCCGACACCGCGCAGATCTGCTCGTGCAACAACGTCACCAAGGGCGGCATCTGCGCCGCTGTAGGCGAGGGCGCCTGCACCATCGCCGAGATGAAGGCCTGCACCAAGGCCGGCGCCACCTGCGGCGGCTGCGTGCCCCTGGTCACCCAGGTCATGAAGGCCGAGATGGCGCGCCTCGGCATGGCCGTGAACAACCACATCTGCGAGCACTTCGCCTACTCGCGCCAGGAGATCTACCACCTGGTGCGCGTGGGCCAGATCAAGAGCTTCGAGGACCTGCTGGCAAAGCACGGCAAGGGCATGGGCTGCGACATCTGCAAGCCCGTGGCGGCCAGCGTGTTCGCCTCGTGCTGGAACGAGTTCGTGCTCAAGAAGGAACTGGCGGGCCTGCAGGACAGCAACGACTACTACCTGGGCAACATCCAGAAGGACGGCACCTACTCGGTGGTGCCGCGCATGCCCGGTGGCGAGGTCACGCCCGACGGCCTGATCGCCGTGGGCCAGGTGGCCAAGAAGTACGGCCTGTACACCAAGGTCACGGGCGGCGCGCGGGTGGACATGTTCGGTGCGCGCCTGGAGCAACTGCCGCTGATCTGGGAAGAGCTCATCACCGCCGGCTTCGAGTCCGGCCACGCGTACGGCAAGTCGCTGCGCACGGTCAAGAGCTGCGTGGGCTCAACCTGGTGCCGCTACGGCGTGGGCGACAGCGTGGGCCTGGCCGTGGAGCTGGAGAACCGCTACAAGGGCCTGCGTGCTCCGCACAAGATCAAGTTCGGTGTTTCGGGCTGCACGCGCGAATGCGCCGAGGCCCAGGGCAAGGACATTGGTGTCATCGCCACCGAGAAGGGCTGGAACCTCTACATCTGCGGCAACGGCGGCATGAAGCCGCGCCACGCAGAGCTGTTCGCGTCGGACCTGTCCAAGGAAGACCTGGTGCGCATGATCGACCGGGTGCTGATGTTCTACGTGCGCACGGCCGACCGGCTGCAGCGCACCAGCACCTGGCGCGAAAACCTCGAAGGCGGCCTCGACTACCTCAAGGATGTTCTGCAAAAGGACAGCCTGGGCCTGTGCGCCGAGCTCGAAGCCCAGATGCAGCATGTGGTGGCCACCTACCAGTGCGAATGGAAGACCGCCGTGACCGACCCCGAGACGCGCAAGCGCTTCCGCTCGTTCGTGAACAGCGACAAGGCCGATGAGAACGTGCTCTTCGTCGAGGAGCGTGGACAGATCCGCCCGGCGCGCGCAGAGGAGCGTGGAGCTGGCTCCGCCAAGGTCATCCCCATCCATCAAGCCGCCCGAGAGGACATGACATGAGCGCACTCCCCATGAACAGCAGCACCGACTCCCTCGCCTGGACCGACATCTGTGCGGTCGATGACATCCTGCCCAGCACCGGCGTCTGCGCGCTGGTGGCCGACCGCCATGTGGCGGTGTTCCGCACGCGCGGCGACGAGTTCTTCGCCATCGACAACGTGGACCCCAAGTCCGGTGCCAGCGTGCTCTCGCGCGGGCTCATCGGCAACCTGGGTGAACGCGTCGTGGTGGCCTCGCCGCTGTACAAGAACCATTTCGACCTGCGCACCGGCGAATGCCTGGAGGCGCCCGAGCATTCGGTGCAGGCGCACGGCGTGCGCGCCGAGGGCGGGCGCATCCGCGTGGCCCTGGCCTGAATGCGGTGGCACGCGTCCCGGCGGGGTTAGCATCGGGTTCCTGTTCGAATCGTGGAGAACTTGATGCCTGAGCTGGCTGCTGCACCCCTGTCCGTTTCCAGCCTCGTGCTGCGCTCGCGCCAGCTCGAGATCGATGCGGTGCGCCACCTTGCCAGCCGGGCGGCGCTGGTGGACGTGGTGGGCCAGTTGATCGAAGGCCTGCAGCGTGAGCGCGGTGCCTCGGGCGTCTACCTGGCGTCCAAGGGGCAGCGCTTTGCCGATCTGCGTGGCCGCGTCGTGCAGGAGGTCGTGGCGCTGGAGGGCCAGCTGCGCGCCGAATTCGCCCTGCATGTCGAGCCTGCGCAGGGGGCCACGGCCAAGGCCTTGTCCTTGATGGCCTGGGCGCTGCTGGGGCTCGATTCGCTGCCCGCCCTGCGCAGCCAGATCGACAAGCAGGCCATGACGGCCCACGACTCCATCGCGGCGTTCAGCCACCTGATCGCGGGGCTGATCGAACTGGTCTTCCACGTGGCCGATGCCGCCGGCCTGCCCAGCGTCTCGCGCCAGCTGGTGGCCCTGGTGCACCTGGTGCAGGCGCAGGAAGAGGCGGGCCAGGAGCGGGCCATGGGCGCGCTGCTCTTCGCCTCGGGCCAGGGCAGCGAGGCGCACCAGCAGCGCGTGCTGCACCTGATCGACGCACAGGAGCGCAGTCTGGCCGCGTTCGCCGAGTTTGCCGATCCGGCCCTGCGTGCCCGCTGGGAGCAGCTGCAACTGGCCCCGGGCACCGCACAGCTGGAGCGCCTGCGGCGCACCCTGGGCGTAGCACGGCCCGGTGCCGCTCTGGACAGCAACCAGAGCGATACCTGGTTCGATGTGTGCACCCAGCGCATCACCACGCTGTGGCAGCTGCAGGTGGACCTGGTGCAGCGCCTGCGCGAGGACTGCACTGCGCTCATCGTGCAGGCCCAGCAGGACCTGCAGGACTCCACGGGCCTGCTGCGCGGCCTGCGCGACAACCCGCCCCAACGCACGCACGCGGTGGACCGCTTCTTCGACATCGCCATCGCACCAGCGGCGGTGCAGTCGCCCGCTGCAAGTACGCAAGGGGGCGAATCGGCGTCATCGCTGCTGGAGCTGCTGCGGGCCCAGTCGGCTCGCATGGCCAGCATGGAGACCGAGCTGGAAACGGCCCGGCGCACGCTCAACGAGCGCAAGGTGATCGAGCGCGCCAAGGGCGTGCTGATGGCCCGCCTGGGCATGAACGAGGAGGTCGCCTTCCGCGTGCTGCAAAAGACCTCCATGGACCAGAACCGCCGCCTGCTCGACGTGGCCGAGGCCACGCTGTCGCTGCCGGACCTGGCGTTTGGCCACCCCGACCGCAAGGGCGACAAGCCGGTCTGATCCAGGCTGGTGCCCGGCGTGCACTGATCTGAGGCCCGCGCCCGCGATGCCCGCGCAAAGCGCACGGTTTCCGGGCATTTTCCGGGCGTGGAATACCCTGGAGAGGGTACGGAAATTGCAAGGGTTTGGCGGACGGGGGCTGACGATGGCCTGCCCGTCACCCGCCTGCGGCATGCCGCAGGCCCGGGAATCGCGCTTCCGAGGATAACGGCGTCCCTTGCATCTCCCCTTCACCGGGGGTGCTGCGGACGCCGTTTTCCTTTTGCGCGCTGCCCCGGTGAGCCAACTGGGGGCGCAGTTCCGTTCTACCGCCCCAAGGAAAGTCAAATGGCCTACCTCGCCCCCACCGAGTTCGTGACCAAGATGGTCGATTCCGGTGAATCCAAGCTCCTGATGTCCACCCGCGACACGCTGATCCGCTCCTTCATGGCCGGCGCCATGCTGGCGTTGGGCGCCGCCTTCGCCGTCACCATCACGGTCAACACCGGCAATGCGCTGCTGGGCGCACTGCTCTTTCCGGGCTGCTTCATCCTGCTGTACCTGCTGGGTTATGACCTGCTGACCGGTGTGTTCACGCTGGCCCCGCTGGCCGTGCTCGACAAGCGCCCGGGTGCCACCTGGGCTGGCGTCTTTCGCAACTGGGCGCTGGTGTTCTGCGGCAACTTTGCCGGCGCCTTCATGGTGGCGGTGTTCATGGCCATCATCTTCACCTTCGGATTCAGCGAGGCGCCCAACGCCGTTGGCGTGAAGATCGGCCACATCGGCGAGGGCCGCACGGTGGGTTACTCCGCACACGGAGCCGCCGGCATGCTGACCCTGTTCATCCGCGGCGTGATGTGCAACTGGATGGTGTCCACCGGCGTGGTGGCGGCCATGATGTCGACCTCGGTGTCGGGCAAGGCCATCGGCATGTGGATTCCCATCGCCCTGTTCTTCTACATGGGCTTCGAGCACAGCATCGTCAACATGTTCCTGTTCCCCTCGGGCCTGCTGCTGGGTGGCAACTTCACGGTCATGGACTACCTGGTCTGGAATGAAATTCCCACCGTGATCGGCAACCTGGTGGGCGGCCTGACCTTTGTGGGCGCGATGCTGTATTCCACGCACTACAAGACCGCGCCCAAGCGCAAGATTGCCTGAGCCTGTAACCATGCACGCCTTGGGCGTCACGCTCGGCCAGCATTCGGAGGCCGGGGACAAGGGCAGCAACCAGGACTTCCACGGCGCCATGCTGCCCACCGGGCCGCAACGCGCCACCAAGGGCATCGCGCTGGCGCTGGCCGACGGCATCGGCTCCAGCGCGGTGAGCCAGGAGGCCAGCGCCGCCGCGGTGCGGGGCTTCCTGGACGACTACTACGCCACCTCCGAGGCCTGGTCGGTGCGCCGCTCGGCCCAGCGCGTGCTGGGGGCCACCAATGCCTGGCTGCATGCGCAGACCATGCGCAGCCATGCGCGCTTCGACAAGGACCGCGGCTACGTCACCACCTTCAGTGCCCTGATCCTCAAGGGGCGCGAGGTGCACCTGCTGCACGTGGGCGATGCGCGCATCTACCGCGTGCATGCCGCCGCGCTGGAGCAGTTGACCGAGGACCACCGTGTGCACCTGTCTTCGGTCGAGTCCTTCCTGGGCCGGGCCCTGGGCATGGGCCCCAATGTGGAGATCGACTACCGCAGCCTGCCGGCCGAAGTGGGCGACCTCTACCTGCTGGCCACCGATGGTGCCTACCCGCATCTGGATGCGGCCGCCGTGCACCAGGCCATTGCCGAATGTGCCGGTGACTTCGATGGCGCCGCCCAGGCCTTGGCCGCCACCGCACGCACGCGCGGCGCTACCGACGACATGACGGTGCAACTGCTGCGCATTGACACCCTGCCCGAAGCGCGTGCCGGTGCGCTCCCGGGGCCGCACGCAGGGCTGGCCCTGCCGCCGCCCCTGGTGCCGCGCATGGCCTTCGAGGGCTACACCATCGTGCGCGAACTGCACGCCAGCGCGCGCAGCCAGGTGCATCTGGCCGTGGACGATGCCACGGGCCAGCAGCTGGCGATCAAGACGCCCTCGGTGGACATGGCGGGCGAGGCGGGCCACCTCGACCGCCTTTTGCTCGAGGAATGGGTGGCGCGGCGTGTCCACAGCCCGCATGTGCTGCGCGCCGCGGCGGATGAGCGGCCGCGCCGGCATGCCTATGTGGCGATGGAGTATGTGGACGGGCAGACGCTGGCGCAGTGGATGACCGACCACCCGCTGCCGGACCTGGACGCCGTGCGCAGCCTCGTCGCCCAGATCGGCAAGGGGCTGCAGGCCTTGCACGCGCGCGAGATGCTGCACCAGGACCTGCGGCCCGAGAACCTGCTGATCGACCGCAGCGGCACGGTCAAGCTCATCGACTTCGGCTCGGTGCATGTGGCGGGACTGGCCGAGGGCACGGCGGCAGCGCGGGCCGATGCCATCGAGGGCACGCTGCAGTACACGGCGCCGGAGTACTTCGTTGGCGGCGAGGGGGATGCACGCTCGGACCTGTTCGCGCTGGCCGTGCTCACCTACCAGATGCTCACCGGCCAATTGCCCTACGGCCTGCAGGTGGCGCGCCTGCGCTCACCGGCCCAGTTGAAAGCGCTGCGCTATGTGCCTGTGCGCCATCTGAGGCCCGAGCTGCCGGCCTGGCTCGATGGGGTGCTGCACAAGGCCTTGCAGCCTGAGGCGGCTAAACGCCAGGAGGCGGTCTCGGAATTCCTGCACGATCTGCAGTCGCCAGGCGCACAATTCCAGCGCCTGCGTGCACCGCCGCTGGTGGAGCGCAATCCGGTGCGGTTCTGGCAGGCGGTGTCGGGCCTGCTGGGGCTGGCGCTGCTGGTGCTGTTGGGAATCCGCGCTTACGGAAATTGAATGTGAACCCTTGCGGTTCGGCGTGTGAGAAAACGGGGGCATGCAAAGCCCTGGTGGGATAAGGCCTTTGCCAGGCAGGGGCAAAAGGCACGCACGGGGTGGAGCACGGCCGCCAGGCCGCACTCCACTGCGCCGTGTAGGGACTTACTGGATGCTCAGCGAGGTGGCCTTGCTCACGGGTTCCACGCGCACCAGGGTGAGCGTGAGCACGCCGTTTTCGAGCTTGGCGCTGCTGGCCGCGGCATCGATGTCGGTGGCCAGCTCCCAGGCGCGCTGCACCTGGCGGGGCGCGCCTTCCACGCTGGACAGGCGCACCACATTGCCTTCGATGGCGATCTGCAGCTGCTCACGGGTGAGGCCGGGCACATCCAGCTGCAAGGTGGTGGCCTTGTCGTCCTGGGTGACGGTCACGCCGGCAGAGCGGGCCGGGGCGGCATTGGCAAAGCTGCCGAGCAGGAAGCGCTGCAGTGCCAGGTCGGCAGAGCGGGGGGCGTTGAAGGCGGAACGGCGGGCGACGGGGGCGAAGATCATGAAAAGGACTCCTATACACTGCGCGGCTCTCGACGTGGTCGCCGCATGGACAGAACTTGTGTACGGCCACAAAGGTTTTCAAGGGGAAAAAGAGCATGAATAAATTGCGGCTCGCGGGCTTGAAATCAGGCGCTGCGGCATTACGTCATTCGGCTTTGGCCGTCGCCGCCACGCTGGCCTGCACGCTGGCACCGGTGTCCGCCAGCTGGGCGCAATCCACCGCTGCCGCCGTACCCGCGGCCACGGGCAAGCCGGTGAAGATGGCGCTGATCGAGAGCCTCTCGGGCGCGTTTGCCAACACCGGTGAAGCGGTCTACCGCAACATCTACTGGGCCATGGAGCGTGTCAACGCGCGCGGCGGCGTGGCCCTGCCGGCCAGCGCCGGCGGTGCGCGCCCGCTGGCACTGGAGCGCTACGACAGCAAGGGCCAGAACGAGGAGGCCCTGTCGGCCCTGCGCGCGGCCATCGACGATGGCGCGCAGGTCATCCTGCAGGGCAACTCATCGGCCACGGCTGCGGTGCTGATTGAGGCCATCAACAAGCACAACGAGCGCGAGCCGAACAAGCGCGTGATCTTTCTCAACTACTCGGCGGTGGACCCCATCCTCACCAACGAGAAGTGCAGCTTCTGGCATTTCCGCTTCGACGCCCATGCCGACATGCGCATGGCTGCCCTTATGGAGGTGATGCGCGATGACAAGGCCTTGAAGAGCGTCTACCTGATCGGCCAGGACTACAGCTTCGGCCAGGCCGTGCTGCGCGAGGCCAAGAAGCAGTTGTCGGCCCAGCGCCCCGATGTGTCGGTGGTGGGCGAGGAACTGCACCCCGTGGGCCGCGTGAAGGACTTTGCGCCCTACGCTGTGAAGATCAAGGCCAGCGGCGCGCAGGCCGTGGTCACGGGCAACTGGGGGAACGATCTCACGCTGCTGGTGAAGGCCGCGCGCGAGGTGGGCTACGAAGGCAGCTTCTACACCTTCTACGGCAATGCACTGGGCGCGCCCGCGGCCATCGGCGATGCCGGCATCGGCAAGGTGGTGGCCGTGGCCGACTGGCTGCCCAATGTGCCGGGCGCGCAGAGCGAGGCCTTCTACCAGGCCTTCCGCGAGCGCTTCCCCAAGCCGCAGGACGACTATGTGCACATGCGCATGCAGCTCATGGTGGAGGCGCTCGCGCAGTCCATCGAGCGTGCGGGCAGCACCGACCCCGTGGCCGTGGCACGGCAGATGGAGAAGGCCAGCGTGCAGCTCTCGGGCCAGGGCGGCAGCATGCGTGCGGCCGACCACCAGTTCCAGCAGGCGCTGGTGGTGGGCGTGATGGACAAGAAGGGCGCCAACGGGGTCAAGTTCGACGTCGAAGGCTCGGGCTATGGTTTCCGCGTGGTGCGCCAGATCGCCCCCGCCAAGGCGCAGCAGCCTCACTCGTGCACCATGCAGCGCCCCTGACGGAGCGCCTGCGGCGTGGTGCTCCACGCCGCGCGGACACAAGGCCGGGGCGCCTTTTGTCCGCATATCGATATGACAAGTTAGCGCAACGCGCGCCGGCCTGGGGCCACAGAATTTGCGGCATTGATCACCCATGCGCGAATCGCCCCGACCGTGTCCTATGCCCTGTCCCTGCTCGACAAGAGCCCTGTCCCCGAAGGTGCCACCGCGGCCCAGGCCCTGCAGCGCACCGTAGCGCTGGCGCAGCGCGCCGAGCAGCTGGGCTACCGCCGCTTCTGGGTGGCCGAGCACCATGGCAACGCGGGCCTGGCGGGTTCGGCCCCCGAGGTGCTGGTGGCGCACCTGCTGGCGCGCACCTCGCGCATCCGCGTGGGCTCGGGCGGCGTCATGCTGCAGCACTACAGCCCCTTCAAGGTGGCCGAGGCCTTCAAGCTGCTGGCCGCGCTGGCCCCGGGCCGCGTGGACCTGGGCGTGGGCAAGGCGCCCGGTGGGCTGCCGCTGTCCACCCGCGCGCTGCAGGCTGCGCGCGACCCGGCGCGCAAGCCTGACTTCGCCGCGCAGCTGGCCGAGCTCGACGCATTCGTCTCCAACACCCTGGCAGCCGATCACCCGCTGGCCGGTGCCGTGGCACTGCCCGAGCCGCCGCACCTGCCCGAGCGCTTCCTGCTCGGCGGCAGCCCCGACAGCGCGGCGCTGGCCGCGCGCCACGGCTGGCAATTCGTCTATGCCGGCCACTTCAATGGCGACCCGGTGAACATCGAGCGCTCGCTGCAGGTCTACCGCGAGGCTTCGGGCCGCGCGCCGCTGCTCGCGCTCTATGCCCTGGTGGCCGAGACGCAGCAAGAGGCCGAGCGCCAGGTGGGTGCGCTGCGCATCGTCAAGCTGCACCTGTCCACCGGCCAGAGCGTGAACCTGCCCAACGAAAGCGCCGCGGCCGAGTTCGCGCGCCAGGCCGGTGTGAGCGACTACCGCCTCGAAGAGACCCGCCCCCACGTGATCGCGGGCTCGCAAGCCTTTGTGCGCGATGCGCTCGACGCACTGGCCGAGCGCTATGGCATCGGGGAGTTCGTGGTCGACACGCCCGTCACCGGCTTTGCCGAGCGCCTGGCCTCGGTGGAGCTGCTCGCCGGTGCGCTGCAGACCGCTGAAGCCTGAACCCTGCCCCAACCAGGAAAAATCACATGAGCAAGCCCACCCCCATCCGCTTTGGTCTGATGCTGCACGGCGCAGGCGGCCACATGAATTCGTGGAAGCACCCCGCCGGCCCGGCCGATGCGAGCGTGAACCTCTCGTTCTACATCGACACCGCGCGCAAGGCCGAGGCCAACGGCATCGCCTTCGCCTTCGTGGCCGATGGCCTGTTCATCAACGAGAAGTCGATCCCGCATTTCCTCAACCGCTTCGAGCCCATCTCCATTCTCTCGGCGCTGGCCGTGGCGACCTCGAAGATCGGCCTGGCGGGCACCATCTCCACCTCGTACAGCGACCCGTTCACGGTGGCGCGCCAGTTCGCCTCGCTGGACCTCATCAGCAGCGGCCGTGCGGGCTGGAACGTGGTGACCACACCACTCGAAGGCACGGCCAGCAACTACAGCCGCCAGCACCCCGACCACGCGCTGCGCTACGAGATCGCCGACGAGTACTTGGAGGTGACCCAGGGCCTGTGGGACAGCTGGGACGAAGATGCGGTGGTGCGCAACCGCGAGACGGGCCAGTTCTTCGATCCGTCCAAGCTGCACACGCTCAACCACAAGGGACGCTTCTTCCAGGTGGCCGGGCCGTTGAACATCGGCCGCTCGGCCCAGGGCCAGCCGGTGATCTTCCAGGCCGGCTCGTCCGATGCGGGCGTGGGCCTGGCGGGCAAATACGCCGACGCGGTGTTCACCCACTCGCCCAACCTGGAGGCCACGCGCGCCTTCCTGCGCCAGGTCAAGGCCAGTGCCGTGGCCCAGGGCCGCCAGGGCAGCGATGTGAAGATCTTCCCGGGCATCGGCCCGGTGGTGGGCGCCACGCAGGAAGAAGCCGAGGCCAAGTACCAGGCCATCCGCGAGCTGCTCACGGTGGAAGAAGCGCTGGCCTACCTGGGCCGCTACTTCGACCACCACGATTTCAGCCAGTACCCGCTGGACGAACCCTTCCCCGAGCTGGGCGAGATCGGCCGCAACAGCTTCCGCTCCACCACCGACCGCATCAAGGCCGATGCCAAGGAGCGCGGCCTCACCTTGCGCCAGGTGGCGCTGGAGGCCGCCACGCCACGCTCGCAGTTCGTGGGCACGGGCGAGCGCGTAGCCGACGAGATCATCCGCTGGGTGGACGAGGGCGCGGCCGACGGCTTCATCCTCGGTTTCCCGGTGCTGGCACAGGGGCTCGAAGACTTCGTGACCCATGTCATCCCGGTGCTGGAGGCGCGTGGCCGCTACGAGCGCACGCTGCCCGGCGCCACGCTGCGCGACCACCTGGGTTTGCCGCGCAAGGCCAGCCGGTATGCGGCTGCGCTAGAGCAGGGCGCTGCAGACCGGAAGGCTGCCTGATGGGGGCCGCATTGCCGCTGGCCGGCGCCGATGACGTAGCGCGCGTGGAGGAGGGCATTGCCGCCTTCATCGGCGAGTTCAAGGCCCTGCGCCAGGATCTGCACCGCCACCCCGAGCTGTCGTTCCAGGAACACCGCACGGCGGCCATCGTGGCCGAGCGCCTGGCCGGCTGGGGCTACGAGGTCACCACCGGCATCGCCGGCACGGGCGTGGTGGGGCGGCTCACGCGCGGCAACAGCGGCAAGTCCCTGGGCATCCGTGCCGACATGGACGCGCTGCCGATCACCGAGGCCACGGGCCTGCCCTATGCCAGCGAAAACGCGGGCGTGATGCATGCCTGCGGGCACGATGGGCACACCACGGTGCTGCTCGCGGCGGCGCGCTTTCTGGCCGAGTCGGGCCGCTTCGACGGCACGCTGAACCTGATCTTCCAGCCCGCCGAGGAGAACGGTGGCGGCGCCAATCGCATGATCGCCGAAGGCCTGTTCGAGCGCTTTCCCTGCGATGCGGTGTTCGGCCTGCACAACTGGCCTTGCGTGGGCGAAGGGCACTTCGGCTGCGTGACCGGGCCGGCCATGGCCTCGGTGGACCAGATCACCATCACCGTGCGCGGCAAGGGCGGTCATGGCGCCGCGCCGCACGAAACGGTGGACCCGGTGGTGGCCAGCGCCCACATCATCACGGCACTGCAGACCGTGGTCTCGCGCAACGTCGATCCGCTGGACATGGGCGTGGTCACCGTGGGCTCCATCCACGGCGGCGCGGCGCCCAACGTGGTGCCCGAGAGCGTGGAGCTCAAGCTCACGGCACGCGCCTTCAAGCCCGAGGTGCGCGCCATCCTGCAGGAACGCATTCCCGCCATCGCCCGTGCCCAGGCCGAGAGCTTTGGCGCCACAGCCGAGGTGCAGTACCGCCCGGGCTACCCTGCGGTGTTGAACCACGATGCCGAGACGGCGCTGGCGCGCAGCGTGGCCGTGGACACCTTTGGCGCCGCGCGTGTGGACGCCGGCTTTCGCCCGCGCACGGCCAGCGAGGACTTCGCCTTCATGTTGCTCAAGCGCCCTGGCAGCTATGTCTTTGTGGGCAATGGCGACGGCGCCTCGTTGCACAGCCCGTACTACGACTTCAACGACGCCATCCTCGCGCCCTCGGCCATCTACTGGGTGCGCCTGGCGGAGCGCTTTCTAACCCCACTGGCGCCGGAACTGATCTGACCTGGATGCACACCATGAGCGAACGATTCGTCTACACCACCCCGCTGGATCCGCTGGCGCGCCCGCTGGTCGAGGAACTCCGCTACGAGTACGAGAGCCGCTACGGCGATTTCTACGAGCGCGAGGGCGGCCCGCGCGAGATGGAGAAGTACCCGGCCGAGCTGTTCTCGCCGCCCGAGGGCGGCAACTTCGTGCTGCTGCTGCGCAATGGCGAGGCCATTGGCGGTGGGGCCTTCAAGCGCCACCCCGACCCCGGCACGGCCGAGCTCAAGCGCGTGTGGGCGCACTCAGCCCTGCGCCGCCAGGGCCTGGCGCGCCGCGTGGTGCAGGAGCTCGAAGCCCAGGCGCTGCGCCAGGGCTACACGCGCATCTACCTGACCACGGGCTTTCGCCAGCCCGAGGCCGTGGCGCTGTACCTGGGCCAGGGCTATGCGGCGCTGTTCGACCGCACGGCGCCCGAGGGCACCTACCGCTCGCTGCCGTTCGAAAAAGCCCTGGTGCAGGCGCCTGCGCTGGCACGTGCCGCCTGAGATTCCCATCCCCTTCCCACACACCACGATGTCGACCACCACCACGCTCGATGCCCATGCACTGCCGGCCGTTCCGGCGCCTGCTGCAGCACCCCCTTCCGTACCCAGGGCGCTGACGGCCAAGGGCGACTACTCGCACTACAAGGTGGTGCCTGCGCGCTACCGCGCACGGGCCGTGGGCACGGCTTTCGCTGCCGTGGTCATCGCAGCGGTGCTGTACTCGGTGCTCACCAACCCGCGCTGGGGCTGGGGCGTATTTGCCGAATGGTTCTTTGCCGAGCCGGTGCTGGTGGGCCTGGGCCGTACCCTGCTGCTCACCGCGCTGGGCGCGCTGTTCGGCTTCACGCTGGGCACGGCGCTGGCGTTGGCCCGGGTGTCACGCTCGCCGCTGCTCGCAGGCCTGTCGTGGACCTTTGTCTGGATCTTCCGCTCCATCCCGGTGATCGTGCTGCTGCTCATCATCAACAACCTGGGCTACCTGTACGAGTCGGTGAGCCTCTCCGTGCCCTTCACGGGCTGGACCTTCTTCTCCTACCCCACCACGCAGCTCATCAGCCCCTTTGTGGCGGCGCTGATCGGTCTCACGCTCAACCAGGCGGCCTTCGCCTCGGAGATCGTGCGCGGCGGCATTTTGTCGGTGGACCAGGGGCAGCTCGAAGCGGCCGCGGCGCTCGGCCTGCCGCGCCGGCGCCAGGCCTTTCGCATCGTGCTGCCGCAGGCCATGCGCTCCATCCTGCCCAGCGGCTTCAACGACATCATCGGCCTGGCCAAGGGCACGTCCAACGTCTACATCCTGGCGCTGCCCGAACTGTTCTACACCATCCAGATCATCTACCGGCGCAACCTGGAGGTGATTCCCCTGCTGATGGTGGCCACCGTCTGGTACCTGGTGATCCTCACGGTGCTGTCCATCCTGCAACACTACATCGAGCGCCATTTCGCCAAGGGTGCGCTGCGCAACCCGCCGCCTTCGCTGTTCACCGCCATCGCGCAGCGCCTGGGGCGCTCACCGCGGGCGGCACCACCGCAGGCTGTGCCCGCCGCAGCACCCCAGCCAGTGGATGCCGTGCCCCGCTGGAGCGGCGGCTTCACGCGCGGCGGCGAGGTCACGATCCACGGCGTCTCCAAGCACTACGGCGCGCTGCAGGTGCTCAAGGACGTGACGCTCACCGTGCCATCGGGCAGCGTGACCGTGGTGCTGGGCCAGTCGGGCTCGGGCAAGTCCACGCTGCTGCGCACCATCAACCACCTGGAGCGCGTGGATGGCGGCTTCATCGCCATCGATGGCGAGCTGATCGGCTACCGCCAGGATGCCGACACGCTGTACGAACTGGGCGAAAAAGACATCCTGCAACGCCGCGTGGACGTGGGCATGGTGTTCCAGAACTTCAACCTGTTCCCCCACCTCACGGTGCTGGAGAACCTCATCGAGGCCCCGATCAGCGTGCGCGGCGTGCCACGTCCCGAGGCCGAGGCCCTGGCCCACGAGCTGCTGGCCCGCGTGGGCCTGTCCGACAAGGCGCACAGCTACCCGCGCCAGCTCTCGGGCGGGCAGCAGCAGCGCGTGGCCATTGCGCGCGCCCTGGCCCTCAAGCCCAAGGTGCTGCTGTTCGACGAGCCCACCTCGGCACTGGACCCCGAACTGGTGGGCGAGGTGCTGGCCGTGATCAAGGAGCTGGCGCGCTCGGGCACCACGCTGGTCATCGTCACGCACGAGATCGGTTTTGCCCGCGAGGTGGCCGACACCGTGGTCTTCATGGAGCAAGGCCAGGTGCTGGAGACCGGCACGCCCGAGCAGGTGTTCAACCGTCCGCAGCACCCGCGCACGGCGGAGTTCCTGGCCAAGGTGCTCTAGACCCCCACGCCTCTTGTTTTTCCGCACGTGCAGCGCCCGGCTGGGCGCCAGCATGCCCGCATTTCCCTTTCCTTCAGAAAGCACTCGATGAACTTCACCCGCCGTTCCACCTTCCTCGCCCTGGCGCTGGCCGCCGCCACCCTGGTCCCCCTGCAGGCCGCGGCCCAGGCCGTGGACCTGAGCCCTGAACAGCCCGGGCGCCCGCGTTCGGCCAAGGTCGACGAAGCCCTCAGGCTCGTGTCCAGGGATTTCAAGTTCGCCAAGGAGGGCGTGCTCACCGTGGGCACGACCACCGGCCGCCTACCCTTTGGCGCCTATGCCAACGACAACAAGACCCCGGTGGGCAATGCGCCGGACATCGCGCAGCTGGTGGCCGACAGCCTGGGCCGCAAGCTCGAACTGGTGTCCGTGGCCTGGGCCGATTGGCCATTGGGCCTGCAGTCGGGCAAGTTCGACGTGGTGATCTCCAACGTCACGGTCACCGAAGAGCGCAAGGAGAAATTCGATTTCTCCACCTACCGCAATGACCAATTGGGCATCTACGTCAAGGCCGACAGCAAGATCGCCGCGATCAGGGAACCCAAGGATGTGGCGGGCCTCAAGATCATCGTGGGCGCCAGCACCAACCAGGAGCAGATCCTCCTGCGCTGGAACCAGCAGAACGTGGCTGCGGGCCTGAAGCCCGTGGAGGTGCAGTACTACGACGACGATGTGGTGCTCTACCTGGCGCTGGCCTCGGGCCGGGCAGACGCCTACCTCGCGCCCAACGGCATCGCCGCGCACAATGCGCGCGACGGCAAGACCAAGCTGGTGGGCACCTTCTCGGGCGGCTGGCCACAGACGGCCGAGATCGCCGTGACCTCGCGCAAGGGCTCGGGCATTGCCGACGCCGTCACCACGGCGCTCAATGCGCAGATCCAGAACGGCAACTACGCCAAGGCGCTGGAGCGCTGGAACCTGCAGTCCGAAGCGATCCAGGTTGCGCGCACCAACCCCCCTGGCTTGCCCAAGAAGTGAGGTACACCATGAGCACTTCTTCTTCGTCCCTTCTGCGCGGGCTGGCCGCCGTGGTCCTGGTTGCATGGGGCGGTACCGCCCTCGCGCAGACCTTCGACTTCACGCCCGAGCAAAAGGGCCGGCTGCGCACCGAGCGCAATGCCGCCGCGATTGCCGCCATTCCCAAGGACTTCAGGTTCGTCAAGGAGGGCGTCTTCACCGTGGCCATCGCGCCCTTTGCGCCGCCCATCTCCACCTATGCCAGCGATGCCAAGACCGTGGTCGGCTTCGACCCCGACTACGCCCAGCTGATTGCCGATGCGCTGGGCCTCAAGCTGGAGCTGCAGCCCATTGCCTGGGCCGACTGGCCGCTGGGCCTGTCGTCGGGCAAGTACGACGCGGTGATCTCCAACGTGGGCGTGACCGAGCAGCGCAAGGAGAAGTTCGACTTCTCCACCTACCGCCTGGGTTTGCACGGTTTCTACGTGCGCGCGGACAGCAAGATCTCGTCCATCAAGGAGCCCAAGGACGTGGCCGGCCTCAAGGTCATCACCGCCTCGGGCACCAACCAGGAGCGCATCCTGCTCGAATGGAACCGCAAGAATGTGGCGGCGGGGCTCAAGCCCGCGGAGCTGGTCTACTTCGATGACGACGCCGCACGGCTGCTGGGCGTGGTTTCGGGTCGGGCCGATGCCAATTTCAACCCCAATGCGCCCCAGGCCTACCATGCGGCCAAGGACGGCAAGATCAAGCTCGTGGGCACGGTGAACGCGGGCTGGCCGCTCAAGTCCGACGTGGCCATCACCACGCGCAAGGGCAGCGGCCTGGCCGATGCGCTCACGCTCGCGGCCAATGGCTTGATCCAGGGCGGGCTCTACGGCAAGGCGCTGGCGCGCTGGGCCTTGGCGGAAGAGGCGCTGCCCCGGTCGGAAACCAATCCGCCCGGACTTCCGAAGTTCTGAGCCATGGCCATCCGCCACCTCGCCTTTCTGTCGCCGGGCAACTTCCCGGACACCGACCCGTTCGACGGCCTGGAACACACGCTGCAGTTGTTTGCCTACGGGGAGGCCCTGGGCTTCGACAGCGCCTGGGTGCGCCAGCGCCACCTGGAGCGCGGCGTGTCCTCGGCCGCCACCTTCCTGGCCGCGGCCAGCCAGCGCACCCTGCGCATCGGCCTGGGCACAGCCGTGGTGCAGATGGGCTATGAAAACCCGTTCCGCCTGGCGGAGGACCTGGCCACGGTGGACGTGCTCTCGCGCGGCCGCCTGCACGTGGGCCTGAGTGCGGGCGCTCCACCCTTCGGCGCGCTGCTGGGCGAGCGCCTGTTCGACGGCGATGCGGGCAGCATCGACTTCTCGCACGCAAGGGTGGAGCGGCTGCGCCGCAACCTGCAGGGCGACCTGCTCGGCGATGAGGAGACTTTTGTCGAATCCCCCGCGGGCCGCCAGCGCCCGCGCCTGCAGCCCTACGCACCGGGCCTGGCGCAGCGCCTGTGGTACGGCGGCGGCTCGCTGCGCTCGGCCCGGTGGGCGGGCGAGCAGGGCTACCACCTCTTGATCGGCAACATCAACCGCGGCGAGCAGACGGACCATTTCTTCGAGGCGCAGCGCTCCCAGCTCGACCTGTTCCATGCCCGCTGGCGCGTGCATCAGCCGCCGTCCAGCGTGCCGCGCGTGGCACTGGGCCGGGTGATCGTTCCGCTCGATGGCGCCGATGCCTCCACCCGGGCCCGCTACCTGGCCTGGGCGGCCACGCGGCAGGCGCGCACCCTGGCACCCCAGGGCGAGCGGCGCACCTTGTTCGCGCGCGACCTGGTGGGCCACAGCGAGCAGATCCTGCAGTGGCTGCGCGAAGACCCCATCGTGCCCCTGGTGCAGGAGCTGCGGCTGGAGCTGCCCTACGACTTCGCGCCCGAGGAGTACCGCCAGATCCTGGAAGACACGGCGCGGCGCATTGCGCCGCAGCTGGGGTGGCGGGCAGGGGGCACGCAGGCCACCGCGGCCAGAGTGGGCGAAGCCTGGATGGGCTGAGCCCGCACGGGCGGTGCCTCAGCGCTTGGTGTCGCTGCTGGCCGGTGTCGCTGCGTTTTCGGCGCGCGCCATGGCGGACAGCAGTTCGGGGAAGATCTCGGTGCGGATGGTCTCTTGCAGGCGGGCGCTCAGCGCATCGCTGGCGGCCAGGGCCTTGGAGCGCTGGGCCTTGCGCGCGGGGCTGCGTTCGCTGGCCAGCAGCGCGCGCAGTTCGTCGGGATTAAGGTGCGCGCGCAGGGGCTGCACGATCAGAGGCAGCACGGTGGTCTCGAAGCGGAGCTCCGCGCGCAGGCGCTGCGAGATGTTGGCAAACCACTGCTGCTGTTGCTTGCTCGGGGCGGAAGACTGCACCAGCCCCATCTGCGAGCGCATGGCGGACTCCAGGCGCTGCATGCGGGCGTTGAACTCGCTTTGCATCAGCAGCCGGGCCAGATCAGCGGCCAGGGCATCGTGGGCATCCGCGGCCGCCCAGGCCGTCGGCTTGGGCGGCTGGGGGCCCTTGGCACGGCCCTGGTCGTCGCTGGACTCGAACAGGGCGTCCACGCGTTCGTCCATGAACTTGGTCAGGGCCAGGGTGGCCTCGATCACGGCAGGCTGCAGCTTGTTCAGGTGCAACTGGCCTGGTGCGGTGCCATAGAAGGCCAGCAGGGCCTGTGCCTCGGTCTCGCTGTACTGGGTCTGGTACACCTCGGTGACCAGGGGGCGCAGTTTCTGCCACGCAAAGTGCTGTTCCAGCACCGGCTGCGCCGTGGCATAGGCCTTGCGCTTGCGCTCTTGCTGCGCCGGGTCGGCAATGCCTGCGATGGCGTCGAGCTGGGCCTGGTTCACCGCCTGCATGATCTGGCGCATGCGTTCGGGCATCTGCTCGGCGTCGAAGAGGGCGTGCAGCGTGGCCACGCTCGCGGCGGTCGCCGGGGCAACGGCCTTGGGGGCGGCATGGGCTGTGGCGCCCAGGCCGCCAGCGGGCGGCACCAGGGTGGCAAGGGCCAGGAGCAGCGCTGCGACCAGCGCTGGGGCGCGTGCGTTGCACGGGAGAGGCGGCAGGGCAATGCAATGCATGGGCTTGGATCCGTTGGATGGGCCGCCATGGTAACGGTGGACCAGGGCCCGTCAGCGCGGTGGGAGATCCCCCAAATTGGTGGTGCGAACAGGCACTAGCGCGCCGCCGCCACCTCACGCCCCAGCTCGATCACGGCCATGGCGTAGTAGCTCGACCAGTTGTAGCGCGTGATGGCATAGAAGTTTTCCGTGCCGGCCACATAGGTCGGTGCGTCGCCGCCGTTTTGCAGCTCTACCAGCGCCATGGGGCCAGGGTGCCGGGCGCCATCCGCATCGAGCACCACGCCCTTGGCCTGCATGCTGGCGGCGCTGAAACTGGGCAGGATGTCGGGTGCGAGCAGGGTGTCGAGCTGCAGGCGCGCGGTATCGAACTGCACCGGGTAGTGCGTGGGCATGCCCGTGGTCCAGCCGTGGCCCTTGAAGTAGTTGGCGACCGAGCCGATGGCATCCACCGGGCTTCGGAACAGGTCGATGCGGCCATCGCCATCGAAGTCGACCGCATAGCGCACCCAGCTCGACGGCATGAACTGGCCCAGGCCCATGGCACCGGCATAGCTGCCGCGCGGCTCGAAGGGGTCGATGTTGCTGCGGTTGGTGAGGCTCAAAAACTGCTCGAGCTCGCGCTGGAAGAACTCGCGGCGCTCCTTGGCACGGGGGTGGGCATTGGGGAAGTCGAAGGACAGCGTGGCCAGTGCATCCATCACGCGGAAGTTGCCCATCTGCTGGCCGTAGATGGTCTCCACGCCGATGATTCCGACAATGATCTCCACGGGCACGCCGTACTCGGCCTCGGCGCGCTCCAGTGCTTCGCGGTGTTCCTGCCAGAAGCGCACGCCAGCGCGGATGCGCACCGGGTCGATGAAGCGGCTGCGGTACACACGCCAGTTCTTGGGCGTGCCCACGGGCGGTGGCAGCATCAGGCGCGGCACCTGGGACAGCAGGCGCGCCTGGCCGATGGCCTGGCGCACCCATTCGCGGTCCAGCCCGCGGCGGGCGGCCAGGTCGTCGGCAAAGGCCATGGCGTCGGGCCGGCCGGCGTAGGGCGCGCCGCCCTGCACGGTGGTGTTCGAGGCAGTCTTCTTCGGGCTGGCCGGCTTGGTGGGCTTGGCAGAGGGGTTGGCGTGGGCGGTCAGGGCACAGGCCATCGCCATCCAGGCGATGGCAACGGATTTCAAAAGGCGCATGGGCTTCGGGTCATCGGCCCCGTACGGTCGGGGGCCAGGGCAGGGTGTTGAATTCGCGGCGCAGGGCGCCGAACTGCTGGGCAGGCTCGGGGGCATAGCGTACCTGCTCCAGCCGCAGCAGCCAGTCCGCCACGCCGCTGGCGCTTTCGCCAAAGTGCGCGCTCACCTGCTGGGCCATGGAGCGCGGCGGGAGTGTATCGGGCAGCACCAGGCCGGCCTTGGCCAGCTGCTGGCGCACGCGCGCCAGCAGGCGCAGCCAGGGGTCGTGCTGGCTGCGTTCCCACAGCGTCCACAGTCCCCCCCCGCTGGCCGCGATCACGATGAGGATGCCCAGCACGGTGGAGAGGTCCTGCCAGCTCGGCGACTCGAAGCCCAGGGCCTTGAGCAGGTCGAACTGGCGGCTCTGGCTGTAGTTGAGCACCCACTGGCTCCAGCTGTTGTTCACGGCCTCCCAGACCGCGCGCAGGGTCTGCACCATGCCCGGGCTCAGCGTGCCCATCGCCGCTGCGATGGCGCCTTCGGGTGCGCGCAGGCGCTGGAACTGGCCCACGCGGCCCGGCGACACGGCGCCCGTCGGGTCCACGCGCACCCAGCCGCGCCCCTCCATCCAGACCTCGGCCCAGGCGTGGGCATCGGCATTGCGCACGGTCCAGTAACCGTCCACCGGGTTGCGCTCTCCGCCCTGGTAGCCGGTAACGATGCGCGCTGGAATGTCCATCGCCCGCATCAGGACCACGAAGGCCGAGGAAATGTGCTCGCAAAAGCCTTCCTTGCGGTCGAACCAGAATTCATCGGCCGTGTGCTCTCCGAACACGCCCGGCTCCAGCGAATAGTTGTAGCCGCCCGTGCGCAGGCGCTGCAGCACGGCATTGACCAGTGCCTGGGTGCTGGCGCCGGCCAGCGCCGGGTCGGCCCGCATCTCTGCCGCCAGGGCCAGGGTACGCGGGTTGAAGCCGGGAGGCAGTTCGGTGTACACACGCAGTTGGCGCACGGACTCCCGGGGGCCATGGCGGAATTCGGGGTAGCTCACCGCTTGGTAGCGCAGCACATCGGTGATGGGGCGCGTGGTCATCCACTGCAGGTCCTGCGTCATGTAGGCCTGCATACCGGGCAGCTGCGGTGCCTCGGGCGTGGCCTCCAGCACCATCAGCCAGGGCTGGCGCTGGGGTTCCAGGGTCACCTCATAGCGCACGGCTGGGCCGCTGGTCTGAAGGTTGGCTGGGACCGCCACACGTGCAGCCCAGGCGCTGTCTTCGCGGAAGGGCTCTGCCACCCATTGCCGGCCGTCGAACGAGGCCATGACCGGCCCGCGGAAATACAGCATGGACTGCTGCGGGATGTCGGTGGGCGCACCCTCGAAGCGCAGGCGGATTGCCACCCGCTCGTCGAGTGCAATCTCGGCCATGTCGCCGATCTTCATCGTGCCCGACAGGCCGCTGCGCCCCGTGAGGTTGTCGCTGGGCATGCCCCACAGCGGCGACATGCGCGGGAACAGCATGAACAACGCCACCATGATGGGCGCACCCAGCAGCGCCATGGTGCCCGCGATGCGGAAGGTCTGCAGGAGCGGCGGGCGCCCCACCGGCATGTGGGCATTGACCAGGGCCATGAGCAGGCCCAGCAGCGCCACCAGCATGGCCGCCGCGGTAAGCAGCGACTGCGAGAAGAAGAAATTGCTGAGCATCGTGAAGAAGCCCAGGAAGAAGACCACCATGGCATCGCGGCGCGCACGCAGCTCCAGGGTCTTGAAGGTCAGCATCATCACCATGAGCGTGACGCCCGCGTCGCGCCCGAGGATGGTGCGGTGCGTGAGCAGCGTGCCCCCCACCGCCACGATGACCAGCACCGTGAGCAGCCAGCGCCCGGGCAGGGGACGGGCCCTCCAGGCCATCCAGCCGCGCCACAGCAGCATGCCAAAGGCCATGGCGCTGGCCCAGGCGGGCAGGTTGGCCACCTGGGGGGCGATCACCCAGGCCGTGGCGAACAGCAGGAACAGGGTGTCCCGCGTGTCGCGTGGCAGGGAGACGAGGGTCTGGCGCAGGCTCATGGAGCGTAGGATGGGCGAGAGGGATGGGTCGGGGGATGCTCTTGGAGGGCCGGTCGCAGGCAGAAGTTCATCAGCACAGGGCCAAGGCTTCCAGGCAGCGGCGCCGGTGGGCGGTGCCGGTGTCCGGCGCGATCTCCAGGCCGGGCAGGCGCAGGCCATAGTCCAGGCCCAGCCGGTCGGCCTGCAGCACCCAGGCGGTCAGGCGCGAGATCCGGGCCTCGGGGTCGGGCATTCCGGTCAGTGCAGGGTCCAGCCAGAGTTCGTGGCGCTGGGCCTGCTGCGAGTCGCGGCTGACCAGGTCGTCGGTGCCGGTGCCCAGGGTCTTGGCGGCCTTCTTCCAGACCACGAGCTTGAGCGGGTCGCCGCGCCGGTAGGCGCGCACCCCGTCGAACTCGCCGATGCCCTGGGATGGCGCGCTGCCGGTGCCGGCACCGCGGGGCTCGCCAGGGGGCAGTGGCGGGGCCGGGATCTCGGGGGCGGGGTAAACCAGCACCTGGGCCGCCGGGCGCCAGTAGGTCCACACACGGAAGGTGCCCAGGGGGAATCGGGTCTCTGCCGTGAGCGTGGGCACGCGGTGCAGGCCCCGGCGACTGGGGGCGAAGGCCACATGCACAATGGACCGCCCTTGCGCCGGCACATCGGTCCAGGCCCAGTGGTGCACTTCACCCGCACCGCCATGCACGGCCAGGCCGATGCCATAGCGCGGCGTCTTGCGTTCGCTGGAGACCTGCACCTCGACCGTTGCACTGGTGCCCATGAAATGGGGTTCCGGCTCCTTGAGGTGCAGCGTGATGCCGCGCAGCGTGGCATGGCAGATGTGCATGCCCACCACGGCACTGCCCGCCAACAGAAAGGTCAGCAGGTAGCCCAGGTTGAGCTGGTAGTTGATGGAGGCGACCAGCAGGATCAGCAGGGTCAGCAGCAGCATCCATCCTGCCCCGGTGGGCAGGATGTAGACATTGCGCTGGGTCAGCGTGAGCGTGTCGTTCAGCGGCCGGCGCACCATCCACCAGGCCTCGAAGCGCTTGCGCACGCGCGTGAGCGGGTTGAGCGCTGCCAGGGCAGCGCGCAGCCGGCCGGGCGATGCAGCCGTGGGCGATGGGGCGGTGGTGGCCATGTCCCTCGGGTTCAAGGCAGAGGCACGGAATCGACCATGGCGCGCACCTGCTCGACCGCGCCGCGGCCGGCATCGCCGACGGGCACCAGGCGGTGGGCGATGGTCTGGGGCAGGATAGCCTGCACGTCGTCGGGCGCCACGTAGTCGCGCCCGCTGATCAGCGCCTGCGCCTTGGCGGCGCGCACCAGCGCGATGCCGGCACGCGGCGACAGGCCCTGCAGGAACCAGCGGCCCGAGCGCGTGGCCGCGATCAGGTCCTGCACGTAATTGAGCAGCGGGTCGGCCGTGTGCACGGCCAGCACCTGGCGCTGCAGCTCAGCCAGTTCCTCGTCGGACAGCAGGGGCAGCATGGAATCCACCATGTCGCGGCGGTCGGCGCCGGCCAGCAGCACGCGCTCGGCCGCGCGGTCGGGGTAGCCGATGGAGATGCGCATCAGAAAGCGGTCCAGCTGCGATTCGGGCAGTGCGAAGGTACCCAGTTGGTCGTGCGGGTTCTGCGTGGCGATCACGAAGAAGGGGTGGGGCAGGGCTCGGGTCTCGCCCTCCACGGAGACCTGCTTTTCCTCCATGGCCTCGAGCAGGGCGCTCTGGGTCTTGGGGCTGGCGCGGTTGATCTCGTCGGCCAGCAGCACCTGGGCGAACACCGGCCCAGGGTGGAACACGAAGGACTCCTTGCCGCGCTCGTACACCGACACCCCGGTCAGGTCGCTGGGCATCAGGTCGGCCGTGAACTGCACGCGCGAGAACTGCAGCCCGAAGGTGCGCGACAGGGCATGGGCCAGCGTGGTCTTGCCCACGCCCGGAACGTCCTCGATCAGCAGGTGGCCGCCGGCCAGCAGGCAGGCCACGCAGTCCTGGACCTGGGGCTTCTTGCCCACGATCACCGTGTTAAGCTGGTTCAGAAGCGATTTGATTTTGTGCTGTGCATCCATAGCGCGACGTTATCCGAAAAATCTTGTTGCGACGTTATCCGAAAAAGACGAGACACGGGGATTGACTGTGAGCAAAACGGGCTATTTCACCCACCGCGACTGCTGGAAGCATGAAATGGGCCCCGGGCACCCCGAATGCCCCGAGCGGCTGGACGCCATCGAGGACCGGCTGCTCATCACCGGCGTGGGTGACGCACTGGACCGCCGCGAGGCGCCCGAGGCCTCGCTGGCCGACATCGAGCTGGCGCACGACCGCCTGCACGTGGCCGCCATGCGCGGCCTGTCCGACCGGCTCAACGAGGAAATCCTGGCCGGCGGCCCGAGCTACTCGCAGCTCGATCCGGACACCTCCATCAACGCCCATACCTGGAAGGCATCCTTGCGCGCCGCAGGGGCCGCACTGGCCGCCACCGATGCCGTGATGGCCGGCGAGCTGGAGAACGCCTTCTGCGCCGTGCGCCCCCCGGGCCACCACGCCACGCGCAGCAAGGCCATGGGCTTCTGTTTTTTCAACAACGTGGCCGTGGCCGCCAAATACGCACTGCAGCGCTACAACCTGCAGCGCGTGGCCGTTGTGGACTTCGACGTGCACCACGGCAACGGCACCGAGGACATCCTCGCGGGCGACCCGCGGGCGCTGATGGTCAGCATCTTCCAGCACCCGTTCTATCCCTACAGTGGCGACCAGGACCCGGCACCCAACATGGTGAACGTGCCGGTGCCGGCCTACACGCGCGGCATGGACATCCGCGAGATCATCGAGATGATGTGGATCCCGCGACTCGAAGCCTTCAAGCCCGAGATGATCTTCGTGAGCGCCGGCTTCGACGGCCACCGCGAGGACGACATGGGCCAGCTGGGCCTGACCGAGCCCGACTATGCCTGGATCACCCAACGCGTGAAGGACATCGCGCGGCGCTATTCCAAGGGCCGCATCGTGTCCTGCCTGGAGGGTGGCTATGTGATGGGGCCGTTGGCGCGCAGTGTGGAAGCGCATCTGCGTGTACTGGCCGATTTGTGAGAGAGATATGACCGACCAAGAAACACCCCTGCGTGTGGCGCGCGATGCGCGCGGCGTGGTGACCCTGACGCTGAACGACCCGGCACGTTTCAATGCCCTGGGTTCGGAGATGCTCACAGCGCTCCAACAGGCATTCGATGCCGTGGCACGCGACGAGACCGTGCGCGTGGTGGTGCTGGCGGCCGAGGGCAAGGCCTTCTGTGCCGGCCACAACCTCAAGGACATGGCTGCCCATCCGGACCTCGCCTGGTACCAGCAGCTGTTCGCGCAGTGCAGCCGCATGATGCTGGCCATCCACAAGCTGCCCGTGCCGGTGATCGCGCGCGTGCAGGGCATGGCCACGGCGGCGGGTTGCCAACTGGTGGCCCAGTGCGACCTGGCGGTGGCTGCTGACAGTGCGACGTTCGCGACCAGTGGGATCAATTACGGTTTGTTCTGCGCCACGCCCAGCGTGCCGCTGGTGCGCAATGTGCCTGCCAAGCGGGCGATGGAGATGCTGCTCACCGGGGACTTCATCGATGCGGCCACTGCCTTGGAGCAGGGGCTGGTGAATCGGGTGGTGTCTGCTGCTGAGTTGGATGCTGAGGTGGAGAAGTTGGTGGCGTCCATCCTGCAGAAGCCGCGCGTTGCGGTGGCCATGGGCAAGGCGCTGGTGTACCAGCAGCGGGAGTTGGGGATGGATGCGGCTTACCAGTTGGCGGGGCAGGCCATGGCGGTGAACATGATGGATGGGGCTGCTCAGGAAGGGGCTCGGGCGTTTGTTGAAAAGCGTGCTCCTTCCTGGAGGTGATGATCGGGCGGCTATGGGCGCTGGTTGCTTCTCGTCTTTGTTGAAGGGCGGAGGCCGGGGTGTGCGCCCGGCAGCGCACCTACTTTCTTTTGCTTCGCCAAAAGAAAGTAGGCAAAGAAAAGGCGACCCCCAGTCTGCGTCCCCCGTTCGCCCTGTCGGGCGAGCGGGGGCAGCCTGCGATGCTCGGAGCTGGGGTGGTGCCGCAGAACTCGCTGCGTTCTTCGAACTCCGCTCAAACAGCTGCGGCAAGTCAGATCACGAAGCGTGTGTGTCCTTCGGCACACACGCCCACCCCAGCTCCTGCGCTTCTCGGCGCAGCCAGCAGGGGTGGGGAGCGGGAACCACCCGGCTGCTGCTTTCGCAGCGGCGCCGGGTGTCGGTGACGCGCTGCGCGCTGCCGACGCCAAGCGCAGCGAGGCGTAACGGGGCCGAGCGAAGCGATGGCCCGCGTGGGGCCCCCAATCCCTTCTGGACGTGCCGAGAAGCGCAGAAGCTGGGGTGGCGCGTGTGCCGCAGGACACACGCGCTTCGTCATCTGGCTCGCCGAAGCTGTCTGACCGGAGCTGCCTCAGAGAGGCAGCGCAGGGAGTTCTTCGGCGCACCCCAGCTTCGAGCATCGCAGGTTGCCCCGGAGCGCAGCGCAGGGGACACGGACAGCAGGGTCGCTTTCTCTTTGGTGACTTTCTCTTGGCGAGACAAGAGAAAGTTACTGCGCCGCCGGGCGGACATCCCGGCTCCCGCCCTCAGATCAAGCAAGCAATCACCATCGGCACCGTACTGCCAAGTGTGATGGATCCCACCGCATGGAAATCCTCGACAAACTCCTCACCGACTTCAACCACTCCAGCGTCTGGCTGGAACTCGGCGTCCTGGCCGCCGCCATCGCCACAGCCCTGTTCGCCGCAAGACTGATAGGCCGCAACCAACCCCCAGACTCCGTCTGGATCGGCCGCAACACCATCGACGGCCTGCTCTTCCCCCTGATCGCCCTGGTCCTGACCTTCGCAGGCCGCCTTGCAGTGGAGCACTACCACCCCGTGTTCGTGCTGCGCATCGCAGTCCCGATGCTGGTGTCCCTCGCGCTGATCCGCTTCATCGCCCGCGTGCTGCGCGTGGCCTTCCCCAACTCAGGCCTGGTGCGCCTGCTCGAAGGCCTGTTCTCCTGGGTCATCTGGGGCGCAGCCGTGCTCTGGATCGTGGGGCTCCTGCCCGCCGTGCGCAGCGAACTCGACAGCATCACCCTCAACTTCGGCAAGTCCACCGTCAGCGTTGCCACGCTGATCGAGGGCGCCCTGTCGGCCAGCCTGGTCATGGTGGCGGCGCTCTGGATCTCGGCCACCTTCGAGCGGCGGGTGCTCAGCACGGCCGTGACCGACCTGTCCATGCGCAAGGTCGCGGGCAATGCCGTGCGGGCCGTGCTGCTGCTCGTGGGCATGCTGTTCGCGCTGTCGGCGGTCGGGGTGGACCTCACCGCCCTGTCGGTGCTGGGCGGTGCGGTCGGCGTGGGCCTGGGCTTCGGTTTGCAGAAGCTCGCCTCCAACTACGTGAGCGGCTTCGTGATCCTGCTCGAGCGCTCGCTGCGCATTGGCGACAACGTGCGCGTGGATGGCTTCGAGGGCCGCATCACCGACATCAAGACGCGCTACACCCTGATCCGCGCGGGCAACGGGCGCGAGTCCATCGTGCCCAACGAGACGCTCATCACCCAGCGCGTGGAAAACCTCTCGGACGCCGACCGCAAGTTCAACGTCACCACCAACATCATCGTCGGCTACGACAGTGATGTGGCCCAGGTGCAGGCCATTCTGTGCGCCGCGGCCGCCGCGCAGCCGCGCGTACTTAAGGAGCCCGAGCCCGTGGCGTTTCTCATCAACTTCGCACCCGACGGGCTGGAATTCAGCCTCAACTTCTGGATCAGCGACCCCTCGGCCGGCTCGCTCAACCTGCGCTCGGCCATCAACATCGCCATCCTCGACGGCTTGCGCGCGGCGAACATCGACATCCCTTACCCGCAGCGCGTGGTGCAGATCAAGGAGGGCGGCGCAGTTCCTGCCGGGCTGCCTGCAGGTACTGCGTCGGCCAGTGCCTCCGGCGAGACATCGGGCCCTTCGCCAAGTGCCCTATAATCACGAAAAAGCACGATCGTTCTTTTTTATGCCCCTGCTGCCGGTGGCCCCGGCCTGGACCCTCTTGGGTGCACTGCGGCATAGAATGTTCCAGTTTACGTAAACGTCAATTCAACCAACTCTACTAACCTAGGAGCCGCAGCAATGAAGGTCTTGGTCCCTGTCAAGCGCGTGGTGGACTACAACGTCAAGGTCCGTGTCAAGTCGGACAACACGGGTGTGGACATCGCCAACGTGAAGATGAGCATGAACCCCTTTGACGAAATCGCCGTCGA
>NZ_JBYSYM010000051.1:0-35149 GCF_058783375.1 Acidovorax sp. FW305-C-20-28 | reverse complement strand
AGTTCATCGAGCGCAAGGGCAACTACCGCGAAGGTTTTGGTGAAGGCAACTTCAAGGCGCTGTTCGAATCGCTGGAGCGCGACCAGATCAACCGCGGCGTGCTGGACGTGGGCGACAAGGCCGTCGCCAAGGAAGCAGCATGAAGCTCACGCCCGAGCAACTGGCAGCACAGTTGCCCGCCCTCACGGGCTGGGCGCACGGCAGTGAGCGCGGCGGCGTGCTCACCCGCGAGTTCCAGTTCCAGGACTTCGTGCAGGCCTTCGGCTTCATGGCCCAGGTGGCCCTGCACGCGGAGCGCATGAACCACCACCCCGAGTGGTTCAACGTCTACAACCGCGTGAACGTCACCCTGACCACGCACGACGTGGACGGCATCTCGGCCAAGGACATCGAGATGGCCACGCTGATGAACCGCATCGCCGCCGCCTTCACGGCATAGACGGCCCAGGAGACACACATGCTGCAGCAGCTCAAGGAAACTGCCAAGCACGGCCTGGCGGCCGGGGACGCGCACGCCCCCGAACGGCCCGACTGGACCATCGACCAGGGCTGGGCCAACTACACCCAGGAAGAGCACGGCGTCTGGCGCACCCTGTTCGAGCGGCAGTCCAAGCTGCTGCCGGGCCGCGCCTGCGACGAGTTCATCCGCGGCATGCAGGACCTGCCCATCGGCCCCGAGCAGATCCCCGACTTCGAGCAGATGTCCAAGGTGCTCAAGAAGCGCACGGGCTGGGAAGTGGTGGCCGTGCCCGGCCTGGTGCCCGACGACGTGTTCTTCGGCCACCTGGCCAACCGGCGCTTTCCGGCCGGCCAGTTCATCCGCAAGCCGCACGAGCTCGATTACCTGGAAGAGCCCGACGTTTTTCACGACGTGTTCGGCCACGTGCCCATGCTCATGAACCCTGTCATCGCCGACTACATCCAGGCCTATGGCGAAGGCGGCCTGCGCGCCAGCCGCCTGGGCGTGCTGGAGAAGCTGGCGCGCGTGTACTGGTACACGGTGGAGTTCGGCCTGGTGCAGCAGAGCGATGGCCTGCGCATCTACGGCGCGGGCATCGCCTCCTCGGCCAGCGAGACGCGCTTCTCGGTCGAGAGCGATTCGCCCAACCGCGTGCGCTTCGAACTGGAACGCGTGATGCAGACCAATTACCGCATCGACGACTTCCAGGAGACCTACTTCGTGCTGGGCCACCTGGACGAGCTGCTGGAACTGGCCAAGATCGACTTCGCACCGCTCTACGATCGCTTGAAGGGCGCGCCGGAGCACGAGGCCGGCGCAGTGCTGCCTGGCGACCGCGTGGTGACGCGCGGCACCCTGGCCTACCACGACGCCAAGCGCGAGAAGGCGCACGCCTGATCGCCGCCATGCGACACTCCTGAACGGCCCCCACGGGGCCGTTCTGCATTGAGGGCACACATGGCACCAACAACACCCGGCTATTCGGTCCTTTTTCTCTGCATGGGCAACATCTGCCGCAGCCCCACGGCACACGGTGTGTTCCGCCACCGCGTACAGGCGGCGGGCCTGGCCGACCGGGTGCGCGTGGATTCGGCCGGCACGCACAACTACCACCCGGGCGAGCCGCCGGACCACCGCTCGCAAAAGCATGCCACCCGGCGCGGCTACGACCTGTCGGACCTGAGGGCGCGGCAGATGCTGCTGGCCGACTTCGCAGCGCACGACCTGGTCCTCGCCATGGACTGGGACAACCTGGCCATGGCGCAGGAGCTGTGCCCACCCCAGCATGCCCACAAGCTCCGGCGCCTCACGGAGTTCTGCCTGCACATGGACAGCCCCGTGGTGCCCGATCCTTATTACGGCGGCGCCAGCGGCTTCGACGATGTGCTGGACCTGGTGGAAGATGCGTGCGAGGGGCTGCTGGAGCATGTGCAGCGGGAACTGCAGACCCGCAGCCGCTGAAACAACGGTCAGCGGTTCACCGCACAGACCAGTGGCCCGGGATCGTTGTGCGCCACGTCGCGGTCGTTCTTGGCCTGGGCCACTTCCATCACGCGCGGCAGGGCCACGCCGTTCTTCACGGCCAGGATCTCGGCCATCACGCTCACGGCGATCTCGGGCGGGGTCTTGCTGCCGATGTAGATGCCGATGGGCCCGCGCAGGCGCACGAGGCTGGCCTCGGTCTGGTCGAAGTGCTCGATCATGCGCGCGCGGCGCGCCTCGTTGTTCCGGCGCGAGCCGATGCCGCCGACGTAGAAGGCCTCGGTGGACAAGGCCTCCAGCAGCGCCAGGTCGTCGAGCTTGGGGTCGTGCGTGAGCGCCACCACGCAGCTGCGCCGGTCGGGCTTGAAATCCACCACCACGTCGTCGGGCATGGCGCTCACCAGGGTGGCGCCGGGCACCTTCCAGCCGTGGCGGTACTCCTCGCGCGGGTCGCACACGGTCACGGCAAAGCCGTTGAACAAGGCCATGGTGGCCAGGTACTCGGCCATCTGGCCCGCGCCGATGATGAGCATGCGGTATTCGGGGCCGAAGGTGTTGGTCAGCTCCTGGCTGTCCACGGCCAGCTCGGCCGGCTCGGTGGCCATGGCCAGCGCCACGGCGCCATCGGCCAGGCGCACCGTGCGGCGCACCAGGCGCCCGGCCTCCAGCGCGGCGATCAGTTCGGCCAGGCCGGCGGGGTCGGGGTCGTATTCGAGCAGCAGCTCCAGCGTGCCGCCGCAGGGCAGGCCGAAGCGGTGCGCCTCGTCGGCCGTGATGCCGTACTTGACGAAGGACGGCGGGCCGTTGGGGATGCGGTGTTCATGCCCTGTGGCACCGGCACGCTCCTGCGCATAGGCACGCGTATGGCGGTCGATCAGGTCGTCCTCGATGCAACCGCCCGAGACTGAACCCACGACCGAGCCGTCCTCGCACAGCGCCATGATCGAACCCACGGGCCGCGGGGAAGATCCCCACGTGCGCACCACCGTGGCAAGCAGGGCGCGCCGGCCCGCTGCACGCCAGCCGTGCAGGGTGCGCAGCACCATCACATCGAGGTTTTCCATCGTCGTCGTCATCGTGCGTAGATTGTGCCCAAGGCCCGCCGGTTCCGTGCGCCAGGGGCTTAGTTCAGCCACCACGCGAGGGCGACCAGCAGCAGGGCGCCTGCCACCCAGACCCACACCGGGATGCCCGCGCCCTGCGCCTCCTGGGCGCCCGTGGCCTGCAGGCCCGCCCGCTGGCTCGGGACGAAGCCGCTCGGCGGGCCGGCATCCTCGCCGGGCTGGGTGGGGATTTCGGTGGGCACGGTGTCCGGCGCGCCCTCCACCGCAGGGGACGCAGGGGGATGGCGGCGCTGCATCTCGTTGTCGAAGCGCTTGAAGAAATCCTCGGCCATGCCCTTGGCGGCGCCGTCGATCAGGCGCTGGCCGAGCTGGGCGATCTTGCCGCCCACGGTGGCGTGCACGGTGTAGTGCAGCTCGCAACGCTCCTGGCCACCCTCAGGTGTCAGCGGTTCCAGCCGCACCTGGGCACTGCCCTTGCCGAAGCCCGCCACGCCGCCCGAGCCGTCGAAGGCGATGGTGTAGCTTGCGGGGGGCACGATGTCCGACAGCGTGATCTTGCCCGCGAACTTGGCCGAGACCGGGCCGATCTTGAGCGCCATGGCCACGCTGTACTGGTTCTCGCCCGTGGGCTCGACCTTCTCGCAGCCGGGGATGCACAGCTTGAGCACCTCGGGGTCGTTGAGCGCCGCCCAGGCCTGGCTCTGGCTGACGGCAAGGGTGCGGCTGGCTTGCATTTCCATGGTGGGAATCCTCGGTTCGTTCTTCAGATGGTCATCGGCGCAGCACGGTGGCAATGCTGTCCGCCAGGTCCTGCAGGCGGGCGAGGTCGTGCACGGCCAGCATGCCGTGCGCCTGGCGGTGCAGCACGGCCGCGCCGCGTGCCGTGGGCGCATAGCCGCCAAAGCGCAGCAGCGGGTTGAGCCAGAGCAGGCGCGCGCAGTGGCGGCGCAGCCAGCCCAGTTCCTGCTCCAGCAGTTCGGGGGCGCCGGTATCGAGGCCATCGGTGATGAGCAGCACCAGGGTGCGCCGCCCCACCAGCCGGCGTGCGTGCTGCAGGCGCAGGGCGCGCAGGCTCTCGCCCATGCGCGTGCCGCCGGCAAAGTCGGCGATGGCGTGGCTGGCGGCTTCCAGCATGGCGTCGGTATCGGCCAGGCGGAAGGCCGGGGTGAGGTCGGTCAAGCCCGTGCCGAAGGCGAACACGTCGCGCCGCAGCGCACCCGCGCGGCGCGGCGCGGTGGCGGCGTGCAAAAAAGCCAGCAGCAGGCGCGCATAGCGCTCCATGGAGCCCGACACGTCCACCAGCACCAAGAGTGGCAGGGGCTGGCGGCGGCGCTGCAGCAGCGGCACCTGCAGGAATTCGCCGCCCGTGCGCGCCGCCTGGTGCATGGCACCGGGCCAGTGCGGGCGGCTGCCGCGCACCCCGGGGCGGGTGCGGCGGGCGGCGTAATCGGGCAAGGGCAGCGGAATGTCGCGCGCCAGTTGCTCCACCAGCCGGTACTCGCTGGCCGAGAGCTGGTTGAAGTCCGCATGGCGCAGGCGCGCCAGATCGCTGGCGGTCATGGCGGCATCGAAGTCGACCTTGTCCTCCTCGCGCGGCGGGGTCTTGCGCGCGGCGCGCACGGGCGCCAGGGCCTCGCTCACGCGCGGGCGGCGCTTCACGGGCTCGGCTTTCGCCTCGGCGCTGGGCAGCATCTGGGCCAGCAGCTTCTGCGCCACGTTCGGGTTCTTGAAGTAGGCGTCGAACAGCTCGCGGAACACCAAGCGGTCCTGTTCGCGGCTCACCAGCACGGCTTCGAGTGCGGCGGCGACATCCGGGCGCTGCAGGCCCACCAGCAGCACCGCCTGCTGTGCCAGGGCCATGCGCGCGGCATCCACACGCACGCCAGCGCGGCGCAGCGTGCGGCCAAAGCCGGTGAGGTTGTCGGCCAGCTTGCCGGTGCGCGCGTCGCCCAGCTGGGAAGCCGTCGCCGTGGAGGGAGCGACCACCATCTCAAGCCTCGGCATCCTGGGGCTTGAGCAGCTCGGCGGCCATGTCCCGCGTGAGCGCAGCCACGTCCTCGCGCTGCTTGAAGAGGATGCCTGCCGTGTCCGAGACGATCTCCGGGTCCACCACCAGGGTGTCGAGCGCCACCAGGGCCTTGGCCCATTCCACGCTCTCGGCGATGCCGGGTGCACGCTGGAAGGCATTGGCAAACGGCTGGCTGCGCAGCCGGTGCACGAAATCGGCCACCTGGGCGGCCAGGGCCTCGCTGGCGCCGGGTACCTGCGAGCGCACGATGGCCAGTTCGCGCTCACGCTCGGGGTAGTCGAGCCAGTGGTAGAGGCAGCGGCGCTTGACGGCGTCGTGCAGGTCGCGCGTGCGGTTGCTGGTGAGCAGGGTGACCGGCGTGGCCGTGGCGCGCACCGTGCCGATCTCGGGAATGCTGACCTGGTACTCGCCCAGGTATTCGAGCAGAAAGGCCTCGAAGGGCTCGTCGGCGCGGTCCACCTCATCGACCAGCAGCACGGCCCCAGGCGCGGGCGCGTGCAGGGCCTGCAGCAGGGGGCGGCGGATCAGGTAGCGTTCCTGGTAGACCTCGGCCTCGATATCGCGGACCACACCCTGCTGCAACTCTGCGGCCCGCATGTGCAGAAGCTGGGCAGCGTAGTTCCACTCGTACAGCGCCTCGCGCTGCTCCAGCCCGTCGTAGCACTGCAGGCGGATCAGGCTGCGCGCCAGCACCTCGGACAGGGCCTTGGCCAGCGCCGTCTTGCCCACGCCGGGCTCGCCTTCGAGCAGCAGCGGGCGCTGCAGCCTGAGCGCGAGGAACACGGCGGTTGCCAGGCGCCGATCAGCGAAATAGCCCACGCGCTGCAGGGCCTGCACCAGGTCGTCGATGGAGGCCAGTTCAGGCGGCAAGGCAGCAGCGTTCATAAGCAAGAGAGAGTCCGCCATGCACATCAGCACATGGCGGACGGGGAAGGTCAGCCCAGCATCTGGGCCACGGCGCGTTGGGTTTGCACACTGATCAAATTGGCGCGGTAAGCGGCGCTGGCATGGATGTCGCTGTTCAGGTCGCTCGCATCCACCTTCACCGCCGCGGCCGACGCCACCGAGAAGTCCTTGTTCAGCGCCGCCTCCAGCGCCTGCTGGCGAAACACGCTGCTCGCGGCGCCCGTGACGGCCACGCGCACGCCCGCATCGGTCTGCGCCACGAACACACCCACCAGCGAGAAGCGCGAGGCTGCCTGCTTGAACTTGAGGTAGGCCGCGCGCTTCGGGATCGGGAAGCGGATCGCGGTGATCAACTCCCCCTCGTTCAGCGCCGTGGTGTACATGCCCACGAAGAAGTCGTCCGCCGCGATCTCGCGCTGGTCGGTGATGACGGTGGCATTCAGCCCCAGCACGGCG
This sequence comes from Acidovorax sp. FW305-C-20-28, assembly GCF_058783375.1. Classification (NCBI taxonomy): domain Bacteria; kingdom Pseudomonadati; phylum Pseudomonadota; class Betaproteobacteria; order Burkholderiales; family Comamonadaceae; genus Acidovorax; species Acidovorax sp. FW305-C-20-28. The sequence continues at coordinate 28,752 of NZ_JBYSYM010000051.1, read as the reverse complement.
CTGGGGTAGCAGGCCGCGGGGTCGTTGTTGGCCACCGAGCCGCCCAGCGTGCCGCGGGCGCGCACCTGCCGGTCGCCGATGTGGGCGGCCAGGTCGGCCAGGGCCGGGATGGCGGCCTTGACCTCCGCGCTGGCGGCCACGTCCATGTGCCGCGTCATCGCGCCGATCACCAGGGCATTGCCCTCGCGGCGGATGCCGGCCAGCTCGGCGATGCCATTGAGGTCCACCACCTGGCCGGGGTTGGCCAGGCGCAGCCGCATCGAGGGCAGCAGGCTTTGGCCGCCCGCGATGGGCTTGCCGCCTGCGCCCGCCAGGCGCAGCGCATCGGCCACGCTGGCCGGGGTTTCATAGGTGAATGCATACATGGTGTGCTTCTCCTCAGGCTTTGGCGCTTTGAATGGCTTCCCACACGCGGTGCGGGGAGGCCGGCATGTCGAAATCCTTCACGCCCAGCGGGCGCAGGGCGTCGAGCACGGCATTGATCACCGCGGGCGGCGAGCCGATGGCACCGGCCTCGCCGCAGCCCTTGGTGCCGAGCGGGTTGTGCGTGCAGGGCGTGCAGACATGGCCGAGCTTGAACTCGGGGAAGTCGTCGGCGCGCGGCATGGCGTAGTCCATGAAGCTGCCGGTGAGCAGTTGGCCGGTCTCGCGGTCGTAAACGCAGTTCTCCAGCAGCGCCTGGCCGATGCCCTGCACCAGGCCGCCATGCACCTGGCCCTCCACGATCATGGGGTTGATGATGGTTCCGAAGTCGTCCACCGCGGTGAACCTGTCCACGCGCGTGGCGCCGGTGGCCGGGTCCACCTCCACCTCGCAGATGTAGGTGCCGGCCGGGAAGGTGAAGTTGGTCGGGTCGTAGAAGGCCGTCTCGTTGAGCCCGGGCTCCAGCTTGTCCAGCGGGTAGTTGTGCGGCACATAGGCCGTGAGCGCCACCTGGCCGAAGGGGATCTTCTTGTCCGTGCCGCGCACGCTGAACTCGCCGCCGCTGAAGTCGATGTCGGCGTCGCTGGCCTCCATGAGGTGGGCCGCGATCTTCTTGGCCTTGGCCTCGATCTTGTCCAGCGCCTTCATGATGGCCGCCCCGCCCACGCTGATGGAGCGCGAGCCGTAGGTGCCCATGCCGAAGGGCACGCGGCCCGTGTCGCCGTGCACGATGTCCACGTTCTCCACCGGAATGCCCAGGCGCGCGGCCACCACCTGGGCAAAGGTGGTCTCGTGCCCCTGGCCGTGGCTGTGCGAACCGGTGAACACCGTGACACTGCCCGTGGGGTGCACGCGCACCTCGCCGCATTCGAACAGCCCGGCGCGCGCGCCCAGGGCGCCCGCGATGTTGGACGGCGCGATGCCGCAGGCCTCGATGTAGCTGCTGTAGCCCACGCCGCGCAGCAGGCCTTTGGCGGCGCTGGCGCTCTTGCGCGCCTCGAAACCGGCCACGTCGGCCAGTTCCTGGGCCTGGGTCATGCAGGCGTGGTAGTCGCCCACGTCGTACTGCAGCGCCACCGGCGTCTGGTAGGGGAAGCTGGTGATGAAGTTGCGCTTGCGGATCTCGTCCTGCGACAGGCCCAGGTCCCACGCGCAGCGCGTGACCAGGCGCTCGAGCAGGTAGGTGGCCTCGGGCCGGCCCGCGCCCCGGTAGGCATCGACCGGCGCGGTGTTGGTGAACCAGGCGTCCACCTCCACATAGACCTGGGGCGTGGTGTACTGGCCCGCCAGCAGCGTGGCGTACAGGATGGTGGGCACGGCCGTGGCGAAGGTCGACAGGTAGGCACCCAGGTTGGCATCGGTGTGCACGCGCATGGCCAGGAACTTGCCGTCCTTGTCCAGGGCCATCTCGGCATGGCTCACGTGGTCGCGGCCATGGGCATCCGAGAGGAAGGCCTCGCTGCGGTCGGCCACCCACTTGATGTAGCGGTTGAGCTTCTTCGCGGCCCAGGTCAGGCACACGTCTTCGGCGTACAAAAAGATCTTGGAGCCGAAGCCGCCGCCCACGTCGGGCGCGATCACGCGCACCTTGTGCTCGGGCAGGCCCATCACGAAGGCCGTCATGAGCAGGCGCTCCACGTGCGGGTTCTGGTTGCTCACGTACAGCGTGTACTCCTCGGTGGCCCGGTTGTACGAGCCGATGGCCGCGCGCGGCTCCATGGCGTTGGGGATCAGGCGGTTGTTGACCAGGTCGAGCTTCGTGACGTGCGCGGCGCCGGCAAAGGCCGCATCCACCGCGCCCTTGTCGCCTATGGCCCACTTGTAGCAGTGGTTGTCGGCCGCGATGTCGTGCAGCGCGGCGCCGGCCACGCTGTTCGCCGCCGCATCGGCCACGCTGACCACGGCGGGCAGCACGTCGTAGTCCACCTCCACCAGCTCGGCCGCATCGCGCGCCTGCTGCTGCGTGAGCGCCACGACGATGGCCACGTGGTCGCCCACGTAGCGCACCTTGCCCTGCGCCAGGATGGGGTGCGGCGGCTCCTTCATGGGCTGGCCGTCGGTGCTGGTGATGAGCCAGCCGCACGGCAGGCCGTTGATGTTGTCGGCCGCCACGTCGGCACCGGTGAACACGCCCAGCACCCCGGGCGCCGCCTTGGCGGCATCGGTGTTGACGCTGTTGACGCGCGCATGCGCATGCGGCGAGCGCACGAACACGGCGTGGCTCTGCGCGGCCAGCACCACATCGTCGGTGTACTGGCCCGCGCCGGTGAGGAAGCGGTAGTCCTCCTTGCGGCGAAGGGCCTCGCCGATGTGCGGCAGCTTGGAGAAGTCGGAAGCACCCATGGTCTTGTCTCCTGGTGGAATGAGGGACGTGACTCAGGCGGATGCCATGGCTTTTTGGCCATGCTGCACCGCGCGCACGATGTTCTGGTAGCCGGTGCAGCGGCAGATGTTGCCCTCCAGCAGCTCGCGGATCTCGCCCTCACTGGCCTTGGGGTGGTGCGTGCACAGGTCGACCGCGCTCATCACCATGCCCGGGGTGCAGAAGCCGCACTGCAGGCCATGGCACTCCTTGAAGGCCGCCTGCATGGGGTGCATGCTGCCGTCGGCCGCGGCCAGGCCTTCGATGGTCTGCACCTGGGCGCCCTGGGCCTGCACGGCCAGCATGGCGCAGGATTTCACCGCGCGGCCGTTGACATGCACAGTGCATGCGCCGCACTGGCTGGTGTCGCAGCCCACGTGCGTGCCGGTGAGCATCAGGTGCTCGCGCAGCGCGTGGACCAGCAGGGTGTTGGGGGGGACGTCAACGCTGGCCGGCTGGCCGTTGACGGTGAACTGGACTTGCATCTGGCTGTCTCCTCGAGGGGTGTTGGCTGGATCTGCAAGCCGCATCTTGGTCCGGGCACGGGGCCGGATTCCTAGGGTGAACCCTAGCTTGGCGCCGGCCGGGCGCGGATATTCTCAAATTGAAACATGCTGCAGTGCACACCGGCGCATCATGCGCACTGCACACCGAAGCACCCCGCAGTGGGTGCACCGGCCCGCCACCCCACGGGAGTCGTAGTCCATGCTGTCCGCCGCTGCCGTCACGCCATCGACCGATGAGCGCCAGGCCCTGATCGCCCGCGCCCGCACTGCCCTGTTCAGCCAGGGCCAGGTGCCTGCCGCGCTGGGCATCGAGCCCTGGATCGTGCGCTCCTGGCAGCGCTGCATGGCCCAGGGCCAGTCGCCACGCCAGCGCGTGGCCTTCGACCTGGTGAGCGCCGCCACGCTGCGCGGCGTGGCCGAGCAGCACCGCCACCTGCTGCAGGCCGCACGCCCGGTGCTCGGCCACCTCACGCGCGCCATTGCCGGCATGCACTATTTCGCGGTGCTCACCGATGCGCGCGGCGTGGTGGTGGACGTGCAGGGCGCGCTCGACCACCGCGACGCGCGGGTGCATGCCATCGGCCGCGTCGGCATCGACCTGTCGGAAGCGGCCGTGGGCACCACCGCCATCGGCGCTGCCCTGGCCGAGCTGCAACCCGTGTGGCTGCACCGGGGCGAGCATTTCTTCGACGACAACACCCATTACAGCTGCGCGGGCGCCCCCCTGTTCGACCCCGAGGGCCGCTGCGCCGGCATGCTGGACCTGACCGGCGTGGACGTGCCCGAGCGGCCCGAGCTGCGCCACCTGGTGGACCGCTCGGCCCGCGCCATCGAGGATGCCCTGCTGCTGCAGCGCCCCCATGCCCTGCTGCTGCGCCTGAACTGGCCCGGCAGCACCCTGGGCGGCGAAGGCGACGGCCTGGTGCTGCTGGACGCCGACGGCTACCTGCTGGGCAGCAACCGCACGGCGCGCCAGTTGGTGCCCCAGCCGCTGCGCGCACCAGGCAGCAGGGCCCATGCCAGCGAGCTGCTGGCCCTGCCCTGGCCCCTGCTGTTCGACGCGGCGCAGCGCCAGCACGCAGGTGCCGCGCCGCTGGACCTGCCGCTGTGGTCGGGCCTGCGCCTGCAGGGCATGGCCCTGGCGCCCCGGCAGGGCCATGCCCTGCGCACCCTGCTGAGCAGCTCTGCGGCACCGGCCGTGGCCGCAGCGCCGCTGCGCGAGGCCGAGACCGCGCTCATCCGCCAAGCGGTGACGGAGGCGCGTGGCAATGTGGCCGAGGCGGCGCGCGCACTGGGCATCAGCCGCGCCACGGTGTACCGCAAATTGGGTGCCCCAAAGGGGCACTGACCTGGGCGCTCAGCCCTGTGCGAGCGCGATCACGACGGCGTTGTCCTCCACCACCAGCAGCACCCGGCTGCCGGCGCGCAGGCCGCTGTCGGGTGCGGCAAAACCCACCATCTGGATGCCCCCGTCCAGCTCGGCAGACACTTCATCGCCCGATTCCCCCCGCACCACGCGCACCGCCCTGGCGGGCAGCCGGCAGATGCCGGGTACGGCCGGTGGCAGGTCTTTCGCGGCGCGCTCCACGCGCACCGCCGTGGCCTTGCACAGGGCCTGCACCGCCAGGCCGGGCGCGAGGCCCAGCAGTTCGACACTCTCCAATGTGATGCGGGCGCTGAGGAAAGCCGCCTCCCCGCCGTCGCCCTGCCCCAGGTGCACGCGCACGATCTGGCCCAGCGGCTCCAGCCGCTGCACCGTGCAGGGCCACTGGTTGCGCATGCTGGTGCGCACCGCCAGGCGGGCTGCCGCCGGGCCGGCGCGGCCCTCCCAGCGGGCCAGCACGGCGCTGCGCGCCACGGCCATGGCATCGGCCGCGGCCAGCAGTTGGTGGCCAGCCTCGGTCAGTTGCGCACCACCGCCGCCGGCGCCCCCCACGGCACGGTCCACCAGCGGCGTGCCGGCCAGGTTGGTCAGGGTGTCGAGCGCCTGCCAGGCGGCCTTGTAGCTCACGCCGACGGCGCGCGCGGCCTGCGAGATGGAGCCGCCCGCGCCGATCTCGCGCAGGATGGCGATGCGCTTGTCGGCCATGTCATGGCCGAGCGCGCCCGCAAAGGAGACGGGAGGGGTGCCAGGCATCGGAGGGGCGCGGTGCCTTGCCTAGCGCCGGTTGCCCAGCGCCAGCACCGAGATGCCCGAGGCGATGAAGGTGACGCCGGCTCCGTTGTTGAGCCACTTGGTGGCGCGCGGCCGGCGTACCAGCCAGCCCGAGAGCTGCGCGGCGCAACTGCCCAGCACCGAGAAGATGATCGCCGTGAGCACCGCGAAGATGGCGCCGTACACCAGCATCTGCGTGGCCACCGGGCCGCGCGACGCATCGACGAACTGGGGAATGAAGGCCAGCACGAACAGCCCCGGCTTGGGGTTGAGCACATTGGAGAACAGGCCCACGCCGAACACCTTGGCCAGCGGCTGCCGCGCGGCGGGCGCGAACGAGATCAGATTGCCCGAGGTCAGCGCCTTGAAGCCCAGGTACAGCAGGTAGGCCGCGCCTGCGACCTTCACGGCCCAGAAGGCCAGTGGCGAGGCCTGCACGATGAGCGTGAGCCCCAGCGTGGCGGCCACCGTGTGCACCATGATGCCCAGGCCCGCGCCGATGGAGGACAGCACCGCCGCCAGGCGCCCCTGGCTCAGGCCGCGGCTGATGGCCAGGATGTTGTCCGGCCCCGGCGCGAAGACCACGACGATCACGGCAACGAGGTAGGCGGCAAGGATTTCGGTGGGGAACATCGGCATGGTGGGCACAGTGTAGGGGATCGCCGGGGGAATACCGCCACGCGGCAAAAGGGCTGCCAGCGCAACGCAGGCACTGCTTTTATACTTTCGCTATTCCATCAATGAACAGCGCTTGCGCGCCCTAACGCCATGCAGATGCCTGCCGCCCGCCTTCTTTCCGTTCTCAGCCTGGCCCTGGCCGCAGCCGCCTCGGCCCATGCCGAACAGGTCTCGGTCGCCGTGGCCGCCAACTTCACGGCCCCCATGCAGAAGATCGCGGCCGCCTTCGAGGCCGACACCGGCCACAAGGCCGAGCTGTCATTCGGCGCCACGGGCAAGTTCTATGCGCAGATCACCAATGGCGCGCCGTTCCAGATCCTGCTGTCGGCCGACGACACCACGCCGGCCAAGCTCGAACGCGAAGGCAAGGTGGTGGCCAACTCGCGCTTCACCTACGCCATCGGCACCCTGGTGCTGTGGAGCGCCAAGGACGGCTATGTCGACGACAAGGGCGCCGTGCTCAAGACCGGCGACTTCAAGCACCTGGCCATCGCCAACCCCAAGCTGGCCCCTTACGGCCTGGCCGCCACGCAGGTGATGGACAGGCTCGGACTCACGGCCACGCTGCAGCCACGCTTCGTGCAGGGCGAGAACATCGCGCAGACCTACCAGTTCGTGGCCACCGGCAATGCGCAACTGGGCTTTGTCGCGCTGTCGCAGGTGATGGTGGACGGCAAGATCGCCCAGGGCTCGGCCTGGCAGGTGCCGGCCGACATGCACGAACCGATCCGCCAGGATGCGGCGCTGCTGGAGACGGGCAAGGGCAATGCGGCGGCCACGGCGCTGATGCAGTACCTGAAAGGCGACAAAGCCAAGAACATCATCAAGTCTTACGGCTATAGTTTCTAACTAGTTCCCCCGCGCTCCCTCGCTACTGTCCATGCCCTTTTCCAGCGCCGATCTTGCGGCCATCGGCCTCACGCTTCGGCTCGCGGGCACCACCATGGCGCTGCTGCTGGTGCTGTGCACGCCGCTGGCCTGGTGGCTGGCGCACACCTCTTCGCGCTGGCGCGGGCCGGTGTCGGCCGTGGTGGCGCTGCCACTCGTGCTGCCGCCCACGGTGATCGGCTTTTACCTGCTGGTCACCATGGGGCCCAACGGCCCCATCGGGCAGTTCACGCAGTGGCTGGGTGTGGGCGCCCTGCCCTTCACCTTCTGGGGGCTGGTGGCGGGTTCGCTGATCTACTCGCTGCCGTTCGCGGTGCAGCCGCTGCAGGCGGCGTTCGAGGCCATCGGCAACCGGCCGCTCGAAGCCGCGGCCACGCTGGGCGCCGGGCCGCTGGACCGCTTCTTCACCGTGGCCCTGCCGCTGGCGCGCCCGGGCTTCATCACCGCAGCCATCCTGAGCTTTGCGCACACCGTGGGCGAATTCGGCGTGGTGCTCATGCTGGGCGGCAACATCCCGGGCGTGACGCGCGTGGTTTCGGTGCAGATCTACGACCATGTGGAGGCCCTTGAATACACCCAGGCGCACTGGCTGGCAGGGGGCATGGTGGTCTTCTCCTTCCTGGTGCTGCTGGGCCTGAACCTCACACGCCGCCGCGCGTCCATGGTGTCATGAGCGCCGCCGAAGAGATCCGCGCGCGCCTGCGGGTATCGCGCCCGGGCTTCACGCTCGACGTGGACCTGCAGCTTCCCGGGCGCGGCGTCACCGCCCTCTTCGGCCCCTCGGGCTGCGGCAAGACCACCAGCCTGCGCGCCATCGCGGGCCTGCTGCGCGCGCAGCAGGCCACCGTGGTGGTCAACGGCGAGGTCTGGCAGGACGACGCGGCACGCATCTGGCGCCCCACGCACCAGCGCGCGCTGGGCTATGTGTTCCAGGAAGCCAGCCTGTTCGAGCACCTGAGCGTGCGCGGCAACATCGACTATGGCCGCAGGCGCACGCCGAAAGAGCGGCACACCGTGGCGCTGGACCACGCCGTGGACCTGCTGGGCATCGCCCACCTGATGGACCGCAAGCCCCACGCCCTGTCGGGTGGCGAGCGCCAGCGCGTGGCCATGGCGCGGGCCCTGGCCACGGGCCCGCGCGTGCTGCTGATGGACGAGCCCCTGGCCGCGCTGGATGCCCAGCGCAAGGCCGAGGTCCTGCCCTACCTGGAGCGGCTGCACCAGGCGCTGGACATCCCCGTGCTGTACGTGAGCCATGCCATCGACGAGGTGGCGCGCCTGGCCGCGCACATGGTGCTGATGCAGGACGGCCGGGTGCTGGCCAGCGGACGCACCGAGGACATGCTGGTGCGGCTGGACCTGCCGCTGGCGCATGGCGATGCGGCCGCCTCGGTGGTCGAGGGCACGGTGCTGCGCCACGACGCGCACGACCACATCACCAGCGTGCAGTTCGCCGGCGGCCAGCTGCTGCTGGCCAGCCCCAGCGCATGGCCGGCCGGCGCCCCGGTGCGCCTGCGCATCCAGGCGCGCGATGTGAGCCTGGCGCTGGCCGCGCCGGTGGACACCAGCATCCTCAACATCCTGCCCGCCACCGTGGTGCAGGTGGATGCGGACAGCCCCGGCCAGTGCATGGTGGCACTCGATGCCGGCCCCACGCGCCTGCTGGCCCGGGTGACGCAGCGCTCGGCCCAGGCCCTGGCGCTGGCGCCGGGCAAGGCGGTCTTTGCCCAGGTCAAGGGCGTCGCGGTCGTGAACTAGGGCCACGGACATCCCCCAGGGCCTGGTCATCGCCAGGTCGTATGATGACTGCACAAGATTTTGGGGGGTAGGGTCAGAATGTTTTCCATCGGGCATGACACCACGCAGCTGTTCGCCGTGGGCTTTCCGCCATTGCTACACAGCCTGCTGTTCTGGATCTTTGCCTCCCTGGTCGTGCACGTGTGCCAGCGGCTCGTGGAGCACACGGCCTTTGCCATCGACCCGTCGAGCCGGCGCATCAGCGCCTCGCATGCCGCCCTGTGCATCGGCTGCATCGTGTGGGCGCTGGATGTGGTGGGCATGCTCATGTATGCCGAGCTGGCCGGCCACACGCTGGGCCTGGTGCCGGCACTCACGGGCCTGGTCATCATGGCGCTGAGTGCGCGGCTCACGGTCCCCGCGCTGAGCACCAGCACCAGCAAGGCGCGCATCCTGGTCGCAGGCGCCGGGCTGTCGCTGGGCATGCTGGCCGCGCACTTCACCATCTCCGAAGGCTATGTATCGAGCTATGCGCGGGTGAACGGCCTGGCCATCGTGCTGGCGCTGGCCACGGCCATCGGCATCGCCGCCTACACCTCCATACGCCACCGCGCCGCCAAGATGAAGGCGCTGACGCGCATCTACATTCCGCAGCAGTGGCACGACAAGCTGCTGGCCGGCGCCGCCATCCTGGTGCTGCACTGGCTGCTGGTGAACACCTTTCCGCTGGAATGGCCCGACAGCGCCGCCGCCACCGACGGGGTGGCGCTGCTGGTGATCGTGCTGCTGTTCGGCATGGCCATCGCCACGGAGCAGCTGAGCAACATGCGCTTTGACCAGGCGCGCCAGCAGCTGCTGCGCCGCGGCCTGTCGCTGATGCGCACCGCAAGCTACGAGGTGCCGGCGCCCGAGGGCGACATCCAGCTGTCGCTGATCGCGGACCAGTTGCCCGTGCTGCTCCAGGCCCGGCAGCTGGCGCTGCATTTCCAGCCCATCGCCGACCTGGCGAGCGGCGAGCTGCAGTTCGAGGCGCTGCTGCGCGTGCGCAGCGAACTTTTGGGCCCGCTGCATCCCGAGGCCTTTCTGCTGGTCTGCGAACTGCAGGGCAAGACTCCTTTGGTGGACCGGCTGATCCTGGTCAACGCCATGGCGTGCGCCTGCCAGTGGCGCAGCGAGGGCATGGACCATGCGAGGTTCAGCGTGAATGTGGCGCCCGCCACCCTGCTCGAAGAAGACTTTGCGCCCTGGCTGCAGGCCGAACTCACCCGCCATGCCCTGCCCGGCAGCAGCCTGCGGCTGGAGCTGACCGAGCATGCCCTGATCGCCAGCGGCCCGCGCATGCTCGCCTCCATCCGCCAGCTGCAGGCCATCGGCGTGGGCGTGCTGATGGACGACTTCGGCGCCGGGTATTCCTCGCTGGGCATGCTGGCCGACCTGCCGATTGCCGGTATCAAGTGCGACCGCCTGTTCGTGCGCCAGCTGGCCCAGGATCCACGGCGCCAATCGCTGCTGCGGCATGTCGGTGCCTTGGCCGGCGAGTTCGGCCTGTCGGTGGTGGTGGAGGGGGTGGAGACCGCCTCCGAGCTGCAGGCCCTGGCGGCCTGCGGCATTCCCACCATCCAGGGCTACGTGTTCTGCAAGCCCATGCCGGCCGCCGAGGTGCCCGGCTGGCAACGCGCCCAATGGCCCCAGCACCTGGCCGCACTGCGGGCGCAGCGGGGCCCGGCCGCATCCCCGGCCCCCCATGGCAGCCCCGCACCGGCGCCCGGCTGGGTGCCGCAGCCCCGGGAGGCCCGCCCATGAGTGCCGCACCGCTGACCGTGCTGGTGCTCGGGGGCTATGGCAACTTCGGCGCGCGCATCTGCCGCGCGCTGGCCGGCGACCCCGGCATCCACCTGCTGGTGGCCGGCCGCAGCGCCGCCCAGGCCCAGGCCCTGGCGGCCACGCTGGGGCCCGGCACCCGGGGCGTCGCGCTGGACCACGGCGCCCCCGGCCTGGTGCAGGCCCTGCAGGCACTGGGCGTGGGCCTGGTGGTCCACACGGCCGGGCCGTTCCAGGCACAAGGGTATGCGGTGGCCGAGGCGGCCGCCGACGCCGGGGCGCACTACATCGACCTGGCCGATGGGCGCCGCTTCGTCTGCGACTTCCCCGCAGCGCTGCAGGCCCGCTTCGCGGCCGCGGGGCGCACGGCGGTCTGCGGCGCCAGCACGGTACCGGCCCTGTCCTCGGCCGTGGTGGACCAGCTGTGCGCCGGCTGGCAACGCATAGCCAGCATCGACATCTGTATCGCCCCGGCCCAGCGCGCACCACGTGGCCAGGCCACGCTGGCGGCCGTGCTCAGCTACTGTGGCGGCGCCATCGCCGTGTGGGAAGACGGGCGCTGGCAGGACCGGCTCGGCTGGGCCCGGCCCACGCGCGTGCAGTTCCAGCGGCTGCGCCCGCGCTTGGCGGCGGTGTGCGACATCCCCGACCTGGAGCTGCTGCCCGCCCACTACCGTGTCACGCAGCGCGTGAGTTTTCGCGCCGCGCTCGAGGTGGGCCTGGCCCAGCGCGCCTTTGCTGCGCTCGCGGCGTTGCGCGCCTGGGGCCTGCTGCGCCGCCCCGAGCGCCTGGCCGGGCTGATGCACCGCACGGGCGGGGTCTTCGACTTCCTGGGCACGCCGCTGGGCGGCATGGTGGTGCGCGTGGCCGGTACCGATGGCGAGGGCGTGGCACGGCGCCGCGCCTGGCACATTGCCGCCGACCATGACCACGGCCCCGAGATCCCCTGCATGGCCGCCATCCTGCTGGCGCGCCAGCTCGCCCGTGGCCAGGAAGCCTTGCCCATCGGCGCCCACACCTGCACCAGCCTGCTGCCGCTGGCAGCCTTCGCGCCCGAGTTCGCGAAATGGGGCATGGTGACGGACGTGGTGGAAGAAGAGGCCACCGCCCCATGAGCGCCGCCCAGCACCGCCTGCTGCGCCACAGCCTGGTCTTCGTCTGGCTCGCCACCGCCATCGTCAGTGTGTGGGAGCTCGACGGCCAGAGCCGGCAATTGCTGGCCACCCTGCCGTTCAACCACCCGCAGGTCGTCACGGCCCTGGTGCTGGCCGGTGCCGCCGCCGATGCCGTGGTGGGCCTGTGGATCGCACTGCGCCCCGGCCGCGCCGCCTACGCCGCCGCACTCGTGCTGATGGGGGTGATGACGCTGCTGGCCACGGCCATCGAACCGGGCTGGTGGCTGCACCCCTTCGGCCCGCTGACCAAGAACCTGCCGATCGCCGCCATCCTGGTGGTGCTGCTGCGCGAGCCCACGCCATGAGCCTGTACCTGACCCTCAAGTGGATGCACATCGTCTCCAGCGTGCTGCTGGTGGGCACGGGCCTGGGCTCGGCCTACTACATGTTCTTTGCCAACCGCAGCGGCAACGTCCAGGCGCAGGCCGTGGTCAGCCGCCTGGTGGTGCGGGCCGACTGGTGGTTCACCACGCCCACGGTGTTCATCCAGCCCGCCACCGGGCTGGCCATGGTGCACATGGCCGGGCTGCCCCTGTCCACGCCCTGGCTCGCGCTCTCGCTCGGGCTGTATGTGCTGGCCGGCCTGTGCTGGCTGCCCGTGGTGTGGCTGCAGCTGCGCATGCGGGCCCTGGCCCAGCAGGCGGCCGACGCCGGCAGCGATGCCCTGCCCGCCACCTACTGGCGCTATGCGCGCTGGTGGGAAGCGCTGGGCTACCCGGCGTTCGTGGCCATGGTGGTGGTGTTCTACCTCATGGTGGCTAAGCCCAGCCTCGGGTTCTGAGCCCGCCGCGCACGCTCACTTGCCGGCGTTCGGGAAGAACAGCTGCTCGCCGCCGATCTTGTAGCCGGCGATGCTGGCCTGCCCGCCCGGCGAGACCACCCAGTCCACGAACTTCTGCGCGTCCTGCTGCTTGACCTGCGGGTGCTTGGCCGGGTTGACCACCATCACGCCGTACTGGTTGAACAGGCGCGTGTCGCCCTCCACCAGCACCACCATCTCGGCGCGGTTCTTGAAGTTGAGCCAGGTGCCCCGGTCGGCCAGCACATAGGCGCCGCTGGAGGCCGCGATGTTCAGCGCCGGGCCCATGCCGCAGCCGCACTCCTTGTAGCCGCTGCCCTTGGCCGCCTCGGCACCGGCAAGCTTCCAGTAGCGCAGCTCGGCGGCATGCGTGCCGCTCTTGTCGCCGCGCGAGATGAAGGCGGCGTTGCCGGCGGCCAGCTTCTTCAGCGCCTCGACGATGTCCTTGCCCTGCGTGCCCGCCGGGTCGGCCTTGGGGCCCACGAGAATGAAGTCGTTGTACATCACGGGGTAGCGCTTGACGCCCCAGCCCTCGGCCACGAACTTTTCCTCGGCCACCTGGTCGTGCACGAAGAGCACGTCGGCGTCGCCGCGGCGCGCCATGTCCAGCGCCTGGCCGGTGCCCAGGGCCACGACCTTGATGTCGATGCCGCTGGCCTTCTTGAACTCGGGCAGCAGGTGGCCGAACAGACCCGATTGCTCGGTGGAGGTGGTGGAGGCCATGGTGATCGTGGCCTGTGCCGATGCCGCGCCATGCGCGAGGGCCACGGCCAGTGCGACCGCAGGGGGAACGAAGAGCAGGCGCCGGCGGGCCATCGTGGGTTGTCTCATCCTATTTCTCCTTTGACGAACAGACGCGCGGCCTCCGGCAGGGGGCCGTTGAAAAAATCGTGCACCGGCAGGTCGGCCACGGCACGGCCCTGCTCCAGGTAGACCACGCGGCTGGCCAGGCGCTTGACCTGGCCCAGGTTGTGGCTGCTGAACACCATGGTCACCGCCGGCCCACCACCATCGGCCGGCGCTGCAGGGCCTGCCAGGTCGGCCATCAGGCTTTCGACCTCGCGCTTGGCATGCGGGTCCAGGCTGGCCGTGGGCTCATCGAGCAGCAGCACCGCAGGCCGCAGGGCCCAGGCCCGCGCCAGCGCCACGCGCTGCTGCTGGCCGCCCGAGAGCGTGCGCGCGTTCTGCAGGGCGATGGCCTCCAGCCCCACGCGCCGCAGCGCCACCAGGGCTTCGGCCCGCGCCGCGCGCCAGGGCGTGCCGCGCAGCCACAAGGCCAGCGCCACATTGTTCTGGGCACTGGTGCGCAGCATGTGCGGGCGCTGGAACAGCATGGCCTGGCGCTGCGCGGCATCGCGCCGCACCTGGCCGGCACTGGGCCCGACCAGGCCGTGCAGCACGCGCAGCAGGGTGCTCTTGCCGCTGCCGTTGGCCCCCACCAGGGCCACGCGCTCGCCCGGGGCGATGCGCAGGTCGATGTCGGCCAGGGCCTGCACGCGCCCATAGCGCACGGCCACGCCCTGCAGCGCAATCAGGGGGTGCGCGAGGGGCTGGGCGACGGGCAGGGGCTCCGGGTGCCTCATGCCGCCACCCCCACCAGGGCATCGGGGGCGCCACCGTCCACGCGCTCGCGCCAGCGGCGCAACAGCGCGATCAGCACATTGAGCGCCAGCACCACACCCAGCAGCACCAGGCCCAGCGCCAGCGCCAGCGGCAGGTCGCCCTTGCTGGTCTCCAGCGCGATGGCCGTGGTCATGACGCGCGTGAAGCCATCGATGTTGCCCCCCACGACCATCACCGCGCCGACTTCGGAGATGGCGCGGCCGAACGCGGCGATCAGCACCGTGAGCAGGGCGTAGCGCTCGTCCCAGGCCAGCAGCAGGCTGCGCAGCAGGCTGCCCGCGCCCAGCGAGCGCAACTGCTCGCCATGGGCGCGCTCGGCATCTTCGACCACCTGGCGCGTGAGCGCAGTGACCACCGGCAGCACCAGGAGGGCCTGGGCCAGCACCATGGCCTTGAAGCTGAACAGCCAGCCCAGGGCCCCGAACGGGCCGCTGCGCGACAGCAGCAGGTAGACCACCAGCCCCACCACCACCGAGGGCACGGCCAGCAGGGTGTTGAGCAGCGCCAGCACCGCGCCCCGGCCCGCGAACCGGGCCACGCCCAGCCAGGCCCCGAGCACCAGGCCTGCGGCGCAGGCCAGCGCACAGGCCGTGGCGCTGACCGACAGGGAGCGGCCGACGATGGTCCACAGCGCCGGATCCCCCGACAGGGTCAGTTCGAGGGCAGTGGCGGCGCTTTGCGTCAGGGTGGACATGGCTTGGGCTATCGTATGGACCTCCACCATTCCCAGCGATATGAACGTCCGTGCATAGGGTCCAGCTTCACTACACGCTCAGCCGCGATGCGGGCGACACCCAGATCCGCAACCCCCTGCCCGAGCTGCTGCAGGCGGTGGCCGAGCAGGGCTCCATCTCGGGCGCCGCGCGCGCGCTCGAACTGTCCTACCGCCATGTCTGGGGCGCCCTCAAGCGCTGGGAGGAGCAGTTGGGTGGCGAGCTGATCATCTGGGGCAAGGGCCAGTCCGCCCAGCTCAGCGAGTTCGGGGCCAAGCTGCTGTGGGCCGAGCGCCAGGCCCAGGCGCGCCTGGCGCCCCAGATCGCCGCCCTGCATGCCGACCTGGAGCGCGCCTTCGCCGTGGCCTTCGACGACCAGGCCCATGTGCTCACCATGTACGCCAGCCACGACGATGCGCTGGCC
Source organism: Acidovorax sp. FW305-C-20-28 (assembly GCF_058783375.1). Taxonomy (NCBI): domain Bacteria; kingdom Pseudomonadati; phylum Pseudomonadota; class Betaproteobacteria; order Burkholderiales; family Comamonadaceae; genus Acidovorax; species Acidovorax sp. FW305-C-20-28. Next base: position 13,448 of record NZ_JBYSYM010000051.1, on the reverse strand, counting down.
GCGCTGCGCGCCTACGCGGCCACGCCGGGAGAAACCGGTGCCCTGCACCTGGACATCCGCTTCACCGGCAGCGTGGACGCGATCCGCGCACTCAACGAGGGCCGCTGCACGATGGCCGGCTTCCACACGCGCGAAACACCGGCTGCCGACTCGCTGGCCGCCCGCACCTACAAGCCCCTGCTCAAACCGGGGCACCACAAGATCATCGGGTTTGCCCAGCGCACCCAGGGGCTGATCGTGGCACGCGGCAACCCGCTGGGCCTGCAGTCCCTGGCCGACGTGGCGCGCCAGCAGGCACGCTTCGTGAACCGGTCCCTGGGCACCGGCACACGGGTGCTGCTGGACGAGCTGCTCGCACAATCCGAACTGGGCCCCGGCGACCTGCAGGGTTACGAGCGCCACGAGCCCTCGCACACGGCCGTGGCCCAGGCGGTGGCTGCCGGCACGGCCGATGTGGGCATGGGCATCGAGCTCGCAGCCCACGCCCGGGGCCTGGGCTTCGTGCCCCTGGTGCAGGAGCGCTACCACCTGGCCTGCCTCAAGTCCACGCTGGAGCAGCCGGCCACCCGGGCCCTGCGCGACCTGTTGCAGACTGCGGCCTGGCAGGCCCAGATGGCGGCACTGCCCGGCTATGTGCCCATGCACTCTGGCGAAGTGCTGTCCATGAGTGCCGTGCTGCCCTGGTGGCAGTTCGTCCGGCCCAAGCCCGCGCGGGCGTGATCCTGGCGGGGGGTGCCTGAGGAAAACCCTATCTCCGCGCGTCAGGCTTTCTTCAGCGCCCAGCGGGTACCATCCGCGTTACTTTCAGACACCCGGCAGCGTTTCGGGTGCGTCTGCGCTCTTTTCAAAACCCCAGGAGACACAAGGTGTCAGCACTTCTCAAATTGGCTTTGGGCATGGACTGGATTTCCAGCCAGCTCAGCAAGGTGGCAACGTGGACCGTGCTTGCAGCGGCCATGATCTCGGCAGGCAATGCCTTCGTGCGCTATGGCCTGGACTACAGCTCCAACGCCTGGCTGGAGATCCAGTGGTACCTGTTCGCCGCCACGGTGATGATGGGCGCCCCCTTCGTGCTGTACATGAACGAGCATGTGCGCGTGGACATCGTCTACGGCAAGCTGCGCGGCAACAAGCAGGTGTACGTGGACATCGCCGGTCTGGCCCTGTTCCTGCTGCCCGCCATGGGCCTGATCGCCTACCTGAGCTGGCCCTTTTTCCTGCGCGGCTTCGTCTCTGGCGAAATGTCGGGCAACTCCGGCGGGCTGATCCGCTGGCCCGCCCTGCTGCTGCTGCCCGTGGGCTTTGGCCTCATGTTCCTGCAGGGTGTCTCCGAGATCGTCAAGCGGGTGGCCCACCTGCGCGGCATCTACCAGATGAACACCCACTACGAGAAGCCGGTGCAATAACGGGGGCCGATGAACACCCCATCGTGACACGGCAGTCCTTTCTGCGCAGCCCGCCGGCACTACCCGCCCGCTAGCGCCCGACTGCCCCCCATTCCCGGAATTTCAGGAACACAACTATGCATATGGAAAACTTCGCCCCGATCATGTTCGCGGGGCTGGTGCTGGTGATGCTGATCGGCTTCCCCGTCGCCTTCTCCCTGGCCGCCCTCGGGCTGGCCTCGGGCTTCTTCGCCATCGAGATGGGCTGGTTCCCGGCCGTCTTCATGTCCAACCTGCCGATCAACATCTTCGGCATCTTGAGCAACGAGCTGCTGCTCGCCATCCCATTCTTCACCTTCATGGGCGCCATCCTCGAGAAGTGCGGCCTGGCGGAGGACATGCTCGACTCCATGGGCCAGCTGTTCGGCACCGTGCGCGGCGGCCTGGGCTACTCGGTCATCATCGTGGGCTTCATCCTGGGCGCCATCACCGGCACCGTGGCCGGCCAGGTGATCGCCATGGCCCTGATCTCGCTGCCCGTGATGATCCGCTACGGCTACAACATGCGCTACGCCACCGGCGTGCTGGCGGCCTCGGGCACCATCACGCAACTGGTGCCGCCCTCGCTGGTGCTGATCGTCATGGCCGACCAGCTCGGCCGCTCGGTGGGCGACATGTACCGCGGCGCCTGGGGCCCCTCCATCCTGCAGGTGCTGATCTTCGCGGGCTACACCTTCCTGCTGGGCGTGTTCAAGCCCCACTATGTGCCGGGCATCCCCAAGGAAGCGCGCACCATGTCGGGTGCCAAACTGTGGCTCAAGTGCCTGCGCGGCATCATCCCCTCGGCCCTCTTGATCTTCGCCGTGCTCGGCTCCATGGGTGGCCTGCCCGGCATCGACACCGCCATCGCCACCCCGACCGAAGCCGGTGCCATGGGCGTGGTGGGCGCCATGATCCTGGCCGCCATCCACAAGCGCCTGAACTGGGCGCTGCTGTGGGAAGCCATGCAGGGCACCATGCGCCTGACGGCCATGGTGGTGTTCATCCTGATCGGTGCGCGCGTGTTCTCCATGGTGTTCCAGGGCGTGGACGGCGCCAAGTGGGTCGAGCACATGCTCTCGGGCCTGCCCGGCGGCCAGATCGGCTTCCTGATCGCGGTGAACCTGTTCATCTTCTTCCTGGCCTTCTTCCTCGACTTCTTCGAGATCGCCTTCATCATCCTGCCCATGCTCGGCCCGGTGGCCGACAAGCTCGGCATCGACCTGATCTGGTTCGGCGTGCTGCTGTGCGTGAACATGCAGACCAGCTTCATGCACCCGCCCTTCGGCTTTGCACTGTTCTACCTGCGCGGCATTGCCAACACGCTGTTCAAGGAAGGTCGCATTCCCAAGCCGGTGCTCTCCAGCGACATCTACCTGGGCTCCATTCCCTGGGTGATCATGCAGCTGCTGCTGGTGGCCATCGTGATCTTCGTGCCCCAGACCGTGACCATGTTCCTGCCCAAGGCCGAGGTCATCGACACCGACAAGGTGCAGATCGAGGTGCCTGCAGACGACCTGATGAACAACGACGCGCCGAGCGCCGGCGAGAACCCCTTCGGCGACACGGCTCCAGCCGCCTCGGACGCAGCCCCTGCGGCCGCCGCGCCTGCGGGCTCCGACGCCAAGCAGTGAGCAGGCCAGTGGCGAGCCTTTCCATGCTGAACCAGACCCCCATGATGGCGCCGGAACCCTTTCGCTTCACCCCGCAAGGGGGTGAGGTGGTGGGCTCGGCCTTCTCGCCGACCTTCCGGGCGCTGGCCACGGTGATCGTGGGCGGCTGCGCCATCTGGTTCGCCCAGCTGTGGTCGCGCGGCGCCCTGGGCTCCAGCACGGGCGTGAGCACCGGCGCGGGCTGGTTCATTGCCGGCCTGGTGCTCATGGCCTGGACCTGGTGGAGCATCATGGTCAGCCGCACGCGCATCAGCAAGGACGGCCTGCACCAGCGCTGGGTCTGGGACAAAGCCTTGCCCTTCGACGATCTGGCCTACGCCAAGCTGATCCGCGTGCCGGGCTTGGGCTGGCTCATCGCGCCGCGCCTGTACGTGCGCACGCTGGCCGGCAAGTTCACCGTGTTCTACGGTGCCACGCCGGCCCTGATCCAGGAATTCGAGCGCGTCAGCGCCGAACTCAAGGCCTTCCGCAGCTTCTAAGCGCTGACCTGCCTGCCCCTCGAAACCGCGCCCTGGCGCGGTTTTTTCATGGTGTCGCGGGCTTGTGCACTGCCGTTTGCCAGGGGCCGAGCACCTGGCCGCCGGCCCCGTGCGGCTGCATCGGGGCGATGGGCTGGCCCGTGGCCTGCTCCAGCAGTTGCGAACGCGGCTCGCCGGGACTGAACAGGTGCTGCTCGCCCCACTGGCGCAGGGCCACCACCACCGGGAACAGCTGCTCGCCACGGGGGGTGAGCACATACTCCTGGTAGGAGGTTCCATCGGAGGCCGGCTGCACGGCCAGGACGCCCTCCTCCACGAGCCTGCGGAGGCGGTCCGCGAGGATGCTGCGGGCCACGCCCAGCCCGCGCTGGAAGTCGCCGAAGCGGCGCGTGCCGTCGAAGGCGTCGCGCACGATCAGCAGGCTCCAGCGGTCGCCCACGAGGTCGAGCGACCGCGCCACGGGACAGGTTTCGGCCATAGCACTCTTGCGTTGGGACATGGAGGGATCCGGTGGATGGCACCACCCACACGGGTGTCTTTGTCGATACGAGTTTCATTTTAAGACTGGTCTGCCTAGAATCAAACCAGTCTTATTTTGAAACCACATTACCAACACCATGCCCCCCTCCCCACCCACCGCAGCCCCCATGCCCCGCGCACTGGTCACGCTGTTTGCCTGCGCCAGCGGGCTCTCCGTCGCCAACGTCTACTACGCCCAGCCCCTGCTCGATGCGCTCGCCGCCGACTTCGGGATCCGCCAGGCCGCCGTGGGCGGGGTCATCACGGCCACGCAGGTGGGCTGCGCCCTGGCCCTGGTGCTGCTGGTGCCCCTGGGCGACCGCATGGACCGGCGGCAGCTGATGCGATGGCAGTGCGCGGCCCTGGTGGCCGCGCTGCTGGGCACGGCCCTGGCCACCTCGCCCGGGGCCCTGCTGGCAGGCATGCTGGCGCTGGGCCTGCTGGGCACGGCCATGACCCAGGGCCTGATCGCCTTTGCCGCCACCGCTGCCGCCCCGCAGGAGCGCGGCCATGTGGTCGGCGCGGCCCAGGGCGGTGTGGTCATCGGCCTGCTGCTGGCGCGGGTGGCGGCCGGCCTGCTGGCCGACCTGCTCGGCTGGCGCGGGGTCTACCTGGCGTCGGCCCTGGCCATGCTGGCCCTCACCGCCCTGCTCTGGCGCGCCCTGCCTGCGGCACCGGCGCCAGCAGGCCGACTCTCCTACCCGGCCCTGGTGCACTCCATGTTCAGCCTGCTGCGCACCGACCGCGTGCTGCTGGTGCGCGGCACCCTGGCCCTGCTGGTCTTCGCGGCCTTCAGCACCTTCTGGAGCGCCATGGTGCTGCCACTGCGCGAGGCGCCCCACGCCCTGTCGCACAGCGCCATCGGCGCCTTCGGCCTGGTCGGTGCCCTGGGCGCCCTGGCCGCCACCCGCGCGGGGCGCTGGGCCGACCGGGGCCTGGCCCAGCGTGCCACGGCAGGCGCACTGGTACTGCTGGCCGTGGCCTGGCTGCCGCTGTGGCTCCTGCCCCATTCGCTGGGGTGGCTGGTGCTGGGCGTGGTGCTGCTGGACCTGGGCGTGCAGGCTATCCACGTGACCAACCAGGCGCTCATCCTGCGCGGCGATGCCAGCGCCCACGGCCGCCTGGTCGGCTGCTACATGCTGTTCTACGCCGCCGGCAGCGGGCTGGGGGCGGCGGCCTCCACGGCCGCGTTCGCCGCCTGGGGATGGAGTGGCGTCTGCGCGCTGGGCCTTGCCGTCAGCACGGCGGCAGGGGCATTCTGGATGGCAAGCCGGCCGCAGCAGCGCCAGGAAATTCGGGCATAAAAAAACCGCGCCGAAGCGCGGTTCCTTGGGCAATGACAGGCCGTGGCCGTATCAGAGCTTCACGGTCTGCATGTAGCTGTCGAAACGGCTTTCGGCCACGCGGAACCATGCCACCTGGTCACGCTGGAAGGCACGGAAGTCGGCGAAGATCTTCTTCCACTCGGGGCTCTTCGCATCGTTCTCGGCGTACACCTCTTGCGAGGCCTTGAACGAAGCGTCCAGCACGTCCTTGGTGAAGGGCAGGAGCTTGATCTTGGCACCGATCAGCTGCTTCAGGGCCACGGGGTTGCGGGCGTCGTACTTGGCCAGCATGTCCACCGAAGCCTGGGCCGATGCGGCGGCCACGATGGCCTTGTTCTCGGGCGACAGCGCGTCGAAGGCCTTCTTGTTGATGAAGAAGTCCACTTCAGGACCGCCTTCCCACCAGCCGGGGTAGTAGTAGTGCGGCGCGACCTTGTTGAAGCCCAGCTTCTGGTCGTCGTACGGACCGACCCACTCGGCCGCATCGATCGTGCCCTTTTCGAGGGCCTGGTAGATTTCGCCGCCAGGCAGGCTCTGGGGCACCACGCCCAGCTTGGTCATCACGTCACCGACCAGGCCACCACCCAGGCGCATCTTCAGGCCCTTGAGGTCGGCGGTCGACTTGATTTCCTTGCGGAACCAGCCACCCATCTGGGTGCCCGTGTTGCCGCCGGCAAAGCTCAGCATGCCATAGCCGGCATAGAACTCGTCCAGCAGCTTGCGGCCGTTGCCGTGCAGCATCCAGGCATTCATCTGGCGTGCGTTCATGCCGAAAGGAATGGCCGAACCGATGGCGAACGCGGGGTTCTTGCCATAGAAGTAGTAAGGCACGGTGTGGCAGGCTTCCACGGAGCCTTGCTGCACGCCGTCGACCACGCCGAAGGGAGGCATCAGCTCGCCACCGGCGTGCACGGAGATTTCGAACTTGCCGCCCGACATGGCCTTGACCGCGTTGGCAAACACTTCAGCGCCACCATAGATGGTGTCCAGCGGCTTGGGGAAGCTCGAAGCCAGGCGCCAGCGCACGGCAGCCTGCGCATGCACGGCAGGTGCCACACCCGCGGCCAGCACACCGGCGATACCGGCATGCTTGATGATAGAACGACGATCCATGAGTTTCTCCGAATACTTGTGATTGCACACCCTGGCACACAGGCCGGTCGCCCGAGGCCAAGAACCTTCTAGCCGGATCGATTGTAGGAACATGCCCCCCTGTGGATTTGCGGGTTTTCCCGTGAAAGCCCGCCCCCCGCACGAGGGCTTCAGGGTTCTGCAAGCATCGGCGCACGCCGGTCAAAACCGGCGCGCCCCACACCAGGGCAGCCGTGCAAGGGCCGCCCCGCCGCACCGGCTGCGTCCCCCTTCCCGAATCGCAAAGCGAATCGAGAGAAGGGGCTGAGGGTCGCGGCTCCGAGCCTGCCTGCGCAGGCTTGGACGTGCCCGAAGAGCCGCCGCCTCTGGCGGCGGTGCCGAGGCGCGCAGCGCCTCAGGGGGATGTCATATCTTCTGCGCCGACATGAAACTGTCGAAGCGCACTTCCGCAAAGCGGAACCACAGGATCTGGTCGCGCTGGAAGTTGCGCATGTCCGCGTAGATCTTCTTCCACTCGGGGCTCTTCGCGTCGTTCTGCGCGAAGGTCTCCATCGATGCGCGGAAGGCGGCGTCCAGGATCGTCTGCGAGTACGGCAATACCTTGGTCTTGGCGGCCACCAGCTGCTTGAGCGCATTGGGGTTGAGCGCGTCATAGCGGGCCAGCATGTCGGTGTGCGCGATGGAGGCGGCCGCCTCGATGATGAACTTGTACTCGGGCGAGAGCGTGTTGTAGGCCTTGCGGTTCACGTACAGGTCGACCTCGGGCCCGCCCTCCCACCAGCCGGGGTAGTAGTAGTAAGGCGCCACCTTGTTGAAGCCCAGCTTCTGGTCGTCGTAGGGCCCGATCCACTCGGCCGCATCGATGCTGCCCTTTTGCAGGGCCTGGTAGATATCGCCGCCCGGAATGCTCTGTGGAATGGCCCCGAGCCGTGCCATGACCTCGGCCACCAGGCCGCTGCCCACGCGGATCTTCAGGCCCTTGAAGTCGGCCGGGTTGCGCACCTCGCGCAGGTACCAGCCGCCCATCTGCGTGCCGGTGTTGCCGCAGGCAAAGCTCACGATGTTGAAGCCCGCATAGAACTCGTTCATGAGCTTGCGGCCATTGCCGTGCAGCATCCACGCGCTCATCTGCCGGGCATTGAAGCCGAAGGGCACCGTGCAGCCCAGGGCGAATGCCGGGTTCTTGTCGTAGAAGTAGTAAGGCACGGCATGGCACATCTCCACCGTACCGTTCTGCACGCCGTCGACCACGTCGAAGGCGGGCATCAGTTCGCCGCCGCCATGCACGGAGATCTCGAACTTGCCGTTGGACAGGATGCGCACCGCGCGCGCAAACACCTCGGCGCCGCCAAAGATATTGTCCGAGGAGCGCGGGAAACTCGAGGCGATCCGCCACCGCAGCGTGGCCTGTGCATGCACGGCCGGCGCAACGCCCGCGGCCAGTACACCCGCAAGGCCGGTGTGCGTGATGAGCGAACGGCGATCCATACAGCGTGTCTCCTGTTTCCGCGGGGGTGGGGTGCGGCAGCGAGCGCTGCGCAGGAAGGTGGGATGCGCATGCAGATCCGTGCAGCGCGCCTGCATTGTAGGAGGTGCCCCGCCCAGGCGCTGTGCGGGTTTTCGACAGCACGACCGCGCCGCCGATGCACGGCCGGTGGGCCGATCCGCTCAGCCGAGGAAGCGCTCGCGCACCGCGCGCTCGATGCCCGCGGCATCGAGCCCCTGCAGCGACAGCAGCTTGGCCGGGTCGCCATGCTCGATGAACACATCGGGCAGGCCCAGTTGCAGCACCGGGCGCACGATGCCGGCGGCGTTCAAAGCCTCGGTCACGGCACTGCCCGCACCGCCCATCACCGCGCCCTCTTCCACCGTGACCAGCACATCGTGGCGTTCGGCCACATCGCGCAGCAGCTCCACATCGACGGGCTTGGCCCAGCGCATGTTGGCCACCGTGGCGTCCAGCGCCTCGCCGGCGTCGAGCGCGGGGTACAGCAGCGTGCCGAAGGCCAGGATGGCGATGCGCGGCCCGCCTTCGCCGGCCACGGCCTTGCGCTCGCGGCGGATCTCGCCCTTGCCGTAGGGCAGGCCTTCCAGGCCCGCGAGCGGCGCCACACCGGCCCCGCTGCCGCGCGGGTAGCGCACGGCCACGGGGTGGTCCTGCTCGAAAGCGGTGGTGAGCAGCTGTCGGCACTCGCGCTCGTCGGCCGGGCAGGCCATGCCCATGTTGGGAATGCAGCGCACGAACGGGATGTCGTAAGCACCGGCATGCGTGGCGCCGTCGGCGCCCACCAGGCCTGCGCGGTCGAGCGCGAACACCACGGGCAGGTTCTGCAACGCCACGTCGTGGATCAACTGGTCGTAGCCGCGCTGCAAAAAGGTCGAGTAGATGGCCACCACGGGCTTGAGCCCTTCACAGGCCATGCCGCCGGCAAAGGTCACGGCATGCTGCTCGGCGATGCCCACGTCGTAGTAGCGCTCGGGAAAGCGCTTTTCGAATTCCACCATGCCCGAGCCCTCGCGCATGGCGGGCGTGATGCCGACCAGGCGCTGGTCCTTGGCGGCCATGTCGCACAGCCATTGGCCAAAGACCTGGGTGAAGGTCTGCTTGGGCACCGTGGTGCTCTTGACCAGGCCCACGGCCGGGTCGAACTTGCCCGGGCCGTGGTAGGCCACGGGGTCGGCCTCGGCCAGCTTGTAGCCCTGGCCCTTCTTGGTGACCACGTGCAGGAACTGCGGGCCCTTGAGGCTCTTGATGTTCTCCAGCGTGGGGATCAGCGAATCCAGGTCGTGCCCGTCGATGGGGCCGATGTAGTTGAAGCCGAACTTCTCGAACAGCGTGGCCGGCACCACCATGCCCTTGGCCTGCTGCTCGAAGCGCTTGGCCAGCTCCAGCAGGGGCGGCACGGGGCGCAGCACGGTCTTGCCCACGTTCTTGGCGGCCGCGTAGAACTGGCCGCTCATGAGCTGGGCCAGGTAGCGGTTGAGCGCACCCACGGGCGGGCTGATGCTCATGTCGTTGTCGTTGAGCACCACGAGCAGGTTGGCATCGGCCACGCCCGCGTTGTTCAGCGCCTCAAAGGCCATGCCCGCGGTCATGGCGCCGTCGCCGATGATGGCCACGGCATGGCGGTTCTCGCCCTTGGTCTTGGCGGCCAGGGCCATGCCAAGTGCCGCCGAGATGCTGGTGCTCGAATGCGCCGTGCCGAAGGTGTCGTAGGGGCTCTCGGCGCGCTGCGGAAAGCCCGAGATGCCGCCCAACTGGCGCAGCGTCTTCATGCGGTCGCGCCGCCCGGTCAGGATCTTGTGCGGGTAGGTCTGGTGGCCCACATCCCACACCAGACGGTCCTCGGGGGTGTTGAACACATGGTGCAGGGCCACGGTCAGTTCCACCGTGCCCAGGTTGGAGCTCAGGTGCCCGCCCGTCTGCGACACGCTTTCCAGCACGAAGGCGCGCAGCTCGGCGGCCAGCGCCTTGAGCTCGGCCCGCGGCATGGCGCGCAGGTCCGCCGGGTCGTTCACGTTCTGCAGCAGGGGGTAGGGGGTCGTGGACATTGGCTATTCTTTTTCGGATCGATCAGTGCTCACGGGGCAAAGGGCAGCCCCCGGTGTGCGCCTGGTCTGGGTGCATCGTATCAACGGACGCAGGGAGTGCAGCCGCAGCCATCAATGCGTACGGTCCACCACCATGTCGGCCAGGGCGGCCAGCGCGCGGGTATCGGCCAGGCCGCTGCGCGCCAGGGCGGCATGGGCCTGCACCTGCAGTTCGCGCGCATAGGCCTGTGCCGGCGCCAGGCCGAGCAGGGAGACATAGGTGGGCTTGTCACTCGCGGCATCCTTGCCGGCCGTCTTGCCCAGCGTGGCGGAGTCGGCGATCACGTCGAGGATATCGTCCACCACCTGGAAGGCCAGGCCCATCACGGCGCCGTAGTCGGACAGGGCTTCGTGCGCCTGCGCGCTGGCGGGGCCGCAGGCCACGCCCATCATCACGCTGCCCTGCAGCAGCGCGCCGGTCTTCAGGCGGTGCATGTGGCGCAGTTGGTCTTCGGTCAGGGCCAGGCCCACGCTGGCCAGGTCGATGGCCTGGCCGCCGGCCATGCCGGCCGAACCGGCCGCGCGCGCCAGCAGGCGGCACAGCGTGGCCTGCATCCCGTCGGGCACGCTGCCATCGTCGGGGGTGAGCAACTCGAAGGCAAAGGCCTGCAGCGCATCGCCGGCCAAAAGGGCCTGGGCCTCGCCGAACTGCACGTGCACCGTGGGCTTGCCGCGGCGCAGCACGTCGTTGTCCATGCAAGGCATGTCGTCGTGCACCAGGGAATAGGCGTGGATCAGCTCGACGGCACAGGCGGCGCGCAGCGCCGCCCCGTCGGACACGGCATGCGCCGACGCCTCGACCTCGGCGCCGCTGCAGACGGCCTCCTCGGCCGCCAGCACCAGCAGCGGGCGCAGGCGCTTGCCGCCATCGAGCACCGCATAGCGCATGGCCTCGCCCAGGCCGGCGGGCGCGCCCTCGCCCACCCAGCGCGACAGGGCATGCTCCACCCGGGCCAGGTGGCGTTGGCTCCAGCCGGCCAGGTCAAAAGAAGAAGAGGGGGAGGTATTCACGGAAGGCGCGGCGCTCATTCGGGGGCCCAGGCGTTCAGGCCCGTCTCGTCAAGCACCTTGATCTGGTCCTGCACGGCATCGAGACGCTTGCGGCAAAAGGCCAGCAAGGCAGCGCCACGCTGGTAGCCCGCCAGCATCTGGTCCAGCGGCAACTGGCCCGATTCGATGCGGCCCACGAGCTGCTCCAGCTCTTCCAGCGCCGCTTCGTAGCTGGCAGGTTCTGCGGGGGGCGCGGCGGTGGCGGAGGCCTTGGGCATGGGTGGAGGCGGTGCACAGGCACCGCGAATGGAAAAACCGCTGATTTTAGGCCCAGCGCATGGCGTCCCTGCGCACAGCATCCCGGTTTGGAGAGCGCAGCCGGTCACCGCGGCAGCGGCGACACGGAGCACCCTGCCCCATCCAGGTGCGGGCCGCAGCCCGGGCGCCAATACACGCAGGGGGGGTGCGGGAATGGGGGCGGCGAATAACCCCATTGGCTATAATCCCATTCTCGTCCAGCCGGCCTATGAGCCGGTTTCTTTTTTTCCTCCAGATGTGCCAAGCGTGGCACACCTCCCTGTGGGGAGTCTTTAGGTCAGGTCATCCATGTCTGATTTAAGTCTTCAACTGCAGCAGGCCGCAAGCCAACTACCAGTTTCAAGCTATTTTGACCAGGCGCTGTTCCAGCGCGAGCTGGACACCATCTTCCAGCGCGGGCCCCGCTATGTGGGGCACCAACTGTCCGTGCCCCATGCGGGCGACTACCACACCCTGCCCCACGAGGCCGAGGGGCGCGCGCTGGTGCGCAATGCCCAGGGCGGGGTGGAGCTCGTCTCCAACGTCTGCCGCCACCGCCAGGCCGTGATGCTCAAGGGCCGCGGCTCACTGCACACCCAGCAAAAGGGCAGCGCCGGCGGCAACATCGTGTGCCCGCTGCACCGCTGGACCTACAACGCCAAGGGCGAGCTGCTGGGTGCACCGCACTTTGCCGACGACCCCTGCCTGAACCTCAACAACTACCCGCTGCGCGAGTGGAACGGCCTGCTGTTCGAGGACAACGGCTACGACGTGGCCGCCGACCTCGACGCCATGGGCCCGCGCGCCGACCTCGACTTCGAGGGCTATGTGCTCGACCACGTGGAGCTGCACGAGTGCAACTACAACTGGAAGACCTTCATCGAGGTCTACCTGGAGGACTACCACGTGGGGCCCTTCCACCCGGGCCTGGGCAGCTTCGTCACCTGCGATGACCTGCGCTGGGAGTTCGGCAAGAACTATTCGGTGCAGACCGTGGGCGTGGCCAACCGCCTGGGCAAGGCCGGCAGCCCCGTGTACGAGCGCTGGCACGAGGCCCTGCTGAACTACCGCGAAGGCAAGCCGCCCAAGCACGGCGCCATCTGGCTCACGCTGTACCCGCACATCATGGTGGAGTGGTACCCGCATGTGCTCACCGTGTCCACACTGCACCCCATCAGCCCGACCAAGACGCTGAACATGGTGGAGTTCTACTACCCCGAGGAGATCGCCGCCTTCGAGCGCGAATTCGTCGAGGCGCAGAAGGCCGCGTACATGGAGACCTGCATCGAGGACGACGAGATCGGCGAGCGCATGGACGCCGGCCGCAAGGCCCTGCTGGCGCGCGGCGACAATGAAGTGGGCCCTTACCAGAGCCCCATGGAAGATGGCATGCAGCATTTCCACGAGTGGTACCGCATGGCAATGGGAGAAATAGGCTAACCCCCTGAGTCGCTTCGCGCCTTCCCCCTCAGGGGGACGCCCCCATCGCGGCGGGGCGGCCCTTGCGCGGGGGCCCTGGCCTCTGGGCGCGCCAGTTTTATCGGCCAAGGGCGGTTCGCAAGCCCAATGGCCGCGAAAGAGGCGAACAGGCGGGTGAATACCTTGAAGTCTCCGGGTTCGCCTGAAATGCTCTCATTACAATAGCTGCCAGTGCTTGTTTTTCAGGCACGGCAGCTATTTTCACTTTCGACCCCCGATTTCCCCATGCAAGCCCTCTGGATGGTGTTGGCCGCGTTCCTTTTCGCCACGATGGGGGTGTGCGTGAAGATCGCTTCGGCCTATTTCAACTCTGCCGAACTGGTCTGCTACCGCGGCCTCATCGGCATGGTCATCCTGTGGCTGCTGGCGCGTTCGCAGAAGGTCACGCTGGGCACGGCCTACCCGGGCATGCATGCCTGGCGCAGCCTGGTGGGCGTGGCCTCGCTGGGTGCCTGGTTCTATGCCATCGCCCACCTGCCGCTGGCCACGGCCATGACGCTCAACTACATGAGCAGCGTGTGGATCGCGGCCTTCCTGGTCGGCGGCACCTTGCTGGGGGGGGGGGGGGGGGGGGGGGAG
>NZ_JBYSYM010000050.1:0-36757 GCF_058783375.1 Acidovorax sp. FW305-C-20-28 | reverse complement strand
TTGAGGGAGTCGTCAGTATCTACAACGATGCTCTTGAACGCCAGGTTTTACGGGGATGAAATTCAACAGCCTGCTAGTGCAATTGAATTATGGATTTCCAGGACGGCTTGCTTCAGTATCCGCTCCACGCAGCGCGGCCGGTGGCGAGGACATCCGGCGTACATGGCGCAGGGATTGGCAACGATCCCGCCTGCAGCTGGATGGTCAGCGGTAGAAAGCAAGAGGAATGGAATGGGATTTTTCAGTCGGCTGCTGCGCGCCCGCGAGCAGGCCAGGTCCGGCCCCGAGGCACGGTGGGATCAGGAGGACAACGCCAGCGAACTCGTACTCGATGCCGAGTACGCCGACCATTTGGCCATGGAGATGGAGATCGATGCCGGCCTTGCCCTGCACGAGCGTTGGCGCGCCCGCCTGGAGGACATGGTCATGGGCCGCAGCCAGGAGGTGATGCGCCCGGAGCTGGTCTGCCTGGACCACCGGTGCCGGCTGGGCCGCTGGCTGCATGGTGCTGGCCATGCCCGCCTCGGGCACCACACGGCATTCGGGATGCTGGTGGCGCGCCACAAGTACTTTCACCAGCAGGCGGGCCTCGTGGTGAGCCTGTTCCAGGACGGCGATCTGGCGCAGTCGCACAAGGTGCTGAACGGCAGTTGCCGGCACGCATCGAACCAGGTGGTGCTGCTGCTCAAGGAACTCAAGAACAGCGCCGCACGCTGAAGATTTCCGCCCTGCATTCCCCCCAAAGACAAAACTCCGCCAAACTTGCGCCTGGCGGAGCTTGCACCGTGCATGCATTGCGGCTCAGAACGCAAGGCATGCACGGCAGCTCAATGTAATCACGGCGGTCGGGTGACAGAAGCCGTTTCCCCGGTTTCGGCATGTTGTCCTACATGGCGGCGTTTCTGCCAACTGCCTGCTGCTGCCAGGCCACCCCTTGGCGTAGGACGTTGCACCGCGGCCATTGCGCTGGCCGCCGACGGACCGGGACCACGGGCCCTCCCAGAATGGTGCGTTTCAGGAGGCCTGCCGTGACCCTTTCCACCCGACCCCTCGCCGTCGTCACCGGAGCCTCGTCCGGCATCGGCTACCACCTGGCGCGCTGCTGCGCCGAGAATGGCTTCGACCTGGTGATCGCGGCCGACCAGGCGCTGGACCAGGCGGCCAGCGACCTGCGCATGCTGGGAGCCACGGTGCAGGTGGTGCAGGCCGAACTGGCCAGCCGCCAGGGGGTGGATGCGCTGGTCGAAGCCATTGCCAGCCGCCCCGTGGACGCGCTGCTCGCCAATGCCGGCCATGGCCTGGGCAAGGGTTTTCTGGAGCAGGAGTTCGGCGACATCGAACATGTGATCGACACCAACATCACTGGCACCCTGTACCTGCTGCACAAGCTGGGCCACCCCATGCGCCGACGCGGCCGGGGGCGCATCCTCATCACAGGGTCCATCGCGGGCTTTCTGCCGGGCAGCTTCCAGGCGGTCTACAACGGCAGCAAGGCCTTCATCGACTCGTTTGCCGCGGCACTGCGCAATGAGCTCAAGGACTCGGGCGTCACCGTCACCTGCCTGATGCCCGGTGCCACAGACACGGAATTCTTCGCCCGGGCGGACATGCTCGATACCCAGGTCGGCGCTGATGACGGCAAGGCCGACCCGGCCGATGTGGCCAAGGTCGGCTTTGCCGCGATGATGGACGGCGAAGCCGATGTGGTGCACGGCTTCAAGAACAAGCTGCAGGCTGTGCTGGCCAAGGTTACGCCCTCGCAGGTGCTGGCCGAGCAGCACCGCAAGATGGCCGAGCCGGGTTCGGCGCTGAAGGATTGACACGGCCGCGCCGGGCCGATGCCGTGCGCTGGTTAGGATAGATGCCTGCCGCCGCCGCTTTCACCGATCCTGCGCCTTCCCCGATGCCTTCCATTTCCCCGGACGACTCCTTCCCCTCTCGGCACGGCATGGTGCGTGTGCGCGGTGCCCGTGAGCACAACCTCAAGGACGTCGACGTGGACATCCCGCGCGATGCGTTGGTGGTGTTCACCGGGGTCTCGGGCTCGGGCAAGTCATCGCTGGCCTTTGGCACCCTGTTCGCCGAGGCGCAGCGGCGCTACCTGGAGTCGGTGGCTCCCTATGCGCGCCGCCTGATCGTGCAGGCCGGCGTTCCCAAGGTGGACAGCATCGACGGCCTGCCGCCCGCAGTGGCGCTGCAGCAGCAGCGCGGCACGCCGAGCACGCGCTCCTCGGTGGGCAGCGTCACGGCGATATCGAGCCCGCTGCGCATGCTCTACTCGCGCGCCGGCCACTACCCCGCCGGCCAGCCCATGCTGTACGCCGAGGATTTTTCGCCCAACACCCCGCAGGGCGCCTGCCCGCACTGCCATGGCCAGGGCCGGGTGTACGAGGTGACCGAGCAGTCCATGGTGCCCGACGACACGCTCACCATCCGCGAGCGCGCCGTGGCCGCCTGGCCCCTGGCCTGGCAGGGGCAGAACCTGCGCGACATCCTCACCACCCTGGGGCACGACGTGGATGTGCCCTGGCGCAAGCTGCCGAAAAAGCTGCGCGACTGGATCCTCTTCACCGACGAGCAGCCCACCGTGCCGGTGTACGCGGGCTTCAGCATGGCCGAGGTCAAGGACGCCCTAAAACGCAAGCTCACCCCGAGCTACATGGGCACTTTCACCGGCGCGCGGCGCCATGTGCTGCACACCTTTGCCCACAGCCAGAGCGCACTCATGAAAAAGCGCGCCGCCCGGTACATGGTGGGCACGCTGTGCCCGGTGTGCCAGGGCCGGCGGCTCAAGCCCGAGGCGCTGTCGGTGACCTTTGCCGGGCGCGACATCGGTACGCTGTCGCAGCTGCCGCTCACGGCGCTGGCCGAACTGCTGCGCCCCGCCGCCGAAGGCCGGCTGGGCGAGGGCGACCCCGCGCCCGATGCGCCCGCAGGCCGCGCCCGCCGCAATCGGCCAGCCGCCCATGCCGCCGCGCCCGACGTGCACCGCACGCCCTGGTTGTCCGAGGAAAAGGTGATTGCCGCCCAGCGCCTGGCCAGCGACCTGCGCAAGCGCGTGCTGGCGCTGATCGAGCTGGGCCTGGGCTACCTCTCGCTGGACCGCAGCACACCCACGCTCTCGCCCGGCGAGCTGCAGCGTCTGCGCCTGGCCTCGCAGCTCTCGTCCCAGCTGTTCGGCGTGGTCTATGTGCTCGACGAGCCGTCGGCCGGCCTGCACCCGGCCGATGGCGAGGCGCTGCTGGCGGCGCTGCAGGGCCTGAAGGCCGCGGGCAACTCGCTCTTCGTGGTGGAGCACGACGTGGCCACCATGCGCCGTGCCGACTGGCTGGTGGACGTGGGGCCGGCCGCTGGCGAGCAGGGTGGCGAGGTGCTCTACAGCGGCCCGCCGGCTGGCCTGGCGCAGGTGCAGCGCTCGCAGACGCGGCACTACCTGTTCGGCGAGGCCACGGCCACCGGGCCGGCGCGGGCGCCGCGCCAGCCCCAGGGCTGGTTGAGGCTGGAGGGCATCACCCGCAACAACCTGCGCGCGCTGGATGCGGCGTTTCCTCTCGGGTGCATGACGGCGGTGACCGGCATCTCGGGCTCGGGCAAGTCCAGCCTGGTGAGCCAGGCCCTGCTGGAGCTGGTGTCGGCCCACCTGGGCCGGCCGCTCGCGGCCGAGGACGAGGAGGGCGGCCCGCCAGCCGACGACGGCGAGGCCCCCGCGGGCGATGCATCCCCCCTGGCTGCGCCCGTGGGGGGACGCATCAGCGCGGGCGGCGAGCACATCCGCCGCCTGGTGCAGGTGGACCAGAAACCCATCGGCCGCACGCCGCGCTCCAACCTGGCCACCTACACGGGCCTGTTCGACGGGGTGCGCAAGCTCTTTGCCGCCACCCCGGCCGCGCGCAAGCGGCGCTACGACGCGGGGCGCTTTTCCTTCAACGTGGCCAAGGGCCGCTGCCCCACCTGCGAGGGCGAAGGCTTCGTCAGCGTGGAGCTGCTGTTCATGCCCAGCGTTTATGCCCCATGCCCCACTTGCCATGGCGCGCGCTACAACGCCCAGACGCTGGAAATCCGCTGGAACGGCCTGTCCATCGCCGAGGTGCTGGGCCTCACGGTGGATGCGGCCTGCGAGGCCTTTGCCGGCGAACCCCAGGTGCTGCGCCCGCTCTCGGTGCTGCGCGACATCGGCCTGGGTTACCTGCGCCTGGGCCAGCCGGCCACCGAGCTGAGCGGTGGCGAGGCCCAGCGCATCAAGCTGGCCACCGAACTGCAGCGGCCCACGCTGCGCGGCGGCACCCTGTATGTGCTGGACGAGCCCACCACCGGCCTACACCCGGCCGATGTGGAGCGCCTGCTGGTCCAGCTCGACGGCCTGGTGGCGGCCGGCAACACCGTGGTGGTGGTCGAGCACGAGATGCGTGTGGTGGCCGCCTGCGACTGGGTGATGGACATCGGGCCCGGCGCGGGGGAGGAGGGCGGGCGCGTGGTGGCCCAGGGCACGCCGGCCCAGGTGGCGCAAAGCCAGGGCAGCCGCACGGCGCCCTACCTGGCCAGCAGCCTGGGCTGAAAGGCCGCGGGCCCGGCACCGACCAGGGAGCGCATTTTTGGTTGATACTTTGGGGGGCTTTGCCGAGCGCCCCTCCGACCGGCCGGCTTGCGCCGGACTTGAACAACAACGGGCGCCCCGCCGGGCGCCACGACATGGGATACCGCAGTGGCTCGTGAAGACAACCAGTCCCAAGCACAGGCCTCGGTGAAATGGCTGCGCCTGCTGGTCCTACTGAGCGTGGCCGTGCCGCTGTTCATCTACCTGGCGTTCGGGGCCGTGGGCTATGCGGATGCGCGCGAGGAGGCCGAGCTGCGCGTGAGCCGTTCGCTGCGCGTGGCGCACGAGCATGCCTCCAAAGTCATGGCGGCATCCGAGGCGCTGCAGGACCGGGTCGTGGCCATGGTCAGCGGCAGAAGCCCGCAGGAGCTGCGCATCCATGCCGGCGAGCTGCATGCCACCTTGCTCGCCCGCGTCAAGGGCCAGCCGCAGATCCAGTCCGTCTGGATCTTCGATGCCGAAGGCAAGCCCATTGCCAGCAGCCGCTTTGCGCAACTGCCGGTGTTCGATGTGTCGGACCGCGACTATTTCCAGTTCCACCGCCTGCGGCCGCCGGGCCAGCGCTACATCTCGGGGCCGCTGGTCACGCGCACCACCAAGGAGAAGATCGTCGACATCAGCATCGGCTATGAGGACCACAATGGCCAGTTCGGCGGGGTCATCAACGTCAGCCTGCTGAGTTCGTACTTCCAGGACTTCTACAGCGACCTGGTGGCCGACGAGCCCGGCCTGGCCGTGAACCTGTTCCGCGAGGACGGGGCCATCTACACCCGCTGGCCCCTGGTCGACAAGGCGCCTGAGCAACTGGCGCCCGACAGCCCGGTGATGCAGCGGCTGCACCAGGGCGAAGCCTCGGCGCAGATGCGCGGCATCTCCTCGGTAGACCGGCAGGACCGTATCATCGCCTACCGCAAGGTGGGCAGCTACCCGCTGTACGTGGGCACGGGCATGAACCTGACCTCGCTGCGCAACGAGGTGCTGCGCCAGCTGGGGGCGCTGTTCGCCCTGGGGGCGCTGCCCGTGGCCGCGCTGTTCTTCGCTGCGCGCATGGCGCTGCGCAATGCGCGCACCGCCTTGCAGACCACGGAAAGCCTGGAAAAGGAGATCGCCACGCGCCGCCGTGCCGAGGAGGCCCTGCTGCAGGCGCAGAAGCTCGAAGCCCTGGGCCGCCTCACGGGTGGCGTGGCGCATGACTTCAACAACGCGCTGATGGTCATCAGCAACAACCTGCACCTGCTCAGGCGCACCGTGCCCGAGGTGGGTACGCGGCAGATCGACTCCATGGCGCGGGCCGTCAAGTCGGCCACCAACCTCACGCGCCAGCTGCTGGCCTTCTCGCGCCGCCAGCCCTTGGTGGCCGAGCATGTGGTGCTGCAGGACAAGTTGCCCCCGACCAAGGACCTGATCGCGCCGGTGCTGGGCAGCCAGATCCAGCTGGAGGTGCAGGTGGACCCGGCCACCGCTCCCGTGGTGCTGGATCTGGCGGAGCTGGAGCTGGCGCTCTTGAACCTGTCCATCAACGCACGCGATGCCATGCTCCAGGGCGGCAGCCTGGTGATCCGCGCGCGCAATGCCAGCGAAAGCGAAGCCGGGCAGGGCATGCCTGCCATGGTGCTCGTCGAGGTGGCTGACACGGGCAGCGGCATCCCGCCGGAACTGCTTGGCAAGGTGTTCGAGCCCTTCTTCACCACCAAGGCCGTGGGCGAGGGCACGGGCCTGGGGCTCAGCCAGGTGTATGGCATGTGCCAGCGCATGGGCGGGCGCGCGGAGATCGCCAGCACGCTGGGCACGGGCACCCGCATCCGCCTGTACTTCCCGAGCGCCCGGCCGCAGGCGGTGCGCGAGGATGCCAACCCCGCGCCGCCGCTGGCGCCGCTGGACAAGCGCCTGCTGGTGGTGGAGGACAACGACGAGGTGGCCGCCTCGCTGGTGCCCATCCTTGAATCCCTGGGCTGCCGCGTGACGCGCGTGGACCGCGCGGCCAAGGCGCGCACGCTGCTGGAAGAGGGCGAGCGGCCCGATCTGGTGCTGTCGGACGTGGTGATGCCCGGCGAGATCGACGGCGTGGGCCTGGCGCGCCACATCCGCCAGACCTGGCCCGCGCAGAAGCTGCTGCTCATGACGGGCTACGCCGAGCAACTGGACCACATCCACCAGATGGGCTTCGACGTGCTCCCCAAGCCCTGCACGCCGCAGATGCTGCACGTGGCGATCGCGCGCATCACGCAGTAGCCGCCAGGCGTCAGGCTTCAGGCGTCGGAATCGTCCTCGCGGTTGCGGTCGAGGTAGTCGAGCAGGGCGCGCACCGCGGGCACCATGCCGCGCCGGCTGGTGAACACGGCCAGCACGTCCGCACGCGGCGAAGTCCATTGCGGCAGCACCTGGATGAGCCGGCCCTCGCGGATGTAGGCCTGGCAGATGCGCCGCGGCAGAAGGGCGATGCCCATGCCCGCGCGGGCGGCCTCGCGCAGCGCGAACATGTCGTCCGTGACCAGCCGGGGCACGTGCTGCAGCTCCAGCGCGCGCTCGGCGCTGGCCAGGCTCCAGCCCACGCGTTCACCCCGGCCGGGCCAGGACAGGGTTGGCAGGCGGGCGATGTCCTCGGGCTCCTCAGGTGGCGCCACGGTCTCGAACAGGCGTGCGCTGGCCACCAGCACGTCGGTCGATTCGCCGAGCTTGCGCACTACCTGGTCCGAGTCGGGCAGGGGCGGGCGGCGCACGCGGATCACCACGTCCATGCGCTCCTCGATGGGGTCCACGCGGCGGTTGGTGGCCGTCACGTGCAGGCGCACCAGCGGGCAGGCCTGCATGAAGCCCGGCAGGATGGGCGTGAGCCAGACCTGCGCCAGCGTGATGGGGCAGCTGATGCGCACCTCGCCCTGCGGTGTGGCCGCGGCCTGGCGCGCCAGCTCGTGGGTGGACTCGGCCAGCTCCACCAGCGTGCGGCAGCGCTCGTAGACGCTCTGGCCTGCGCCGGTCAGCGTGATGCGCCGCGGCGAGCGCTGCAACAGCCGCACGCCCATGCGTTCTTCGAGCACGGCCATGCGCCGGCTCAGCCGCGACTTGGGCACGCCCAGGCGCCGCCCGGCCTCGCTGAAGCCGCCGTGCTCCACGACCTTGGCAAAGAACATCAGGTCATTCAGGTCTTCCATAGGATGTGCCTCCCGCATCCATCATGCGTGCCATTGTCGTTCCATCAGAAGAACGATGCGTTGCACCAGACCCCGTTGAGTGGAACGAAGTGCGCGCCCATCATCGGGCCTCCATCGTTCGTCCAACTACCCTCATGACCTCTGCCTTCCACATCCTCCACCTGGATTCGAGCCTGGCCGGCCCGGCTTCCGTTTCGCGCCTGCTGAGCCGCGAAACGGTGGACGCCTGGCGCGCGGCCGAGCCCACCGTGCGCGTGACCTACCGCGACTTGGCCGTGACCGTGCCGCCCCAGCTCACGCCCGAGACCATGGCCGCGCTGCGCCAGCGCAGCCAGCCCGCCAGCGCCCAGGGCCAGGCCGACCTGGCCCAGCTCAACACCTTGCTCGACGAGTTCCTGGCGGCCGATGCCATCGTGATCGGCGCGCCCATGTACAACTTCGGCGTGCCGACCCAGCTCAAGGCCTGGATCGATGCACTGGCCCAGGCCGGCCGCACCTTCGAGTACACGCCGCAGGGCCCGCGCGGCCTGGCAGGCGGCAAGCGCGTGGTCATTGCGTCCTCGCGCGGCAACATCTACAGCACCCCGCCGCAGATGCTGGACAAGGACTTCCAGGAGCGCTACCTCATGGCCGTGCTGCAGTTCATGGGCATCACCCACATCGACGTGGTGCGAGCCGAGGGCGTGAACCGCGGCCCCGAGCTGCGCGAGGCCGCCCTGGCCTCGGCCCGCGCCGCCATCGCCCAGCTGTTTGCGGTGCAGGAGGCGGTGGCACCATGAAGCTCGCCAGTTTCACCACCGGTGGCCGGGCCAGCTATGGCGTGGTCGAGGGCTCCACGCTGGCCGACGTGGGCGCCATTGCTGGCGCCCCTGCAGACTTGATGGCACTCATCACCCTGGGCCAGCCGGGGCTGGACTGGGCGCGCGGCACCGCCGCCAGCGCGCCACGCCTGGACCTGGCCGCCGTGCAGTTGCTGGCGCCCATCCCCGCGCCGCGCAAGTTCCTGGGCCTGGGCGGCAACTACCCCTCGCACCTGGCGGAGGCGCGCAGGATCAACCTGGTGCGCACGCCCGGCCAGGCCTGGTTCAACAAGCAGGTGACCTGTGTGAACGGTCCTTATGACCCGGTGCACCTGCCGCGCATCTCGCACGAGTTCGACTACGAAGGCGAGTTGGGCGTGGTGATCGGCCGGCGCTGCCGCCATGTGCGCCGCGAGGACGCCATGGACATGGTGGCCGGCTTCGTGGTGGCCAACGACCTGAGCGTGCGCGACTGGCAGATGCGATCGCCCACGCACACGCTGGGCAAGTCGTTCGACACGCACGGCCCCTTCGGCCCCTGGATCGTGACGCGCGACGAGCTGCCCGACCCGCATGCCCTGGGCCTGCGCACCTGGGTCAATGGCGAGCTGCGCCAGGACGGCAACACCCGCGAGATGACCTACCGGGTGGAAGACATGATCGTGGAGTTGACCACCGCCTTCACCCTGGAGCCGGGCGACGTGCTCACCACCGGCAGCCCGGCCGGCGTGGGCGGCCTGATGGACCCGCCACGCTACCTGCAGGTGGGCGACGTGGTGCGGGTGGAGATCGAGGGCATCGGCGCCATCGAGAACCGCGTCATCGCGGAACCATGAAAACAAAAGTACAGGAGACAAACCCCATGCAAGCCCGCACCCTGCCCGATGCCGCCACGCATCCCATCCGCCCCGCCAAATTGGCCCATGTGGTGCTGCGCGTGGCCGACCTGCCGCGCTCGCGCACCTGGTACCTCACGGTGCTGCAGGGCTGGCCCGCGTTCGACAACGAGATGCTGTGCTTTCTGACCTACGACGACGAGCACCACCGCATCGGCCTGATCGGCCGGCCCGAACTCACGCCGGCCAACGACGGCGCGGGCGGGCTGGAGCACCTGGCCTTCACCTATCCCACACTGGATGCCCTGCTGGCCACCTTCCGCCGGCTTAAGGCCGCGGGCATCCTGCCGTACTGGACCATCAACCACGGCCCCACCGTGTCCCTGTACTACAAGGACCCCGACGGCAACCGGGTGGAGCTGCAGTACGACGTGTTCACGGCCAACGCGGACCTCGACGCTTTCTTCGCCTCGGGCGCCTACGAGGAGAACTTCATGGGCATCCTGTTCGACCCCGAGGCGCTGATCGCGCGCTACGAGGCCGGTGAGCCGCTGGATGCGCTCACCGCGCGGCCACCGCTGCCGCCGGGCAAGACACCGTGGGACATGCACATAGCCTGAGATTCCCGGCTGGGCAGACACCAACAACAAGTATCTGGAGACAAGACATGCAAGATGCATTCGACCGGCCTGTCGTACTCGACCGCCGCAGGGTCGCCTTGGGCGCACTGGGCGCAGCCACCCTGGCGGGTGTGCTGCCCGCCCGGGCCCAGGCCAGGTGGCCCGACGGACCCATCCGCCTGGTCACGCCCACGCCACCCGGTGTGGGCATCGACCCCATGGCGCGCCTCTACGCCGAGCACCTGGGCAAGCGCATCGGCACGCCGGTGATCGTGGAGAACCGGCCCGGCGCGGGTGGCATGCTGGGCACCGACGTGGTGGCCAAGGCGCCCGCCAACGGGCAGACCCTGCTCATGACCGTGGGCGCCACCTTCACCACCACGCCTTTCCTGTTCCCCAAGCTGCCCTATAACCCGCAGAAGGACCTGGTGCCGATTGCCCAGCTCTATGGCGGCGGCTCGTTCCTGCTGGCGCGGCCAGGCTTTGCGGCCGGTTCGATCAAGGAGTTGATCGCCATGGCCAAGGCCAAGCCGCGCATGGTGAACTACGCCTCGCATGGCCCCGGCAGCACCTCGCACATGTTCACCGAACAGATGCAGAACGTCGCGGGCATCGAGCTGCAGCATGTGCCCTACAAAGGCAGCTTCATCACCGACCTGCTGGCGGGCGTGGTGGACATCGGCTTCGAGCCGCCAAGCTCGGCCATTGCCCACATGCGTGCCGGCAAGGTGCGCGTGCTGGCCTACACCGGGCCCGTGCGCAGCAAGATCGCGCCCGAGGTGCCCACACTGGCAGAGACGCTGCCGGGCCTGGAGTTCAGCACCTGGGTGGGCGTGTGGGGGCCATCGGGCTTGCCCGATGCGCTGGTGGCGCGGCTGCATGGCCTGTTCCGCGCCGTGACGGCCGAGCCTGCGCTGGCGCAGATGCTCTACGACACCAGCACCGAGTCCATCGCCACGCCGCAGCCGCAGATTGCCGCCGTGGTGGACCGCGAGGCCCGGGCCACGGTGCAGTTGATCAAGAGCAACAACATCCGGCTTGATTGACCTGGCTGCGAGCTGCTTGCGCATTGTCGGCATTGGCTGACATGCTGCTGTGCAGCAATTTTCCACAATGGGTGCTCTGTGCCATCACCCCTTAGGGAGCCACCTTTTGCCGGACAGCAGCCGACCGACCCCCACCTTCTTCCCTGGCATCCAGCCCCTGGGGGCGGGCGCATGATGGACTGGTTCGACCCCACCTCCTGGGCGCACACCGGCATCGTCGCGGTGGCGGCGGTCATTGCGGCGGCCATCGTGCACCGCATCGCTGCCGTGGTGCTGCGCCGCGCCACGGGCCATGTGCTGGTGCTGCGCACGGTGTTCGAGGCCTGTGTGCCCGTGGTGCGCCTGCTGTTGCCGCTGATCGCGCTGCAGCTGGTGTGGCAGGCTGCCAGCGATGACCTGCGCCATATCGGCACGGTGCGGCATTTCAATGGCCTGGCCGTCATTGCGGGCACCTGCTGGCTGCTGGTCGCGGCCATCGGCGGGCTGGCCGACGGCGTGATCGCCAAGCACCCGGCCGACGTGGAGGACAACCTCACCGCCCGGCGCATCGCCACGCAGGCCCGCGTGCTATCGCGCACCGCCATGACGGCGGTGGTGATGGCCGGCCTGGCCATGATGCTCATGACCTTCCCGGGCGCGCGCCAGGTGGGGGCCAGCCTGCTGGCCTCGGCCGGGGTGGTGGGCCTCGTTGCCGGTATCGCCGCGCGGCCGGTGTTCAGCAACATGATCGCCGGCCTGCAGATCGCGCTGGCGCAGCCGATCCGCATCGACGATGTGCTCATCATCGAGGGCGAGTGGGGCCGGGTCGAGGAGATCACGGGCACCTATGTGGTGCTCAAGATCTGGGACGAGCGCCGGCTCATCATTCCGCTGCAGTGGTTCATCGAGCACCCGTTCCAGAACTGGACGCGCACCAGCTCCGAGATCCTGGGCACGGTGTTTCTGTATGCCGACTACGCCTTGCCGCTGGAGCCGCTGCGCGCCGAGTTCCAGCGCGTGCTGGAAACGGCCCCCGAATGGGACAAGCGCGTGAGCGTGCTGCAGCTCACCGACGTGACCGAGCGCACCATCCAGATCCGGGTGCTGGTCTCGGCCCGCTCCTCGGGCCTGGCCTTCGACCTGCGCTGCCGCGTGCGCGAGGCCCTGGTCACCTTCATCCAGCGCGAATACCCCGACTGCCTGCCCCAGGTGCGGGCGCCGCAGCAGCCCGCAAGCCCTGCGGCGGCCAGCCTGCAGATGCCGCCGCAAGGGATGTAGGCAGATGGTCAGCCGCGGGGCGGCTCATGGTTGGCGATGAAGTCCTCGGGCACATGGGGGCCCCAGACATAGAGCGAATCCTCGGGCGGGTGGTCGGCCGCGGGCCATTGCGCATGGGGCGCCACGAAGTCGATGTCGAACGAGTACTCGGCAAAGCTGCCCCAGGGGTCGCGCACGTAGCGGAAGTAGTTCGAGCCCAGCACATGCCGCCCCAGGCCCCAGCCATCGGGGTAGCCGGCGTTCACCATCTGCTGCGCGCCCATGCCCACGGCGTCGAGCGAGGGAACGCACCAGCTGCTGTGGTGCAGGCCGCCCGCGTTGGACTTGGCAAAGGCGATCAGGTGGTGGTCGCTGCCATGCGGCGTGTGCAAAAAGGCGATGATGCCGGCCGACTGGTCCGATACCTGCAGCCCCAGCACGCCGGTGTAGAAGTCCAGCGCCCCGGGCACATCGGCCGTGAACAGCAGGATGTGCGAGAGGTACAGCGGGCGCGTGGCCTGCGCGGTGCTGCGGCTCGGTGCCCGGCCGAAGTTGGCGGGCGCGGGCGGTGCATCGCGCGGGCCTGGGGCATCGGGCGACACCTTGGGCGCTGCGCGCAGCTGGATGGGCAGCGCATCGGGACCCTGCAGCCACAGGCCCGACGGGTCGGCACCCTCGGGTGGCGCCAGGCGGGGGATGCCGCGCGCATGCAGCAGGTCGTCAAAGCGCGGCAGGTCGGCTGCATGGATGCCCAGGCTGATCCATTCGAGCCGCTTGGGGCCGCCGTCGCCCTGCAGCACGCGCGCCCAGCGGTGCGGGTGGCCATGGGTGTAAAGCGCCAGCGCGCCGCCTTCTTCATCGCGCACGTCCAGGCCGAAGCTGGTGTAGAAGTGGCGCGCCACGGCCAGGTCGGGCACGCTCAGCACGAACTCGTCTACCGAGTGGATGGCGGGGCGGGGCGGTGAGGTCGTCACGGTCTGTCTCCTGTCGTTGTGCGTCGTGGTGCTCATTCAGCGGTCACGCCGATGTCCTTGGCCAGCCCCTGGTACAGCTGGGTCTCCACAGCATAGAACCTGTCGAGCTCGCGCAGCGTATTGCCCGTGGCCAGTTCCATGCCACTGGTACTCACGTAGGCCTGGAAATCGCTGTCCTTCATGGCAGTGGTGAGCGCCTTGTTCAGCCGCTCCACCACGTCTGCCGGGGTCTTGGTGGGGACCAGCAGCGCGATCCAGGTGCCGTAGACGAAGTCCGACAGCGCCTTGTCCGATGCCGCGATGGTGGGCAGGCGCGGCAGCTGCGGGTGGGCCGTGGCGGCCGAGTTGGCAATGGCCTTGACCTTGCCCGACTGGATCATCGACAGCGTGGCCCCGCCCAGCGGCAGGAAGCTCAGATCGATCTGGTCGCCCATGAGGTCCTGCGTCACGGGCGGCACGCCGCGGTAGGAGATCTGGTTGAGTTTGACGTTGGTCTTGCGCGCCCACTGCTCGCCCAGCAGGTGGATCATGGAGCCGGGTCCGATGTTGCCAAAGCTCAGCGGTGTGGCCGACTTTTTGGCCAGCGCCGCGAGCTCGCTTGGGGTGCTAGCCGCCAGCCCCGGCCGCGCCACCAGGATGTAGGGCAGGCGCGCCACCAGGGCGATGGCGCGGAAGTCCTCGGGCTTGTAGCGCGCGCCCTTGATGGTGAAGGGCGTGAGGATGGGCTCGGTCTGCGAGGCGATCAGCACCGGCACGGTGTTGGCCTGGCCGCTGAGCACCTTCTGCACACCGATGGAGCCGCCCGCACCGGGCGTGTTCTCCACGATCACGGTCTGCTCCAGTTCCTTCTGCAAGAGCGGCTGGAGCTTGCGCGCCACGCCGTCGGTGGGGTTGCCGGCGGGCTGCGGCACGATGATGCTGACGGTGCGCCCGGCCAGCTGGGCGTGCACGGGTGGGGCGGCCAGCAGCGCGGCGGCAATGGCCAAGGGGGCAAGCAGGCGGTTCATGGCGGTTGTCTCCTGTCGTTCTTGTGTGCTCATGCAGCCACGTTCATGCGGCCACGGCGTGGGCCAGCACCTCGTCGGCGATGGGGTTGCGCAGCGTGCCGATGCGCTCGATGGACACCTCGCAGACATCGCCGTCGCGCATCAGCAGGCGGGGGGAGCGCGCCCAGCCGATGCCGGCCGGCGTTCCCGCCACGATCACATCGCCTGGGCTCAGGGTGATGGCCTCGCTGATCACGTGCACCAAGGTGGCCACATCGAACACCATGTCGTCGGTATTGGCCGACTGCACGGTCTGGCCGTTCAGGCGGGTTTCCAGCTTCAGGCCACGCGCGCCGGGCGGCAGCTCGTCGGCCGTGACGACGGCCGGGCCGAAGCCGCCCGTGGCGTCGAAGGTCTTGCCCACGGTCCACTGCGGGGTCTTGAACTGGTATTCGCGCACCGAGCCGTCGTTGAACACCGAGTAACCGAACACATGGTCCAGCGCCTGGTCGAGCGGAATGTGGCGGCCACCGGTGCCGATCACCACGGCCAGCTCACCCTCGTAGTCCAGGCTGTCGCTGCAGGCCGGGCGCACGATGGGAGCATCGTGGGCGCACAGGCTGGTGGTCAGGCGCAGGAAGAGCGTGGGGTAGTCGGGCTGGGCGTAGGCGCTCTCCTTGGTGTGGTCGTGGTAGTTCAGGCCCACGCAGATGATCTTCTCGGGCGCGACCACCGGGGGCAGGAACTGCACCTGGGCCAGCGGCACGGGCGCGCCTGCGCCAGCGAGCAGTTCTTCGCGGCTGGCACCAGCGGCCAGCTGGCGCACGAAGTCGCCGACATCGCGCGCCACGTCAGCGGGCAGGGGGCGGACCTGCTCGCCGTCGAGCAGGCCGAGGCGGCGGGAACCTTGGAGGGTGAATGTGCAGAGCTTCATGGGGATGGTCCGGGTTGCGTGGATGGAAGAAATATATATATTTCAATGAAAAGTATATGTTAGTGCAAACCCTATAATTTCCAAAACCCGCCGGCCCCACTGGCGCAAAGCCCATGCCCACAGCGACTGAAACTCTCTCGACCGCGCCCACCACCCGCACCTCGTCGCTCGTGGCGCAACTGCGCATGGACATCGTGGGCGGCGTGTTCGCCCCGGGCTCCAAGCTGCTCATCAAGGACCTGTGCACGCGCTACGGCGCCAGCCCCATCCCCATGCGCGAGGCGCTCTCGCGCCTGACCAGCAGCGGCTTCGTGCAGGCCGAGGACCAGCGCGGCTTCAAGGTCGCGAGCGCCTCGGCGCAGGACCTGGCGGAGATATCGGGGGCGCGGGTGCTGGTGGAGACCGAGGCCTTGCGCCTGTCGGTGCTGCAGGGCGATGTGGCCTGGGAGTCGCGCGTGGTGGCCGCCCACCACCAGCTCAACCGCCTGGCCCTGCGCGAGCCCGGCATGCCGGCGGCCCTGTCCACCCAGTGGGACGAGGCGCACATGGCCTTCCACGACGCACTGC
Source organism: Acidovorax sp. FW305-C-20-28 (assembly GCF_058783375.1). NCBI lineage: Bacteria > Pseudomonadati > Pseudomonadota > Betaproteobacteria > Burkholderiales > Comamonadaceae > Acidovorax > Acidovorax sp. FW305-C-20-28. Next base: position 21,012 of record NZ_JBYSYM010000050.1, on the reverse strand, counting down.
TCTCGGCCTGCGGCTCGCGCGTGCTGCTGGAGCTGGCCGCCAACCTGCGCGAGCGCTTCACGCGCTACCGCTTTCTCTCGGCCGCGGCGCCAGGTGGCTCGGCTGAGAAGGCCGCCGCCCAGCCCGTGCAGCGCGACATCCCGGCCGAGCACACTGCCATCGTCGAGGCCGCGCTGGCGCGCGACGTGGCGCGTGCCACGGCCTTGCTGCAGCAGCATTTCCAGCAGACGACCGAGCTGGCGCTGGCGGCCAGCAAAGGGCTGTCGGCGGGGCGGGCGGCCGTGGGCGGGCGTTAGCGCCCGGCCGGCTCAGTAGCCGTCGGCCTGTGCCGCGCGCAGCGCGTCGGCCGCGGGCAGCAGGGTGCGGATCTGCTGCCCGTCATGGAACACCACAGCGCCATCGAGCAGGCCCAGGCACTGGCCGCTGCTGTAGCAGCGGTAGCCATCGCCAGCGGTGCCCACAGCCTGGGTGCCGGAGCCACCCTGCAGCAGGGCATCGAACCTGAATTCGGCCCAGTCCAGCAAGCGGTTGACGGGCTTGGCCAGCGTGCTGCTCGATACCTGGATGGGCGTCTGGCCATTGGCGAGCACGGGCACCGGGACCGATGTCGCCCGGTAGACCCACGGTGCAGCCGCCTCCGGCGTATCGACGGGCAGGGGGTCGTGGTTCATCCAGTAGTGCCCGTGCAGCGCCGGCAGCGGGCTGCCGGCTTCCAGGTAGTTGAAGTACGGGTGGGCACAGCCCTTTTCCACCAGGGAGGAGGCCAGGTCCTTGCCATCCACCGCCAGGTTGGCCAGGGCCAGGCCGTAGCGGTCGCGCCCGTCACGGCACAGGGAGACCGGCTTGCCGGCCGCCAAGTTCTGCAGGCAGGCGAGCGCATAGGGGCCGGAACGCTGGCTTCTCTTGGGCGCAGAGATCTGGCTGATGCGCAGCTTTTCGGTGCCCTGCGCGCCCGCCACCACCAGGGTGTCGCCATCGATCACGCGCAGCACCTGGGCGTTCTCGCAGGACGCGGGGCGAGGCTTGACCGCCGTCTCCGGCAACACCGGCGGCGGTGATTCAGCCAGCAGGGCGGTGCTGGACAGCAGGGCTGCCACACCCAGGGCCATGGCCGAAAAATGGTGGCCCGCACGGGTCGCTCGTGCCTGGATCATCGCCGGTTCTCCTCTGAAATGTGATCCGGCATTGTGGTGCGCAGCAGCGGCCCATGCCAGTGACCTTTGTCACGGAAACCCGTGCTTTCAGGCCCTTAGCCCCGGGGTTCGGTACGCGCCACCAGCGATTCACCGATCGCATAGAACTGCCCGCCCGCCACATAGTGCAGGCTGCGCCACTCGGGGCCGGCCGTCTCGAAATGCCAGTGCCCGCCCGAGAACACACGCGTGTCGGCCCAGGCGCCCACCACCTCGCCGATGAACAGGTCGTAGGCCTGCTGGTTGTGCGGCTCGGGGATGACTTTGCAGGCCAGCCAGGCCGAGCAGCCCGCGACGAAGGGCAGGTCGTGCCCCTCCATGCCGAACAGCGCCACGCCGTGGTGCTGCAGCTTGGCCGGGTCCTGGTGCAGGCTGGCGTTGCCCACATCGTGGGTGAGCTGCATCTGCGCAGCGGTGGGCACCTGAACCACGAATTGCCCGCTGGCCTCCACCAGTTCGCGCGTGCGCGTGGCCTTGTCGAGCACCACCGTGAGCTTGGGCGGCGCAAAGTCCAGGGCACAGGCCCAGGCGGCGGACATCACGTTGTCCACCCCGCCGTGGCGCGCCGATACCAGCACCGTGGGGCCATGGTTGAGGAGGCGGTAGGCCTTGCCCAGTTCGACGGGGGCCAGGGGGCTGTTCATGGTATTCCTTGCAGGGGTTGCGTGCGCGCCGGTGCAGCGGCAAAAGGGCCGCAAAGCCGATGATAGGTGGGCCGCGATGCCTTTGAAATCCAGGGCCTAAGCACCTTCGCGCCGGTAGGCGCCCGGGGGGCTGCCGGTCCAGTTCTTGAAGGCCCGCTGGAAGGCCGAGCCGTCGTTGAAGCCCAGCTCGGCCGCCAGTTCCGCGAGCGAGACGCTGCTGGTGTTGAGCCGCCAGATCGCGGTGTCGCGCCGCAGTTCGTCCTTGAGCGCCTGGTAGGAGATGCCTTCATTGGCCAGGCGCCGCTGCAGCGTGGTCGGCGCCATGTGCAGGGCCTGGGCCATGCCGCCCAGGTCGGGCCAGGCCGGCTGGGTGCGCAGCAACTGGGCGCGCACCCGCGCACCCACCGAATCCTCGGCGCTCCGCGGAACGATGATCTGCGCATGCGCATCCATCAGAAAGTTGCGCAGGGCCGCGGCATCGCGGCGCACCGGCGCCTGCAGCAGCGAATCGTCGAACCACAGCGTGGACTGCGGGCAGGAAAAGCGCAGCGGCGCAGGAAAGATCTTGGCGTAGCTGGCGGAATACACCGGTTGCCCGTACGCGAAGTCGATGCGCGTGATGGGCAACTGGCCCCCCACAAGCCACGCGAACAGCCGCCAGAGCACGCGCAGCAGCAGCTCGTGCAGGAACGTGGGCCGTGCGGTCTGCGGGTTGGCGAAGCGCAGGGCCAGGCCCGCCTGCGCACCCTCGCGCACCAGGTCCAGCACCACGTCGTCCTGCAGCAGGCGGATGGTGTGCGCGGCGCGGCGCACCGCAAGCTCCAGCGTGGGCGCGCTGATGGCCGCCCTTGCCACCAGCGACAGGCAGCCCCGCTTCATCGGGCGGGTGAGCAGGCCCAGGCACTCGTCGTCCAGATGCTCGATGAGGCGCTTGAACAGACTGGCGTACTGCGCTGCGGTCACGCGCGCACCGGGCTGCCCGAGCAGCTGTGGCGCAATGCCTGCCTCCAGCAAAAGGGGTTCGCAGGGCCCGCCGCGTGCGTGCATGCCGGACAGCATGCCCTGGACGAAGGTGATGGGAATCGTGACGGGAGGGCGAAGCATGGCAGGAGAAAAGGCGAGGCAAGGGCGACCGGCGCGTCCGCTTGATCTTAGCCATGCGATGCGCCGCGTGCCTCCGGGACAACACGCATGCAGGCGCCGTGGAGTCCTGGAGATCGGTGTCTTGTGCCATCCGATTGGCGTGATCGTGCCATCGCCACGGCCAGAGTGCGCTTCTAGCATCCGGCCACGGTGAAACGGGGCCGTACAAGACCCCCGCACCGTGCGCGAACCCAACGACAAGACCCATCCTGGAGACAAGCAATGAACAACCACCGAAAAACCGCCCCGCGGCGAGCAGCCGCCGCACTCATGGGCCCCTTGCTGCTGGCCTTGTCCGCATGCGGGAATGGCGACGACAGCCCCTCTGCCTCAGGCCCTGCGATGCCACCCGCCCAGGCCTGCAGCGCCCTGCAGGGCCGTGCCGTAGACCGCGCCGCCATTGGCCTGGCGACCACCGGGGCCGTGGTCACGGGGGCGGTGCTCATCCCTGCCGCCGCGCCCCTGGGCGAGTACTGCAAGGTCTCGGGCGAGATCCGCCCGGTCGACGGTGCGGCCCAGTCCATCGGCTTTTCCATCGCCATGCCCTCGGAGTGGAATGGCAAGGCTGTGCACTTCGGGGGCGGCGGCCTGAACGGCGTTGTGCTTGATACCACCAGCCCCTTCGTCGATTCCTCGCCGCCGCTGGGGCGCGGCTACGCCGTGTTCGCCGGCGACAGTGGCCACCAGATGCCGGGCGGCGACCCTTTCGATGCCCGGTTCTCGCTCAACGACGAGATGCTGCGCAACTACGGCGGCGACGCCGTGAAGAAGACGCGCGACGTGGCCATGCAGCTGCTGCGCGCACGCTATGGCAGCGCGCCTGCCAGAACCTATTTTGTCGGTGGTTCCAAGGGCGGGCACGAGGGCATGACGGCCATGCAGAAGTGGCCCGAGGACTACGACGGCATGGTCACCCTGTTCCCCGCCTACAGCGTGGTGCCGACCCTGCTGTCCTGGCAATTGCTCAACCGCGCGCTGCACCTGGGTGGCGGTGCCGGCTTTCTGGCCCCGGCCAAGCTGCAGACCCTGCAGCAAGCGGAGCTGGCCGCGTGCGATGCGCTGGACGGCGTGGCAGACGGCGTCGTCAGCAACACTGCGGCCTGCCCCTTCACACCGGTCAGCCTGCGCTGCGCGGGCGGCGCCGATCTGGGCGATGCCTGCCTGTCGGACGCCCAGGTGGCCACCGCGCAGACGCTGCGCAGCCGCACCCGCTACCCCTATGCACTCAAGAACGGCATCGCCAGCCAGGCGGGGTTCGATGTCTCCACGGCCTATCTTTCCACCGGTGGCTTCGGCAGGTCGCCGGGCATCTCCAGCCCGCCGGTGGGCGCCAGCCTGGGGTCGCTGTCGGGCTTTGCCGATGCCCTGGTGCGGCACCTCATCCTGCGCGATCCACGTGCGGGCAGTCTGGCCTTCGACCCCCTGGACCCTGGCCCGTACGCGGCCCGGGTGCAGGAGATGTCCAGCCTGCTCGATGCCACCAGCACCGACATCCAGCCCTTCATGAAGAAGGCCAAGTGGATCCTGGTGCACGGGCAGTCGGACAGCATGATCCCCCTGGGCGGCTCGGTCGACTACTACGAGGCGCTGGTCGCCCGCTTCGGGCAGGCCCAGGTGGACGGCTTCATGCGCTTTTACACCGTCCCTGGCTACGGCCATGCCACCGGGCCGTTCAACGCAACGGGCATGGCCACACTGGATGCGCTGGACCGCTGGGCCGACTTCGGCACGCCCCCAGGGCCCCAGACCGTGGCCGACGCCAACCCCCCGGGGCGCACGCGCCCGCTGTGCCAGTTTCCCACCTGGCCGAAATACCGGGGCGCGGGCGACGTGAATGCCGCCGCCAGCTTCGACTGCGTGAGGCCCTGAGCGCCACCGCGCAGCGAATGAGGCGTTTTGCCATCAGAACGGTGCGATGTGCCCTCGCGCGCGGGGGCCTCGATTCGTACCATGAACCATCCACAAAAAGCCGGCATCCAGCCGGCACCACGGAGACAGATCCATGTACCTGACACAGTCGCTGCACCGCGCCATGCAGCAGCACCCAGAGCGCATCGCCGTGCGCTGCGGCAGCCGCCAGCACACCTTCCTCGAGCTGGGCGAGCGCGTGGCGCGCCTGGCGCGTGCCTTGCAGAAGCTGGGCATGCAGCCGGGCGACCGGGTCGCCATGCTGTCGCTGAACTCGGACCGCTACCTGGAATACCAGATGGCCGTGCCCTGGGGCGGCGGGGTGCTCAACCCTTGCAACACGCGCTGGTCGGCTGCCGAGATCGTGTATTCGCTCAACGACTCGGAGTCCACCATCCTGCTCGTCGACGAGACCTTCCGCGCCATGGCCGAGGGCTTCCGTGCCCAGGTCGCCACGGTGCGCGAGGTGGTCTATTGCGGTGACGGCGAGGTGCCTGCGGGCATGCACGGATACGAAGCGATCCTGGGCGCCGCAGAGCCCGCCCCCGATGCGCTGCGCCGCGGCGACGACCTGGCGGGCATCTTCTACACCGGCGGCACCACCGGCTTCCCCAAGGGCGTGATGCTCAGCCATGCCAACCTGTGCAGCGTGGGGCAGGCCGCGCGGTCCGAAGGCCTGGCCTCGCCGGGTGGCACCTACCTGCACGTGGCGCCCATGTTCCACCTGGCCGACATCGGCATGGGCATGCCCCACTGGATCGAGGGCAACACCCACACCGTGCTGCCCTCGTTCCAGCCCGAGCAGGTGCTGGCCACGCTGGATCGCGACCGCGTCACGCACGTGCTGCTGGTGCCTACCATGATCCAGATGCTGGTGGACCACCCGGCGATGCAGCTGCCGCGCGACCTCGGCGCGCTGCGCACCATCGTCTACGGTGCATCGCCGATATCCGAGGCGGTGCTCGAGCGTGCGATGGCGGCCCTGCCGGGCGTGGAGTTCGTGCAGGCCTATGGCATGACCGAGCTGTCGCCGATCGCCACCATCAACCCAGCGTGGTGCCACCAGGCCGAGGGACGGGCGCGCGGCAAGCTGCGCTCCGCCGGCCGGGCCACCCACTGCGTGGAGGTGCGCATCGTCGATGCCGATGACCAGGAGGTGCCGCGCGGCACCATCGGCGAGGTGGTGGTGCGCGGCCCCAATGTCATGCAGGGCTACTGGCGCCAGCCGGAGCTGACGGCCCAGGCCATCCGCAATGGCTGGATGCACACCGGCGACGGCGCCACCATGGACGACGAGGGCTTCATCTTCATCGCCGACCGGCTCAAGGACATGGTCATCACCGGCGGCGAGAATGTCTATTCCATCGAGGTCGAGAACGCGCTGGCCCAGCACCCGGCCGTGCTGACCTGCGCGGTGATCGGGGTGCCCAGCGACGAATGGGGCGAATCCGTGCACGCCGTCGTGGTGCTCCGGCCGGGGCAGGGCGTGGCGGTGGCAGACCTCGTGGCGCATTGCAAGGCGCTGATCGCGGGCTACAAGTGCCCGCGCAGCATCGATTTCGCCGAGGCGCTGCCGCTGTCCGGTGCCGGCAAGGTGCTCAAGACCCAGCTGCGCGAGCCGTTCTGGAAGAACCGCCAGCGTGCGGTTGCATAGCGGCACCTCCACCCACAACACACAACCAGGAAAGAAACCATGAGCCGTGATGTCTTTGTCACCGGGGTCGGCATGATCCCGTTCACCAAGCCCGGAGCGAACGCGCCGTACCCGGCGATGGCCTCGGAGGCCACGCGCAGGGCCCTGGCCGATGCCGGCATAGGCTACGAGCAGGTCCAGCAGGCCTATGTCGGCTATGTCTATGGCGACTCGACCGCCGGGCAGCGCGCCCTGTACGAGGTGGGGATGACGGGCATCCCCATCGTCAACGTCAACAACAACTGCTCCACCGGCTCGACCGCGCTGTTCCTGGCGCGCCAGGCCGTGGCCAGCGGTGCGGCGGAATGCGTGCTGGCACTCGGCTTCGAGCACATGAGCCCGGGCGCTTTAGGCGCCATGTTCAACGACCGCCCCAGCCCCTTCGAGAACTTCGACAAGGCCACGGACGAGCTGGTCGACCAGCCTGGCGTCCCGCTGGCGCTGCGCTACTTCGGCGGCGCAGGCCTGGCCCACATGCAGCAGTACGGCACCGCGCTGTCCACCTTCGCCGAGATACGCGCCAAGGCCAGCCGCCATGCGGCCAACAATCCCCTGGCGCTGTTCCGCAACGTGGTCACGGCGGAGGAGGTGCTGAACACCCCGGTGATGTGGCCCGGCGTGATGACCCGGCTCATGGCCTGCCCGCCCACCTGCGGCGCGGCGGCCGCCATCGTCTGCTCCGACGCCTTCGCGCAGCGCCACGGCCTCGATCGCACGGTGCGCATCCGCGCGCAGGCCATGACCACCGACCGGCCCGAGACCTTCGGGGCGCGCGACATGCGCGAGGTGGTGGGCTTCGGCATGGCGCGCGAGGCCGCGCGCCAGGTGTACGAGGCCGCTGGCATCGGCCCCGCGGAGGTGCAGGTGGTCGAGCTGCACGATTGCTTTGCCCACAACGAGCTGCTGAGCTACGAATCGCTGGGCCTGTGCCTCGAAGGCGGCGCCGAGAAATTCGTTCTCGACGGCGACAACACCTACGGCGGCAAGGTCGTCACCAACCCGTCCGGCGGCCTGTTGAGCAAGGGACACCCGCTGGGCGCCACAGGGCTGGCGCAGTGCACCGAGCTGGTCCAGCAGCTGCGTGGCACGGCCGAGAAGCGCCAGGTCGATGGCGCGCGGCTGGCGCTGCAGCACAACCTGGGCCTGGGCGGCGCCTGTGTCGTGACCCTGTATGAACGTGTATGACCAGGGAGCCACGATGATCGACAAGAAGTGGATCGGCCACGAGCTGCAGGCCTCGGTCCTGCCCATCGAGCGCACCCGGCTGCGCTTCTTCGCCAAGGCCATCGGCGAGACGGACCCGGTCTATACCGACGCCCAGGCGGCGCGCGATGCGGGGTATGCGGACATCCCCGCCCCACCGACCTTCCTGTTCGCGGCCGAGCTCGATTCGGGTGCGACCGACCGCCTGCTGGCGGACCTGGGCATCCCGTTTGCCAAGCTGCTCCATGGCGAGCAGGGCTTTGCGTACCACCGCCCGGCCTGCGCGGGCGACACGGTGACGGTGCGCTCGAAGATCACCGACGTCTACGACAAGAAGAACGGCGCGCTGGAGTTCGTCGTCAAGACCTCGCGCGCGACCAACCAGCAGGGCGAGCTCGTCGCCGAAATGCGCACCGTGCTGGTGTGCCGCCACTGAGCTCCCCATGACCACCCCCACCATCACTTTCGACACCATCGAGTTGGGCAGCGAGCTGCCCGCGCTGGAGGTTGTGCCCGTGGACCGCACCACGCTGTGCCTGTTCGCGGGCGCCTCGGGCGACCACAACGCCATCCACATCGATACCGACGTTGCGCGCCAGGCCGGCATGCCGGACGTGTTTGCCCAGGGCATGCTGGGCATGGCCTGGCTGGGGCGCCTGCTCACGCGCTGGGTGCCGCAAAGCCAGCTGCGGCGCTTGGACGTGCGCTTTCAGGGCATCACGCACCTGGGTAACGCCATGCGCTGCACGGCGCGCGTGGTGGAAAAGCTCGAGCACAACGGCGAGCGTTGTGTGCGCCTGGAGATCCAGAGCAGCAACCAGTTCGGACAGACCAAGATCGTCGGCGAAGCGCTCATCGCGCTGCCGTGAAACAAATCAGCACAGGACAACCCAGAATGACACCCAAACTCGAAGGCAAGGTCGCCCTCATCACCGGCTCGGGCCGTGGCATCGGCCGCGCCATCGCGCTCAAGCTCGCGTCCGAAGGCGCACGCATCGTCGTCAACGACCTGGACCCCGAACCCGCGCAGGAGACGGTCGATGCCATCCGCCAGGAGGGCGGCACGGCCACGGCCTGCGTGGGCAACGTGACGGCGCCCGACTTTGCCGAGCGCTTCGTCGGCACGGCGGTGCAGGAATACAAAGGCCTGGACATCCTCATCAACAACGCCGGCTACACCTGGGACAGCGTGGTGCAGAAGATGACGGACGAGCAGTGGTACGCCATGATCGACTGCCACTTGACTGCGCCGTTTCGCATCCTGCGTGCCGCGCAGCCCGTGATCCGCGCGCTGGGCAAGGCCGAGACCGATGCCGGCCAGCGCGTGGTGCGCAAGGTGGTCAACATCTCGTCGGTGGCCGGGCTGTTCGGCAATGCCGGCCAGGCCAACTACGCCACGGCCAAGGCCGGCATCCTGGGCATGACCCAGACCCTGGCCAAGGAGTGGGGGCGCATGAACGTCACCGTCAACTGCGTGGCCTACGGCTTCATCAAGACGCGCCTGACCAGCAGCGCGGCGGACCAGGCCACGGCCCACATCGACGGGCGCGACATCAAGGTCGGCATCAACCCCGAGCTGATGGCGATGATGGAGCGCAGCATACCGCTGGGCCGCGGCGGCACACCCGAAGAGGCGGCGGGCGCCGTGTACCTGCTGTGCATCCCCGAGTCGGACTATGTCAGCGGTCAGACGCTCATGTGCAGCGGCGGCCTCACGGGGATCTGAGCCATGCTGCCGCAGCTGTACCGCCATCGCTGGATGGACGACGAGATCGAGGCCTTTCGCGACCAGGTGCGCCGCTACATCGCCGGCGAGATGGCGCCGCACCTGGACGGGTGGCGCCGCCAGGGCTTCATCCCGCGAGAGGTCTGGCAGCCTTTCGGCCAGATGGGCTTCCTGCTGCCCGAGCTGGCCGAGGCCTACCAGGGCGCCGGTGCCTCGCTGGCCTACCAACTGGTGGTGCAGGACGAACTGGCCCGCGCCGAGATGCCGGCGAACACGGCCGTGCATTCCATCGCCGCCCACTACCTCATGGACTACGGCACCGAGGCGCAAAATCAGCGCTGGCTGCCCCGCCTTGCCAGCGGCGAGCTGCTGGCCGGCATCGCGCTCACCGAGCCCGGCTGCGGCTCGGACCTGAAGGCGCTGCGCACCCGCGCCCGCCGCGACGGGGATGGCTACGTCATCGACGGCGCCAAGACCTTCATCACCAACGGCTTCACCGCCAACCTGCTGGTGGTGGCCGTGCGCACCGGCGAGGCCGGCAGCCGTGGCGTGTCGCTGGTGGTGCTGGAGACGGAGAACCTGCCGGGTTTTCGCGTCGGCCGGCGCCTGGAAAAGCTCGGCCAGCACGCCTCCGACACGGCCGAGCTGTTCTTCGACAGCGTGCGCATCCCGGCGGGCCAGTTGCTCGGCCCCAAAGAGGGCGAGGGCTTCATCCAGCTCATGAGCCAGCTGCCCTATGAGCGCATGCTGCTGTGCGTGCCGGCCGCCGCCGTCATCGAGCGCGCGGTCGAACTCACGGTGGAATACACGAAGCAGCGCAAGGCCTTCGGGCAGAGCGTGTTCGACTTCCAGAACACGCGTTTCAAGCTGGCCGAATGCGCCACGCTGGCCCACGTGGCGCGCAGCTTCGTCAACGACTGCACCCAGCGCATGCTCGACGGCACCCTGGACAACGAGGCCGCCTACATGGCCAAGCTGTGGTGCACGGAGCAGCAGGGCAGGGTGACCGACGAGTGCCTGCAGCTGTTCGGCGGCTACGGCTACATGGTCGAGTACCCCATCGCCCGCATGTATGCCGATGCGCGCATCCAGCGCATCTACGGCGGCACCAGCGAGATCATGAAGGACCTGATTGCGCGCCGGCTGGGCATGTCATGACAGGTGGTTGAAGCACCCATCCCGGATGGCGGGCGTTTCAGTCTGACGCTGCAACGCGGCTTTGTCCTACATTTATTTACTTGGCAATAAAGTAATTGCCAAAATTGGCGTACATTGCCAGCATGGGTTGCGTCCGCTGGTGGACTGGCACCCCAACCGTGTACCACATCGTTGCTGCTGTCGCCATGGATCCGCTCCTTTCACGCCTCTCCGACTCCGTCATCCAGGCCAAGACGCTTGAACAGCTCACGCGCCCCTTGCTGGAGATGCTGGGCACGGTCACGCGGCTGGAATCTACCTACCTCACCACCATCGACCTGAAGCGGGCGCTGCAGCACGTGCTGTTCTCCCGCAACACCCACAAGATGCAGATCCCCGAGGGCCTGACCGTGCCCTGGGGCGATACCCTGTGCTACCGCGCCCTCAAGGAGGGCCGCATGTTCACCGCCGACGTGCAGGGCTGCTGGGGCGATTCGGACGCCGCGGCTGCGCTGGGCATCCAGACCTATGTGAGCATGCCGGTGCGGCTGTCCGACGGCGCCGTCTATGGCACGCTGTGCGCGGCCAGCGCCGAGCGCGCCGAGCTCTCGCCCGATACCGAGAAGATGCTGCAGCTGTTCGCCGGCCTCATTGCCCAGCAGGTCGAGCGCGAGCAATTGCTCGAGGAACTGCAGCGCAAGAACGCACAGCTGTCCACCATGGCGCTTGTCGACTCCCTCACCGGCCTGCCCAACCGCCGCGCGCTGTTCGACGAGCTCGAGCGCCTGCAGGCCCGCGCGCGCCGCGCGCAGGGGCAGGTGATGGTGGCCTTCCTGGACCTGGACGGCTTCAAGCAGGTCAACGACGAGCACGGCCACGAGGCCGGCGATGCGCTGCTGTGCGCCATTGCCGGCCAATTGCGCCAGGCCTTGCGCGAAAGTGATTACGTGGGCCGCTTCGGCGGCGACGAATTCGTCTTCGCCGGCCCGGGCCCGCGCAAGGGCATGGACAGCACCGAGGCGGTGCGCAGCCTGCGCCAGCGGCTCGAGGAAGCCACGGTCTGCCGTGTCACCCTGGCCGACCAGCGCACCCTGGACTACCCGGGGGCGAGCGTCGGGGTCATCTGCGTCGACCCCGACCAGTGCAGCTCCGACCTGGCCATCCGCCGTGCCGACCAGGCGATGTACTCGGCCAAGCAGGAACGGCGGGTGCTGGTGCACCACTGAGCCGCTGGCCCGCAATCGGGCTTTTCAGGCCTTGGGGCCCGAGCCGTGCTCGGCCTCGACGATCCTCGCTATGCGTCATTGGCGTTGCCCTAGGCCCGAAGCACCGCTGCGGCTGCTGCAGCCTGCGCGGGCTTGGCCGTGCGCACGCGCCGCGGTTCGGGCCCCTTGCCGCCATGCAGGTAGGTGTGCACCGCGGTGGGGGACTGGCCGACCAGGGCCACGGCTTCGCGCAGATCGGCCTCGCTGCAGTTCAGTGAGTCCATCCAGCCCTGGATCTCGTACGTCTGCGCGAGGTTCACAGAGGGAAAGGCCACGGGCGGAAGGGCGGGGTGGTGGTACATGGAAGGCTCCTCGGACAGTGCCGGCAGGGTGGTGGTGAGCCAGAATGTGCGCCAGCCCGGCAGGCGCCGGTGTAGTGGCAACGCGAATCCCTGCCGTAGGACAACACGCCTTGTCCGGGCTGCCCGGCTGCGGGACCGCTCAAGCCTTGGTGTCCACCGCCAGGCGCGTGCCCTGCCACTGGCCGCTGGTGCACAACTCGCGCACCACGTCGCCGATCAGGCGGAAGATCGCCCGCTTGGCATTGGTGGTGGGCAGGTGCACCGACAGGCACAGGCCGAGTGTGCGGTGCATGGCTGGCGCGACAATGCGGTGGGCGCGCAGCCGCTGCTCGCTGACCTCGCGCTGGGCCAGGCCCAGGGGCATGATGGTGGGGCCCAGGCCCGCCTCCACCGCGGCCTTGAGGGTGTAGACCGAATTGATCTCCGCCGCCACGCGCGCGGCCGGGTAGCCCGCGCTGCCCAGCGCCGTGTCCACCAGCCAGCGGGTGCAGTGGCCGTGCGCGTTGGCCGGCCATACCAGGGGGCGGGCGACGGCCTGGGCCAGGCTCACGTCGCCGGGCGGCAGGGCCAGCGGGTCCTGGGGCGATTCGAGAAAGACGAACTCCTCTTCGACCAGGGGCGTGAAGGTGGTGTCTTCCGATGGCATGGTGGGCGAGAAGATGGCCATGTCCACGCGCCCGCGCAGCAACTGGTCGACCATGTTGCCGGTCAGCTCCTCGTTGAGGTGCAATACCACTTCGGGGTAGCGGCGCGCGGCTGCCCGCATCAGCGGCAAGGCGATCATCGGCGACACGCTCTGCGGCACGGCGGCCACGACGGTGCCCACGACCGAATCGGCCGCCACGTGCACGGCGGCCTTGGCGTCCTGGACCTGCTTGGTGATGCCCTGGGCGTACTCGTAGAACACCTTGCCGGCCTCGGTCATGGCCACGCCGTTGCGCCCGCGCAGCAGCAACTGGGTGCCCAGCTCGCCTTCGAGCTCGGTCATCTGCTTGCTCAGCGCCGACTGCGCCACGTAGAGCTGCTGGGCCGCGCGCGACAGGCTGCCGCAGTCGACAATGGCCACGAAATACTTGAACTGGCGCAATTCCATCGGCAAATCTCCGGCCGCCCCTCCGTGCAGGCCAGGGGCGGCAGGCCATTGTAGGGAGGGCGTGGCAGGCCGCCACGCCCCCGGTGTCACTCCAGCACGCAGTCGAAGCTGGCGGCCGCGTTCACGTCGCCCGTGCCCTTGTAGCGCGGGTAGGCCGGGTGCTTGCACATCGGCCGCGCCATGGTGGTGGCACCCGCGGCGTCGGTCTTGCGCAGCAGCAGTTTTTGCTGCGAGGCGGGAACGCCTTGCTCCACCCAGGTGGCCATGGCCTGCAGCAGGTCGACCTTGTCGGGCCCCGCGCCGCCAAAGCAGTGGCCCACGCCCGGCGCCAGGAACAGCTCGACCGCCTCGTCGGCCTTGCGTTGGCCCAGGGTGGCAACCACCTGCTCGTAGTAGCGGGCGGTGTCGCGCGCGCTCACCGAGGTGTCGGTTGTGCCGTTCCACAGGATCAGCTTGGCGCCGCGCGCGTGCAGCGGGGCCAGGTTGGGGTCGGTCGCACCGAAAAGGCCGCCGACGGTGGCCATGCGGTCCAGCCACTGGTCGGGGTTCCAGGTGGCGGTGTCGAAGGACGCGTCGCGCGCGATGAAGGAGCGGATGAAGCCGTCCGAGAACAGGCCCTGCGTCGATGCGCCGGCAAGGCCCGCCTGCGGCCAGATGTACTCGCCCCAGCCCTTGGCCGAGTTCTCGCCGCCGAACGGATAACCCGGGTGCGACCAGCCACCATGGGCGGTCGCCACCGGCGAGGTGACGGTCTGCACCGTGGCGATCTGCGCGTCCGACAGGCAGCTGTCGCCGGTGTCGGCGCCGCCCGTGCAGCGCAGTGCCCTGGCGTCGAACTGGCAGGCGGCGGGCCGGGCGATGATGCCGTCGTTCAGGCCGTCGAGCCCGTCGCACTGCGCCAGCACCGCATTGGCCAGCAGGTTCTGCTTGGCGGCGTTGAGCGCTCCGCCGGGCCCCTTGACCTGCCGGGCGATGCGGTTGAACTGCACGAACAGCCCCATCACGTTGCCGGCGGGCGCCCGCGCGACGATGCCGTCGAAGTCCTCGGGAAAGCGCTGGGCCTGCATGAGCGCATCGTGCCCGCCCATGGAGCAGCCTTCGAAGTAGCTGCGCGTGGGCGGCGTGCCGAAGAACTGGGCCATGACCTCCTTGCCGGGCGGCAGGGCGCGGTGCTCGGACTGCTGCGCAAAGTCGAGCAGTTTGGCGGCATCGAGCGCGAACTCGCCCTTGAAATAGTTCAGGTCGCGCGGCGGCGGGTAGTCGTAGCCGCCGTTGGTGCCGATGGTCGCGTAGCGCTCGGTGAAGATGGATTCGCTGAACTGCGCCGCAGCGGCCGTGGGCATGGCGCCGTCGAAACCGCCACCGCCCAGGAAGGCGAGCTTGCCGTTCCAGCCCGTGGTGGGCAACCGGGCCTCGAAGCGCAGGGCCGAGTCCTTGAAGCGGGCCGTCACCACGCAGTATTCGGGCTGGGGCGGCGCCGCGGCAGCCAGCTTGGCGTCGTCGATCACCACGCTGCCGTTGGCCAGGGTCTTGCCCTGCAGGGTGGCGCATTTCTCGGCCAGCGGCATGGCAGGCGCGCCGTCGCCGCCGCAGCCGGCCAGGGTGGCGAGTGCGGCCGCAGGCAGTAGCAACCATTGCATCAGTTTCGTCATGGTGGTTCTCCTCAGTGGGGGTGGCGGTCCGGGCCGGCCGCCGCGACGACCTTGCCGGGGTTGAAGATGTTGTGCGGGTCCAGCGCCTGCTTCACGGCGCGCATCAGCGCCACGCCCTCGGCACCGTGTTCCTCGGCCAGGTAGTGCTGCTTGTGCAGGCCCACGCCATGCTCGCCCGTGCAGGTGCCGCCATGGCGCAGCGCGCGCTGCACCAGCCGGTGGCTGAAGGCTTCGGCGGCGGCGTTCTCCTCGGCGCTGGCCGGGTCCACCAGCACCAGGCAGTGGAAATTGCCGTCGCCCACGTGGCCGAACACCGGCGCGAGCAGGCCGTGCTCGGCCAGGTCGGCCTGTGTTTCGTCGATGCACTGCGCCAGCGCGGACAGGGGCACGCAGGCATCGGTGGTCAGGCTGCGGCTGCCGGGCTTGAGCTGCAGGCAGGCGAAGTAGGCATGGTGGCGCGGCGTCCACAGGCGCGAGCGCTCCTCGGGCAGGTGCGCCCACTCGAAGTCACCGCCGCCATGGCTGGCGGCGATTTCGCGCACGGTGTCCGACTGCTCGGCGATCTGCGCCTGGCTGCCGCAGAACTCCAGGAACAGCGTGGGGTGTTCGCTCAGCGTGGTCCGGCTGTGGGCGTTCACGGCGCGCAGGGTCAGCGCATCGAGCATCTCGGCGCGCGCCAGCGGCACGCCCATCTGGATCGACTCGATCACACAGTCCACCGCGGCCCGCACACTGGGGAAGTGCACCACCGCTGCGGCGCAGGCCTCGGGGTGCGGGTGCAGGCGCACCGTGGCCTCTGTGATCAGGCCCAGTGTGCCCTCCGACCCGCAGTACAGCTGCGTGAGGTTGTAGCCCGCCGCGCTCTTGCGTGCCCGCGAGGCGGTGCGCACCACCTCGCCGCTGGCGGTGACCACCGTCAGGCTCACCAGGTTGTCGCGCATGGTGCCGTAGCGCACAGTGTTGGTGCCGGATGCCGCGGTGGCCACCATCCCGCCGATGGAGGCATCGGCCCCCGGGTCCACCGAGAAGAAGAAGCCGGTGCCCGCCAGCGCGGCATTGAGCTGCCCGCGTGTCACGCCGGCCTGCACGGTGGCCGTGAGGTCGCCGGGGCGGATGGCGAGCACCTGGTTCATCTGCGAGAAGTCCACGCAGACACCCCCCTCGACGGCCAGCAGGTGCCCCTCGACCGAGGAGCCCACGCCGAAGCCGATGATCGGCACGCGCTCGTGCGCGCAGGCCTGCACGACAAAGGCCACCTCCTCGCTGCTGTGCACGTAGACCACGGCATCGGGCGGCTGGGGCAGGTAGGCCGACTCGTCCGTACCGTGCTGCAGCAGCACGGCCTGGCTGGTGGAGCAGCGATCGCCGAAACGCTGGCGCAGGCGCGCGATCAGGCCGGGGGAGGGCGCGCGGCGTTGCGTGCGCGCAGGGGGACTCAGTTCCGCAAGCATGGGAAGTCTCTTTCTGGACAAAGGGGGAGGGCGCTGCAGGCAGCGCCGCAGGGTCAGCGCGTGGGGGTGGGCTTCTCGGGCCTGGCGAACAGCACCAGCACTGCGCCGACCACCAGCAGGGCGGCCAGCATGTGCAGGCCCGCGTCGGTGCTCTGGGTCGCGTCCTTGATCACGCCGATCAGATAGGGCGCCGAAAATCCCGAGAGGTTGCCGAAGGAGTTGATGAAGGCAATGCCGGCCGCTGCCGCCGCACCGCCCAGGAAGGCCGTGGGCATGCCCCAGAAGATGGGCAGGGTGGCCATGATGCCCATGGTCGCCAGCGTGAGCCCGGCCATGGCGTACACCGCATTGCCGCGCAAGGCCACGCTCAGCACCAGGCCGAGTGCACCGACCACGGCGGCGCTGGCGCTGTGCCAGCGGTACTCGAGCCGGCGGTCCGCGCTGCGCGCCACCAGGTACATCGCCACCACGCCGAAGGACCAGGGAATGGCGCTGACCAGGCCGATGTCCAGCGCGCCCTGGACGCCCAGGGCCTTGATGATGCTGGGCAGCCAGAACGAGATGCCGTACAGCCCCGAGACGAAGGCGAAGTACACCAGCGCCAGCAGCCACACGCGTGGATTGGACAGCACCGCCAGGATCCTGGGCGCTGCCTTGCCGGCCTCTTCGGCAGCGATCTCGCGGGCGATCAGCGCGCGTTCTTCCGGGGTGAGCCAGCGCGCGTCCTTCACGCGGTCGTCCAGGCAGCGCCACACCACCAGGCCCAGCGCCACGGTGGGCAGGCCCTGCAGCAAAAACAGCCATTGCCAACCGGCCCAGCCGTTGATTCCGCCCATGCCCTGCAGGATCCAGCCCGAAACCGGGCCGCCCAGGATGCCCGCGAACGGAATGGCGGCCAGGAACAGCGAGGTCGCCTTGCCGCGCCGCGCCGCAGGGTACCAGTAGGTGAGGTACAGGATGATGCCCGGGAAGAACCCCGCCTCCGCCGCGCCCAGCAGGAAGCGGACCACGTAGAACGAGGTGGGCGAGCTGACGAACATGGTTCCCGCCGAGAGCAGGCCCCAGGTGACCATGATGCGCGCGATCCAGCGGCGTGCGCCCACGCGGTGCAGCACCACGTTGCTGGGCACCTCGAAGAGGAAGTAGCCCAGGAAGAAGATGCCGGCACCCAGGCCGTACACCGCCTCGCTGAACTGCAGGTCGCCCTGCATCTGCAGCTTGGCGAAGCCCACGTTCACGCGGTCCAGGTAGGCCACGATGTAGCACAGGAAGAGCAGTGGCAGCAGGCGCCAGCCGACCTTGCGGTAGGTCGCGTCGGCCAGGTCGTCGGTCGCGCTGTGCGGGTACGGCTGCGTGATGGCGGGGGAGCCCATGGATGTCTCGCTTTCGTTGTTGGTGTGGCGAGATGGTTGCACCGGTGCCGGCCTGCACCGCCGGGGGTTACTACGCAAAATGCATATGGATTGGCGAGCTTCGTATCTCTGAAAGAGATGCCCGCTCGGG
Source organism: Acidovorax sp. FW305-C-20-28 (assembly GCF_058783375.1). NCBI lineage: Bacteria > Pseudomonadati > Pseudomonadota > Betaproteobacteria > Burkholderiales > Comamonadaceae > Acidovorax > Acidovorax sp. FW305-C-20-28. The sequence continues at coordinate 3,099 of NZ_JBYSYM010000050.1, read as the reverse complement.
CAGCCTGGCGCAGGCTCAGGCGGCAAACAGGGCCCGGTTCTCGCGGAACACCTCGAGCAGGTGCTGCACCACGGCGCGTATTGGGCCCGCATGCCGGTCCTGCCCACGGGTCAGCACGAAGATCTCGCGTGCCGGTGGCAGCGCTGCCAGCGCGCAGGGCTGCAACTCGGGCACCTGCCGACCGATGTAATGCGGCAGCAGGGCAATGCCTGCGCCGGCCCGCGCGGCGGTGGCCTGCAGGACCTGATTTTCGGCGCGCAGGGAAAAGCGCGCGCGCGGGAACTGCTGCACCAGCCAGTTCGATTCGGGCATGCCCGAATGCTGCTCGTCGAAGCTGATGAAGACCGGTGGCTCACCCCGCTCGATCTCCTCGCAGCGCTGGCGGGTGCCATAGAAGCCAAAGGCCATCCGGCCCGCGAGCCTGGCGATCAGGTCGCCGTCGGCGGGCCGCCCCAGGCGCACGGCAATGTCGGCCTGGCGCCGGTTGAGGCTGATGGCGTGCAGGTCCGTCGCCAGGTCGATGTCCAGCCCCGGGTGGAGCACGGTGACCCGGGCCAGCTGCGCTGCCAGAAAGGCATGGGCCAGCGCCGGCGGTGCATTGATGCGCACCAGCCCGCGCAGGGCCTCCCCCTGGCCCTGCTCGGCACGGGTCAGTGCCTGTGCGGCCGCCTCCATGCCGGTGGCCGCCTGCAGCGCCACCTCGCCCGCCGGGGTCAGCAGATAGCCGTCGGGCCGGCGCTCGACGAGCTTTTCGCCCATGCTGTGCTCCAGCGACTGCAGGCGCCGGGCAATGGTTGCGTGGTTCACCTGCAGCGCCCGGGCCGCGGCCGACAGGCTGCGGTAGCGCCCCAATGCCAGGAAGACGCGCACGTCCTGCCAGTCGACCTCTGTGCGTTTTCTATCAGCCATTGTGCGAGGATAACGGCTACCGCTCCCAGGGGGGCGTCCCTACTCTATGGAGGGCGTCGGGAGACCCCGTCGCAGTCCATCTGTACCGACACTTCCCCAAGGAGTTTTCATGAGTGAGAAAAAAGTCGCCATCGTCACGGGCGCATCGCAGGGCATCGGCGCGGGCATCGTTGCCGCCTACCGCCGGCACGGTTTTGCCGTGGTTGCCACGTCGCGCAACATCCAGCCTGGCGCCGATGCGGATGTGTTTGCCGTGGCGGGCGATGTGCGCGATCGATCGGCCGCCGAGCGCCTGGTGGCCGCCGCGCTGGAGCGTTTCGGCCGCATCGACACGCTGGTCAACAACGCCGGCATCTTCCTGGGCAAGCCGTTCACCGAGTACACCGCCGAAGAGTTCGGGCGCGTGGTGGATGTGAACCTGGCCGGCTTCTTCCACACCACGCAGGCCGTGCTGCCCCATCTGCTGCGCCAGGGCCACGGCCACATCGTGCAGATCACCACGACCCTGGTGCACCAGGCGATCGCGGGCGCTCCCTCGGGCCTGGCGCTGCTGACCAAGGGCGGGCTGGACGCGGTGACCCGCGGCCTGGCCATCGAGTACGCGCAGAGCGGCGTGCGCGTGAACGCGGTCGCGCCCGGCATCATCAAGACGCCCATGCACGACCCGGCGGCGCACGGCGTTCTCGCCGGCATGCACCCCATGGGGCGCATGGGCGAGGTCTCCGAGGTGGCCGAGGCCGTGATGTACCTGGAGAACGCGGCCTTCGTCACGGGCGAGACCCTCAATGTCGACGGCGGCCAGCATGCCGGCCGCTGGTAGGGAGAGTGCCATGCCTTACGTCAACATCAAGGTTACGCGCGAGGGCACCGCGCCCGGCGCCAGTGCCACCACCGCGGAGCAAAAGCGCGCCCTGATCCAGGGCGTCTCCGACCTGCTGTACCAGGTCATGGGCAAGCCGCACGACTCCACCTTCGTGGTCATCGACGAGGTCGACCTCGACAACTGGGGCGTGGGCGGCGTGACCGTGCCCGAGTGGCGTGCGCGGAACCAGGGGCAGCCGGGCTGATGGACCCCACTGCAGGGCGGTGCCGGTCTTCCAGGACTGGCCCAGCCTAAAAGCGGTCTACAAAGCCGAGGTTCCCAGAAGGCGGGTGCCCACCACAGGCCAGGACGGTAGTTTGCTGTGCAAGCTGTGCCTTGAAGTGAGATATCGTTGCGCTGCAGGACCATTCGCGCGCAGCCCCGCGTTGTGCAGGGCAGCCGCTTCGTGTGTCCGTGTGGAGCGGTGCGGGTGCTCGGTGGCACCTCGTCGCCGCACCGCTACAACCAGAAAGGGAGTGTCGGTATGTTGGGGGATCTCTGGCAGGCTTTGGGAGATGACGGCGCCGTGAGTTTTCACGTTCTGGAGCGCCTGAAAGAGTTCGAGGTCACGGCGGTGCGCGACCACCATCGTTTGCCGGATGGCTCTGTCGAGGCGGGGCTGATGACGCTGGACATGGGCCTCTTTTCTGTGGCGCTCTGGCTCAGCTCGAATGGCGACGCCCTCACCGTGCAGTCTGTCTACCCCTTCATCCGGGATGGTGTGCTGGTGGAGTGCGAGATCGAGTCGGTCCTGCCGTCTTCCCACCCTGTCGATGGATTCATTCAAGCGGTGGGGCAGGGCGAATCGTTCACCTTCATGGATGTGCTGTTCGGTGCGAACCGCGAGGGCTATCGGGAGCGCAATCAAAAGGCTTTCTACCTGGGCGGCTTCATGCTCCATGTGCGGCCCTTTCAACAGCTGCTCGACGCCATGGGCAGTGACCTGGAGAAGCAGCAGTTCATGGAGCAACTGGGTGAGCGGGGCGGGGCGTTCATCACCCCATCGCCTTCGGCGCAGCAGGCCCCGGAGTCCTATCTCTACATTGGCCCCATTGGTGCTGTCAGCACCGGGGAGGTGATGGGCCTGCCGATCTACAGAACTACCTTGCGTTGGTCTCTGGGTTGTTTGGAGCCCATCTCGCTGCCCGTGGTGTTCGGCGCTAACACCATGACGCCGGGCGACTGGGTGCCGGAGGAAGGGCAGTGTATTTCGGCGATGGTCCTTTTGCAGGGCTGTGAGGCGCACCAGATCTAACAGGCTGTTGAAATTCACCGCTTGCCACCGAAAGCCCCCCGCTTTAAGTTGCAGGCGCTCAGCAGACGGCTTG
>NZ_JBYSYM010000049.1:0-37786 GCF_058783375.1 Acidovorax sp. FW305-C-20-28 | reverse complement strand
TCTCTTTGGTGACTTTCTCTTGGCGGCCCAAGAGAAAGTTACTGCGCCGCCGGGCGCACATCCCGGCCTCCGCCCTCAGCGTAAGCATGCAGCCCAATCAAGCCCAGAATCCCGACCCGCCAGGCTTCATAATCAAAAAAATCATTCCATCAACAGCCAAACCATGCCCCATTCCCTCCGCCCCCTGATCGCCTCCCTCTCCTTGGCCTTCGCCGCCACCATCGCCCAAGCCGCCCCCGTGGCCGAAATCCACAACCTGGCGCAAAAGGAACAGCAGCCGCTGCTAGACACCCTGCGCGACCTGGTGCACATCGAGTCGGGCAGCAAGGACATCGAAGGCCTGAACCAGATCGCCGAGCGCATCGCCAGCCAGCTCAAGCAACTGGGCGGCACCGTGGACGTGCTGCAGACCAATGATGTCTACCGCCTGGACGACACGCCCGAAAAGGTGGGCCCCGCGGTGCAGGCCGTGTTCAAGGGCACGGGCAGCAAGAAGATCATGCTCATCGCGCACATGGACACCGTGTACTTGAAGGGCATGCTCAAGGACCAGCCCTTCCGCATCGACGGCGACAAGGCCTATGGCCTGGGCATTTCCGACGACAAGCAGGGCATCGCCCTCATCATCCACACCATCGCCGTGCTGCAGAAGCTCAACTTCAAGGACTACGGCACGCTCACGGTGCTCATCAATGGCGATGAAGAAATCAGCTCGCCCGGCTGGCGCAGCACCATCACCCGCGTGGCAGCCGAGCACGACGTGGTCTTCTCGTTCGAAGGCGGCGGCACCGATGGCACGCTGCGCCTGGCTACGAGCGGCATCGGCGCGGCCTACCTCACGGTGCAGGGCAAGGCCTCGCATGCCGGCGCCAAGCCTGAGGACGGCGTGAACGCGTTGTACGAGCTGTCGCACCAGTTGCTGCAGATGAAGGACCTGTCGAAGAACGACGAAGGCCTCAAGCTCAACTGGACGGTCTCCAAATCGGGCACCAACCGCAACGTGATCCCGGCCGAAGCCACGGCCCAGGCCGATGCGCGCGCACTCAAGGTGGCCGACTTCGACGGCCTGGAAAAAGCGCTGCAGGAGAAGATCAAGACGAAACTGCTGCCCGCCTCCAAGGTGGACGTGAAGTTCGAAGTGCGCCGTCCTCCGCTCGAAGCCAGCGAGGCCTCGCGCCGCGTGGCGGGCTACGGCAAGGTGGTCTACCAGGAGCTGGGCCTGCCGCTCACGGTGGTCGAGAAGGCCACGGGCGGCGGCACCGATGCGGCCTTTGCCGCGCTCAAGACCAAGGGCGCCGTGGTGGAGGGCATGGGCCTGTCGGGCTACGGTGCGCACTCCAACGATGCCGAGTACGTGCAGATCAACACCATCGTGCCGCGCCTGTACCTGGCCACGCGCATGATCATGGATATTTCCAAGGGTGTGTTGAAGTAACCCCAGGTCCGTACGGCTGTCTTGCCGACAAAAGCCCCGCCGGTGCTTGCCGTGCGGGGCTTTTTACATCAGGCGGCTGGGACGGGGACTTTCACTGCGCCCGTGGCGTAGAAGGATTCCAGGTTCTCCAGCACCAGGTCGGCCATGGCGCGGCGGGTTTCGTGCGTGGCGCTGGCGGTGTGCGGGGTCAGCACCACGTTGTCCAGTTCCATCAGTGCGGCAGGCACCTGGGGCTCGTTCTCGAACACATCGAGCCCGGCACCGGCGATGCGTTTGTGCTGCAGGGCCTCGACCAGCGCGGCCTCGTCCACCACGGTGCCGCGGGCGACATTGATCAGGTAGCCCTGGGGGCCCAGGGTGTCGAGCACTTCGCGGTTGATCAGGTGGCGCGTGGACGCGCCACCGGCCACGGTGAGCACCAGGTAGTCGGCCCATTCGGCCAGCGCCAGCAGCGAGTCGAAGCGCGGCAGCGCGGAGCCCTTGGCGACGCTGCGGTTGTAGTAGCCCACCTCCATGCGGAAACCGGTGGCGCGCTCGGCCACCGCCAGGCCGATGCGGCCCATGCCGACGATGCCCAGGCGCTTGCCCGACACCCGTGTCAGCGGCGCATAGCGCGCCTTGGGCCATTCGCCGCGGCGCACGAAGCGGTCGCTTGCGGCCACGCCGCGCGAGACGTCGAGCATCAGCGCAAAGGCCATGTCGGCCACACAATCGTTGAGCACGTCGGGGGTGTAGCCCACGGGAATGCCCCGCGCCTGGCAGGCGGCGATGTCCAGCGCATCGAAGCCCACGCCGAAGCTGCTCACCACCTGCAGCCTGGGCAGTGCCGCAATCACCTCGGCCTTGAGGCCGATGGAGGCCGAGGTCGCCACGCCGGTGAAGCTGGCACCGTGCTCGGCCAGGAAGGCGGCCGGGTCGGCCTGGTCGGACAGGCAGACCACGTCATAGCGGGCGGTCAGGTCGGTCTCCAGGGCGGGCAGGGGGAGGCGGGCGATCTGCAGGATGCGGGGCTTGGAGGGCTGGGTCATGAGAGGCAGGAAAAAAGCCGGCCCTGCGGAGCCGGGCCGGCCGTTGTGAAAAGCGGACCGCAGCATCTCTGCTGCAGGCCCATGGCAGCCATCTTACGTCGCGACGCGGACGGCCTGGCGGGCCAGCAGCTTCCAGCTGCCGCCCTGCTGCTGCCACACGCCCAGAATCTTGATCTGCACCTTGCCGGGCTTGCCCGAGTCGTTGGTGTCCGCCGTGAGGGTGTGGCGCACGATGGCGGAGTTGCCCACCACCTTGATGGTCTGGTCGGTGATGGCAATGGTCACGAAGTCGGACTTGCCGGCGAGCAGATCGCCGATGAAACTGTCCTTGGTGTCCACGCGGCCGCCCGAGTGGCCGTAGCTCAGGTCGTCGGCCACCAACTGGGCCAGGGCGGCCTGGGTGGGGTCGATCATGGCCACGCGCAGGCGCTCGGCGGCGGCGGCCACGGCCTGCTCGGACGATGCCGACGGGCCGGAGGCGGCACTGCTGGCGCAACCGGCCAGGGCGGCGATGGCCACGGCAGCGGCGGTGGCGAGAACGATCTTCTTGATGAACATGCTGTCTGTCTCCATTGTTGTGTTTGAAAAAGGATGGGCGTGCCGCGTCTGCACCAGGGGCCCGTGCACGGCCAGGTTCCTGGAGGTCACAAAGGAAAAAAGAAAAGGGCCTGGGTCGTGATCCAGGCCCTTGCATGGGCTTACTGCGGGCCGAGCTTGTCGATCAAGGCCTTGAGCTGCTCCATCTCGGCGGGCTTCAAATCCGTCAGCGGCGCGCGCACCGGCCCCGCATCGTGGCCCACCAGCTTGGCGCCGGCCTTGATGATGCTCACGCCATAGCCTTCCACCTTGTTGCGGATGTCCAGGTAGGGCATGAAGAACTCCTTGAGCAGGCGGTGCTGCGTGGCCATGTCGTCGCTCGCCACGGCCTTGTAGAACTCCATCGCGGTCTTGGGGATGAAGTTGAACACCGCAGACGAGTACACCGGCGTGCCCAGCGCCTTGTAGGCGGCTGCATACACCTCGGCCGTGGGCAGGCCGCCCAGGTAGGAGAAACGGTCACCCATCTTCATGAAGATCGAGGACATGGTCTCGATGTTGCCTACACCGTCCTTGAAGCCGATCAGGTTGGGGCAGCGATCGGCCAGGATGGCCAGCGAGTTGGCCGTGAGCTTGGTGCGGTCGCGGTTGTAGACGATGACGCCGAACTTCACGCTGTTGCAGACCGCGGCCACATGCTCGATCAGACCTTCCTGGCCGGCTTCGGTCAGGTAGTGGGGGAGCAGCAGGATGCCATGGGCGCCCAGGCGCTCGGCTTCCTGGGCATGGGCGATGGCGGTGCGCGTGGGGCCGCCGGCACCGGCAATGATGGGCACCTTGCCGCGGCAGGTGTCCACGGCGGTCTTGACGACCTGGCCGTACTCGGGGCCCGACAAGGAGAAGTACTCGCCCGTGCCGCCGGCAGCGAACAGGGCGCTGGCGCCGTAGGGGGCCAGCCATTCGAGGCGCGCGGCATAGCCCTTGGGGTTGAAGTTGCCCTGGGCGTCGAAGTCCGTGACGGGGAAGGACAGCAGGCCGGAGCCCATGATGGATTTGAGGTCTTGCGGGGTCATGGTGGTAGCGAGGCGGTGATGTGGAAAAAAAGAGGCGGGTGCTCAGTCGAGCTTGATGTTGGCGGCCTTCACCACGGAGGCCCAGCGCGCACGCTCCTTGGCGAAGAACTGGTCCTGTTCGGTGGGGGTCATGGTCACCACTTCGGCGCCCTGGCCGGCCAGGCGCGAGCGGATGTCGGGCGAGCGGATGGCGGTGATCAGCGCCTTGTTCAGCCGCTGCACCACGGCGTCGGGCGTGCCGCGGGGCAGCAGGATGCCCTGCCAGGTACCGGACTCGTAGCCTGCCACGCCTTGTTCGGCGATGGTTGGCACGTCGCCGATCAGCGGCATGCGTGTGGGCTTGGACACACCCAGCACCTTGAGCTTGCCGTTCTGCACCTGGGGCAGGGTGGCGAGCATGCCGTTCATCAGCACCTGGGTCTGGCCGGCCACGGTGTCCTGGATGGCGGTCACGCCGCCCTTGTAGGGGATGTACTGCCAGCGCGCGCCACTGGCACGCTCCAGCGCCACACCGGCCAGGTGCGGCGCGCTGCCGGTGGCGGTGACGGCGAAATTCAGGTCCGTTGTCTTGGACAGTGCAACCAGTTCCTTGAGGTTGTTGGCCTTGACCGAAGGGTGCACCACCAGCAGGTGGGGTGAGTAGGCCAGCATGGTCACGCCGCGCAGGTCCTTGGAGGGGTCGAACGACAGCTTGGTGTAGACCGAGGGGCTGATGGCCAGGGCACCCACGTCGCACAGCAGCATGGTGTAGCCGTCCGGCTCGGCCTTGGCCACGAAGTCGGCGCCCAGGTTGCCGTTGGCGCCAGGCTTGTTCTCCACGATCACGGACTGCTTGAGCAGCTCCGACAGCGATTGGCTGATGGAGCGCGCGATGATGTCCGAGCTGCCGCCGGGCGGGTAGGGCACGATCAGTTTCAGGGTCTTGGTGGGCTGCCATTCCGCCGCGGTCTGGGCGGCGGCCGTGGCCGAGGCGAGTGCGGCGGTGCACGCCAGAATGGCGTCGCGGCGGGTCAATGTCATGGATTGTCTCCTGGTTGCTGGCTTGTTGATAGTCATCGTACAACTAAGCGTGGGGAAAAACAATGGCCCTGCGAAAAAATGGCGCAATAAAGTGCTGCTGCCGTGCCTGCCATGGTGCATCCAGAGTCCTGGAGAGGGCTGCAGCAGGTGCTTTTTCCGACCCGTCGAAAGCCCCCGGTTTCCCTATGGAGATGGCGCTGGGTCCGGGGAGTGCGCGTCGCTGATCCAGGCGGAAGGGTGGCATGCAATCGGGTTCGGGTAATCCCGTTGGTCGGATGGGTTCTTGGGCCCCACAATCCGCCATGTTGTATGACGACATATGACGAGCGGCTGATTTCTGTTCCGAGAGACGGCCTGTCGCCCCGTGTCGCCTGCAGGTTCTCTGGCCCGCCGCTGGTGCGGGCCTTCCCTCTTTTGAAAGGAAATACCGATGCTCCGTGCAATTCGTTGGCGCAGCCTGGCGCTGCCCATGGCTGTGGGCGCCCTGTGGTTGGGGGCCGGCTCCGCCGCCCTGGCCGCCACCTGGGTCTATGTTTCCAACGCCGACAGCCAGGATCTCTCGGTGCTGGAGCTGGACCGCAGCGCCGGCACGCTCAGGCCGGTGGAGACCGTGCCGCTGGGCGGCATGGCCATGCCCATGGCCGTGAGTCCGGACAAGCGCGTGCTCTACGTGGCCTTACGCTCCCAGCCGTTCCGGGTGGTCAGCCTGGCCATCGATCCGGCCAGCGGCAAACTGCGCAAGCTCGGCGAGGCGCCGCTGGCCGACAGCATGGCCAACATCGACACCGATGCCACGGGCCGCTGGCTGTTCGCGGCCTCGTACCCGGGCCACAAGATCACGGTCAACAGCATTGGCAAGGATGGGGCGGTGGGGGCCGTGCAGCAGCTCATCCCCACGGCGCCCAACGCACATGCCATCCATGCCGATGCCGCCAACCGCCACGTGTTCGCCACCAGCCTGGGCGGCGACAACCTCTCGGCCTGGCGCTTCGATGCCGAGACCGGGCGGCTCACGGCCCACGAGCCGGCGCTGACCAGCGTCCCGCCCGAGAAGTCGGGCCCACGCCATTTCGTCTGGGACCGTGCGCAGCGCCACATGTATGTGCTCAACGAACTCGATGCGGCCGTGCACGTGATGGGCTATGACGCGGCGCGCGGGACCCTGCGCTCCGTGCAGCGCACCACGGCGCTGCCCGCGGGCTTTGCCGGCAAGCCCTGGGCGGCCGATCTGCACCTTTCGCCTGATGGCCGCACGCTCTATGCCTCCGAACGCACATCGAGCACCCTCAGCAGCTTCCGCGTCGATGCCGCCACCGGCCAGCTGCAGCCGCTGGGCCAGGTGCCCACCGAAAAGTCGCCACGCGGCTTCGCAGTCGATTCCTCGGGCCGTTTTCTGATCGCGGCCGGGCAGGAGTCGCACAGCCTGTCGCTGCACCCCATCGATGCGACCACGGGCATCCCTGGTACGCCGACCCGTGTGCCCGCCGGCAAGAACCCCAACTGGGTCGAGATCGTCGACTTCCCCTGAGTACCTCTTTCTATCTGGAGACAAATCCCATGCAGCGCAGAACCCTCCTTGGCACGGCCACCCTGCTGGTGGCTGGTGCCCTCATCGGCCTGCCGGCCGCCGCCCAGAGTGCCTGGCCCACGGGCAAGCCCATCAGCTATGTCGTGCCCTTTGCCGCCGGCGGCACCACCGACACCCTGGCGCGCATGATCGGCCAGCAACTGGGCACGGCCCTGGGCACCACGGTGGTGGTGGAAAACAAGGCCGGGGCCGCCGGCAGCGTGGGCTCGGAGGTGGTGGCCCGTGCGCCGGCCGATGGCTATACGCTGCTGGGCGGTACGGTGAGTTCGCATGCCATCAACGCCAGCCTCTATCCCAAGCTTGGCTACGACGCCATCAAGTCGTTCAGTCCCATCACGCTCATCGGCACGAACCCGGTGGTGCTGGTGGTGGCTGCCAACAGCCCCTACAAGACGCTCAAGGATGTGCTTGCGGCCGCCAAGACCAAGGAGGGTGGCCTGTCATCCGCCTCGGCTGGCACCGGCAGCTCGCAGCACCTGGCCGTGGAGCTGCTGGGCTTCAAGTCGGGCGTGAAGTTCACGCACATTCCCTACAAGGGCAGCGGCCCGGCCATCCAGGACGTGATCGGTGGCCAGGTGGACATGATGTTCGACACCACCGTGGTGGCGGCGCCGCATGTGCAAAGCGGCAAGCTGCGCGCTATTGCCGTCACCTCGCCCAAGCGCCTGGCCTCCATGCCCGAGGTGCCCACGGTGGCCGAATCGGGCATCAAGGGCCTGGAGGACTTCCAGGTGCAGTCCTGGCAGGCGATCTTCGCGCCGGCTGGCACGCCCGCGCCGGTAGTGGGGCGGCTGCACGACGAGATCCGCAAGATCCTCGCGCAGCCCGAGATGCAAAAGCGCCTGGCAGGCTTCGGCATGGAGCCGGCCGACCTGGGCGTGGCGCAGATCGCGGCCTTCCAGAAGGCCGAGGTCGAGAAATGGGCCCAGGTCATCAAGGCCGCGAACATCAAGGTGGACTGAGCGGCCGGCAGGGACGGGCGGTTATTCGGGCGAAATGTTGTCTTCGTCACCCTGTGCCGTGGAGTGCGGCGCCGCAGCCGGCACCTGGCCTGCATCCGGCTTGCGCTGCAGCACGAAGTCCGGGTGCTGGCCCGTGAGCAGCAGGAACATGGCGAACACGGGGCCTTGCATGCTGCGTTCGTCGCTGGTGCTCTCCAGGGCCTGCCAGGTGCGCGACTGCAGGCCGCCGCGGCTGCCGGTCTGCAGCGGATAACCCATCAATTCAGCGGCCTGGGCCTGGCTCAGGCCCGCTGCCGTGCGCGCGGCCTTGAGCTGCTCGCCGCTGGGCACGGGCATGTTCAGTGCAATGGTGTCGGGCTTGGTGGTGCTCATGGGCGTGCGGTGTCCTTGGTGGGCCGGCATGGGGCGTTGCCGTCCATTGTGATGCAGGCGCAGAGTGCATGGCTCATGCCGGCAGCACCTGGCCGGTGGCGGGGAAATGTCCTGAGCGCAGGTCTTCGTCGCTGAGCGGGGCCCCCTGCCACAGGGTCACCTTGCTGGCACCACTGCCCATGGCCAGCTCGCGCAGCGCACGCAGTTCCACCTGGGTGTAGCCGCCAGCGGGATCGCTGGGCGGGTGCAGCACGATGTGCGGGGAGGGGGTGAGGCCCCAGGTGCTGCCGCCATTGCGCAGCACATGCTGCACGGCATGGCGCAGCAACTGCTCGGCCAGCGTGTAGTCCGAGATGATGCTGCGCGGATGGGCCAGCGGGTTCACCAGGCGGGCGCCCGTCTGGCTGGCCGCCTGCCTGGCGTTGTCGCCCACGGCCTGGATGGTGGGCTTGGGTGCCTGCGCGATGGCCAGCTCCGGCGCGCCGCTCCAGGTGCCGCCGGTCCTGGCATTGCGCACCTCCAGCCGCTGGGGCGACAGTTGCACGTACAGCACGGGGATCAGTGACTTGAGCATGGTGTGTGCAACAGGGTAGCACGCAGATCCATCATCCCTGCATGGGCCCGGGCATCCTGGGTGCCATGAACGCAGTCTGGCGGCAGCCGTTGTACAGTGCCACGCCTGAACCCACGAGGATTGCGCAGATGAACACCCCGGCCGCTTTGTCCCATGCCACCCCTGCCGCCACGCACACCGGCTGGTGGGCCGTGTGCCTGTGCGCCAATTGGTGTGGTACCTGCCGCGACTACCGGGCCATCTTCGATGCCCTGGCCCAGGACCATCCGGGCGTACGCTTCGAGTGGGTGGACATCGAGGACGAGTCCGAGCTGGCGGGCGACCTGGATGTAGAGACCTTTCCGACCCTGCTGATCGCCGACGGCGTGCATGCCCGCTTTCTGGGGCCGCTGCTGCCACAGGCGCCCGTGCTGGCGCGGCTGTTGTCCAGCCTGCAGGCAGGGCAGGGCGGGCAGGGGGCCGGCGCCGAGGCGCAAGAGGTGTTTGCGCGCGTGCGCGCTGCGCGGGGCGGCTGATCCGCAGCGATGCTCTTGGGGCCACAGGGGGCTCCTTGGGTGCTATTTTTTGAATAGCATTTGTGCAGTACCATGGGCCGATTTCCCCTCTTTGCCCCTGTCGCGTACTGAGTTGTCCATGTCCCTGGAGTTCTGGTTCGAACCCGAGTCCCTGCGTGCGCTGTGCGATGACGGCGTGTGGGCGCGGGGGACGGCGCTGTTCAAGGCGCGCGCCGTGCGGCGGCTGGCCATCAGTGCCCAGGGTGACCACTGGCTGCTCGAAGGCGATGTGCAGGGCAGCCAGTTGGCGCCCTACCAGCTGTCCGTGTCGATGGCCCTGATGCCCGATGGTGCGGTGGACTACTGGCGCAGCCAGTGCAGCTGCCCCGTGGGCCTGCAGTGCAAGCATGGTGTGGCGCTCATGCACCAGGCTGCGCGCCAGGGCCCGAGCGAGGCCGAGCGCGCGCGCGGCCTGGCGGTGCCGGCGGCCGGGCTGAGCCGCCCGCCGCCTGCGCGCAGCGATGCGCAGCAGCGCATGGCCGAAGTGCACCGCCTGGAGTCGGAGGCGCGCCTCATGAACTGGCTGCAGGCGTTGGACCGGGCAGCGGGCTTGGTCGATGGCGAGCCGCCGACGGGCGTCAACGGCAGCACCGACCGCCCAGAGCAGTACGTGTACCTGGTCTCCGCCGTGGGCGCGCCCCGTGCGGCGCCCATGCTGCAGCTCGAGGCCGTGGTGTCCTACCCCAAGGTCACGGGCGGCTGGGCCAAGCCCAAGCTGGTGCGCACCCAGCCGGCCAAGGGTCAGGCGGTGTTCGACCGGGCCAGCGACACCGACCGCCAGGTGCTGCAACTGCTGCGGGCCCTGCCGCGCCAGCAGAACTACTACTCGGCCTACAGCGGCGCGCCCTGCGCGGTGCTGGAAGGGCAGATCGGCCTGCTCGCCCTGCAGCAGGCGGCCAGCACCGGGCGCCTGTTTGCCGATGCGGGTGGCTCCACCGTGGGTGAGCCCCTGCGCTGGGGAGAACTGCTGCCCATCGAGTGGAGCTGGCAGGCGGTCTCCGGCGGTGCGGCCGGAGCGCTGGCGCAGGACAGCGGCTGGGCCCTGCAGGCCCGCCTGCCTGGGGTTGGGGCCACGCTGTGCCACAACAGCCCGCCGATGTACCTGGATGCCGCTGCCGGCCTGTGTGGCCCGGCGCATGCACCGGGCATGGAGAGCGCGCAGCTGGAGGTGCTGCTGCACGCGCCCCCGCTCAGTGCGGCCGCGCTGCAGAAGTACCAGGCCGATGTGGCCCGGCGCCTGGGTGCCCTGCCGCTGCCGCCCGTGCTGCAGGGGCTGAGTCGGCTCGATGGCGTGGCCCCGGTGGCGCGCCTGCACCTGGCGCCCACGCCAGCAGCCGGGGTGGCCTACATGGGGCTGATCACGGCGCAGCTGCGCTTTGACTACCAGGGCCATGTGGGCTGGTGGGCGGGGCAGCCTCTGTCGGTGCTGGTGGATGGGCCGGACGGCAAGGTCCTGCTGCAGCGCGATGGCCGTGCCGAGATCGATGCCGTCTCGCGCCTCATGGACCTGGGCTTGCTGGGCGTCGATGAAGGCCTCTTCGGCATTCCCGGCGAGCGCCCGCAGGGCGCCTGGATGCTCTGGGCCGACGAAGGCTTCGCCGTGCTGCGCAACGCCGGCTTCGCGCTCACGGTGGCCCCCGAGCTCGACGGCTGGATCACGCACGCACAGACCGTCCATGTGCACCTGGGGCCGGAAGGCGGCGACGGTGAGGACGAAGAGGACGAAGAGGTATTCGGGCTGGATGGCGAAGATGCCGGCCAGGCCGGCGACGGTAGCGCCATCGGGGGCGAAGGCGCCGGGCCGGGTCCGTCGCCCTGGTTCGAACTGTCGCTGGGCATCGAGATCGATGGCCAGCGCCACAACATCCTGCCCTGGTTGCCGGAGCTGATCGCGGCCGTGGCTGCGGCGCCGGTGCGTTCAGGGGAGCCGGGCGCCGCGGGCTTGCCGGACCTGCCTTCCCATGTGTTCCTCGCGGCCCCCGGAGGCCACGGCTATGTGCGCCTGCCCACCGATGCGCTGCGGCCCTGGCTGGCGGCGCTGCTGGACCTGGCGGGCGACCGTGCGCACGACTTCTCGGGCGCCAGCCTGCGCCTGTCGCGCCTGGAGGCGCTGCGCACCGGTGCCTCGTTGGGCGATGGTGTGGCCTGGGCGGGCGCGGCCAGCCTGCAGGCGCTGGTGCGGCAACTGCAGGGCCAGGGTCAGCTGCCCGAGGTGCCGGTGCCCCCGGGCGTGCATGCGCAGCTGCGGCCCTACCAGCAGCAGGGGCTGAACTGGCTGCAGTTCCTGCGGGCCAACGGCCTGGCGGGCGTGCTGGCGGACGACATGGGCCTGGGCAAGACCCTGCAGACGCTGGCGCATATCCAGGTCGAAAAGGATGCCGGCCGCCTCGTACAGCCCGCGCTCATCGTGGCGCCCGTGAGCCTGATGGGCAACTGGGAGCGCGAGGCCGCGCGCTTCACCCCCGGCCTGCGCAGCGTGGTGCTGCACGGCAGGGAGCGCCACGCCCTGGCCGAGTCCATGGCCGAGCACGACCTGGTGATCGCCCCCTATTCGCTGCTGCAGCGCGACCGCGAGCGCTGGCTGGAGGCGCGCTGGCACATGGTGGTGCTCGACGAGGCGCAGAACATCAAGAACGCCACCACCAACGCTGCCCAGGTGGTGGCGCAGTTGCAGGCCAACCACCGGCTGTGCCTGTCGGGCACGCCCATGGAAAACCACCTGGGCGAGGTCTGGAGCCTGTTCCACTTCCTCATGCCCGGTTTTCTGGGCAGCCAGCAGCGCTTTCGCGACCTGTTTCGCACCCCCATCGAGCGCCAGGGCAATTCTGAGCGGCTGGCACAGCTGCGTGCGCGCATCACCCCCTTCATGCTGCGCCGCGCCAAGTCGGTGGTGGCGCACGAGCTGCCGCCCAAGATCGAGACGGTGATGCCGGTGGACCTTTCGGGCGGCCAGGCCGACCTGTACGAAACCATTCGCCTGGGCATGGAAAAGACGGTGCGCGAGGCGCTGCAGGCCAAGGGGCTGGCGCGCTCGCAGATCACCATCCTCGACGCGCTGCTCAAGCTGCGCCAGGTGTGCTGCGACCCGCAGCTCGTGCCGCTGGAGGCAGCGCGCAGGGTGCACCACTCGGCCAAGCTGGCGCAGCTGATGGAGATGCTGCCCGAGATGCTGGCCGAGGGGCGGCGCATCCTGCTGTTCTCGCAGTTCACGAGCATGCTCTCGCTGATCGAGGTGGAACTGGCCAGGCATGGCCTGCCCTGGGTCAAGCTCACGGGCCAGAGCCAGAAGCGCGATGCCATCATCGAGCGGTTCACCAGCGGCGAGGTACCGCTGTTCCTGATCAGCCTGAAGGCTGGTGGGGTGGGTCTCAACCTGCCCCAGGCCGACACCGTGATCCACTACGACCCCTGGTGGAACCCGGCCGTGGAGGCCCAGGCCACCGACCGCGCCCACCGCATCGGCCAGACGCAGAGCGTCTGGGTGGTCAAATTGGTGGCGCGCGGCACCATCGAGGAGCGCATCCTGGCCCTGCAGGAAAAAAAGGCGCAACTGGCGGAAAATCTTTACCAGGGTGCCGCGGGTCGCAAGCAGCCACTTTTCACCGAAAGCGACCTCGCTGAGCTGCTGCAACCCTTGTCTCCGTCGTAGCCCTGTACCACGGCCGCAACGGTCTGTTTCCCGGCAAAGCCCCGCCGGGCCTGGGTTTGCGCCGGGCTGGGGCGCGCCTGCCCGGAAAAGCCCTGTTGCAACTTTGCAAACCGGTGCTTTACGGGCTACAATACGGTTCTCACGACCAAACGGGCGGGTACCAACCGCCCGTTTTTTTTGGCCGTTTGCTTTTGGAGCTCGAAGCCTCTGGGGGTTATCGGGTTTTTTGTTTTTCCGGGATTGAATAGAACACGTGGCACTGCAGCAAGTCGTTGAACAAATCGTGATTGGCCTGGGGTATGACCTGGTGGAGATCGAACGCTCCGCCGGTGGTCTGCTGCGCATCACCATCGACTTGCCCTGGGTGCAGCCTGTCGCCGATGCGCCTGCGCCGGCCATCGAGCAGTTCGTCACGGTCGAGGACTGCGAGAAGGTCACGCGCCAGCTGCAGTTCGCGCTGGAGGTCGATGGCGTCGAATACAAGCGCCTGGAAGTGTCCTCCCCCGGAATCGACCGGCCCCTGCGCCACGAGCAGGACTTCGTGCGCTTCGAAGGTTCGGTCGTCGACATCACATTGAAGGCGCCCATCGGCGCAGCGGGCGCGGGGCAGGTCAACGCCACGCGCAAGAAATTTCGCGGCACGCTGGAGCGGGCCGAGGCAGGGGGCTGGCAGATCGTCTGGAGCGACGAGCCACCTGCCAAGCCGGGTCAAAGAGTCAGCAAGAAGCGCGTGCCCGCCCCGTTGCAGGCGCTGGGCTTCACCCTGGATGAACTGCGGGATGTGCGCCTGGCGCCCATCGTGGACTTCAAGGGGCGCGGCAACAAGGCAGGGTCTGCGCCCGCCTGAGCCGCAAGCAAGCAGGCTGCTGAATGAATTGGGCAGATGGCCGCCGCGTGCAGCCTTTGCCTTTCGGGTGATTGAACTAGGAGAGTCGTCGCATGAATCGCGAATTGTTGATGTTGGTTGAGGCCATTTCGCGCGAGAAGAACGTGGAACTGGACGTGGTCCTGGGCGCCGTCGAGTCGGCCCTGGCCCAGGCCACCAAAAAGCTGTACCCCGGCGAGGTGGATATCCGCGTGTCCGTCGACCGCGACAGTGGCAACTACGAGACTTTCCGCCGCTGGCTGGTGGTGCCCGATGATGCGGGCCTGCAGAACCCCGATGCCGAAGAGCTGCTGATGGATGCGCGCGACCGCATCCCCGACATCGAAGTCGGCGAGTACATCGAAGAAGGCGTCGAGTCCGTGCCCATCGGCCGCATCGGCGCCATGGCCGCCAAGCAGGTCATCCTGCAAAAGATCCGCGACGCCGAGCGCGAGATGCTGCTCAACGACTTCATGTCGCGCGGCGAGAAGATCTTCACCGGCACCGTCAAGCGCATGGACAAGGGCGACATCATCGTCGAGTCCGGCCGCGTGGAAGGCCGCCTGCGCCGCAGCGAGATGATCTCCAAGGAGAACCTGCGCAGCGGTGACCGCGTGCGCGCCATGATCATGGAAGTGGACCTGACGCTGCGCGGCGCGCCCATCATCCTTTCGCGCTCGGCCCCCGAGTTCATGATCGAACTCTTCCGCCAGGAAGTGCCCGAGATCGAGCAGGGCCTGCTGGAGATCAAGAGCTGCGCCCGCGACTCCGGCTCGCGCGCCAAGATCGCCGTGCTGTCCCATGACAAGCGCGTGGACCCCATCGGTACCTGCGTGGGCGTGCGCGGCACCCGCGTGAATGCCGTGACCAACGAGCTCGCCGGCGAGCGCGTGGACATCGTGCTGTGGTCCGAAGACCCGGCCCAGTTCGTGATCGGTGCGCTGGCCCCGGCCAACGTCTCCTCCATCGTGGTGGACGAGGAAAAGCACGCCATGGACGTGGTGGTGGACGAGGAAAACCTCGCCATCGCCATCGGCCGCGGCGGCCAGAACGTGCGCCTGGCGTCCGACCTGACCGGCTGGAAGATCAACATCATGGACGCCGCCGAATCGGCGCAGAAGCAGGCCAACGAGACCGATACGGCCCGCAAGCTGTTCATGGAAAAACTCGATGTGGACGAGGAAATCGCCGACATCCTGATCTCCGAAGGTTTCGCCAGCCTGGAAGAAGTGGCCTATGTGCCGCTGCAGGAAATGCTGGAGATCGAAAGCTTCGACGAAGACACCGTCAATGAGCTGCGCGCCCGTGCCAAGGATGCGCTGCTCACCATGGAAATCGCCCGTGAGGAAAGCGTGGAAGACGTCTCCCAGGATCTGCGTGACCTCGAAGGCCTCACCCCCGAGCTGATCGCCAAATTGGCCGAAGGCGGTGTGCACACCCGGGACGATCTGGCCGACCTGGCCATTGATGAGCTGACCGACCTGACCGGACAGTCCGCAGACGAAGCCAAAGCCTTGATCATGAAGGCGCGTGAACACTGGTTCGCGGGGCAGCAAGAGTAAGGGTCAGGGAGGCACGAACCACATATGTCCAGTAACACTGTCGCCGAGTTCGCAACCGAACTCAAAAAATCGCCTGAAACCCTGCTCGACCAGCTCAAGGCTGCGGGCGTGGGCAAGACCGCCACGTCGGACGCGCTGACCGAGTCCGACAAGCAAAAGCTGCTCGTGCACCTGCAAAACAGCCACGGCACGGTCGCGGCCGACCGCAAGAAGATCACGCTGACCAAGAAGTCCACCAGCGAGATCAAGCAGGCCGACGCCACCGGCAAGGCGCGCACCATCCAGGTGGAAGTGCGCAAGAAGCGCACCTTCATCAAGCGCGATGATGGTGTGGACGGCGCGCCCGAGGCCGAAGAGGCCGCGGTCGAGGAAGCCACCGTCTCCAGCGAAGACCTGGAACTGTCGCGCCGTGAGGAAGAGGCGCGCCGCCAGGCTGAGCTGATCCGCCGCCAGGAGGCCGAGCTCGCCGAAAAGCGTGCCGAGCGTGAAGCGCGCGAAAAGCGCGAACGCGAAGCCGAAGAGCGCGCCGCTGCCTATGCCGCCCAGGAAGCCGAAAAGAAGGCCCAGGCCTCTGCCGAGAAGGAAGTGGCCTCGCGTGAGCAGGCTGCTGAGGCCGCTGCGCGCGCCGCTGCCCAGGCCGAAGCCCGCGAAAAGGCTGCGGCCGAATCCAAGGCCCGCTCCGATGAGGAATCGGCCCGCGCTGCCGACCTCGACGCCCGCCGCCGCAAGGCCGAAGCCGAGGCCGCTGCGATCCGCTCCATGATGGCCACGCCCAAGAAGGCGGTCATGGTCGCCAAGAAGCCCGAGGAACCCAAGCCCGTGGCCAAGCCTGCTGCGGCTGGCGACGCCAAGAAGGGCACGCTGCACAAGCCGGCCGTGGGCACGGGCGTGGCCGCTCGCGCCGGTGCGCCTGCTGCAGCCCCTGCGGGTGGCGCTGGCGCCGGCAAGGAAGTGAAGTCGGCCAAGCTGTCTTCCAGCTGGGCGGGCGACACGGCGAAGAAGAAGGAAATCAAGACCCGCGGCGACAGCAGCGGGGGCGTGGGGCGCAACAACTGGCGCGGAGGCCCGCGTGGCCGCCGTGGCAACGACCGCGACCACCGCGACGACATGCACCAGCATTCCGCTCCGGCGGAGGCGCGCATCATCGAAGTGCACGTGCCTGAAACCATCACGGTGGCCGAGCTCGCGCACAAGATGTCGATCAAGGCGTCCGAGGTCATCAAGGCGCTGATGAAGATGGGCCAGATGGTCACCATCAACCAGCCGCTGGACCAGGACACCGCGATGATCGTGGTGGAAGAACTCGGCCACAAGGCCGTGGTGGCTGCGCTGGACGATCCAGAAGCCTTCACCGACGAGGATTCGGGCCAGAAGGATGCCGAGCTGCTGCCGCGTGCCCCCGTGGTCACCGTCATGGGCCACGTGGACCATGGCAAGACCTCGCTGCTGGACTACATCCGCCGTGCCAAGGTCGCTGCGGGCGAAGCCGGCGGCATCACCCAGCACATCGGTGCCTACCACGTGGAAACCCCGCGCGGCATGGTGTCGTTCCTCGATACCCCCGGTCACGAGGCCTTCACGGCCATGCGTGCCCGTGGTGCGCAGGCCACTGACATCGTCATCCTGGTGGTGGCGGCCGACGACGGCGTCATGCCCCAGACCAAGGAAGCCATCAAGCACGCCAAGGCGGCCAAGGTGCCGATCGTGGTGGCCATCACCAAGGCCGACAAGCCCGATGCCAACCCCGACCGCGTCAAGCAGGAGCTGGTGGTCGAAGAGGTGGTGCCTGAAGAGTACGGTGGTGACTCGCCCTTCGTGGCCGTGTCGTCCAAGACCGGCATGGGCATCGACGACCTGCTCGAGCAGGTGCTGCTGCAGGCCGAAGTGCTGGAACTCAAGGCACCGGTGGAATCGCTGGCCAAGGGTCTCGTGATCGAAGCCCAGCTCGACAAGGGCCGCGGCCCTGTGGCCACGGTGCTGGTGCAGTCCGGTACGCTCAAGGTGGGCGACGTGGTGCTGGCCGGCCAGACCTCGGGCCGCGTGCGCGCCATGCTCGACGAAAACGGCAAGCCGGCCAAGACGGCGGGTCCTTCGATCCCGGTGGAAATCCAGGGCCTGTCCGACGTGCCCCAGGCCGGCGACGAGTTCATGGTGCTGTCCGACGAGCGCCGTGCGCGCGAAATCGCGACCTACCGTGCCGGCAAGTTCCGCAACACCAAGCTGGCCAAGCAACAGGCCGCCAAGCTGGAGAACGTGTTCTCCGAGATGACTGCCGGCGAGGTGCAAACCCTGCCCATCATCATCAAGGCGGACGTGCAGGGTTCGCAGGAAGCGCTGGCAGCCTCGCTGCTCAAGCTCTCCACCGACGAGATCCGCGTGCAGCTGGTCTATGCCGGCGTGGGCGGCATCAGCGAGTCCGACGTCAACCTGGCGATCGCCTCCAAGGCCGTCGTGATCGGTTTCAACGTGCGCGCCGACGCCGGTGCGCGCAAGCTGGCCGAGTCGAGCGATGTGGACCTGCACTACTACAACATCATCTACGACGCCGTGGATGAGTTGAAGGCAGCCATGTCCGGCATGCTGGCCCCCGAGCAGCGCGAAGAAGCCATTGGTACGGCCGAAATCCGCACCGTGTTCGTGGCCTCCAAGATCGGTACCGTGGCGGGTTCGTACGTCACCTCCGGCCAGGTCACGCGCAACTGCAAGTTCCGCCTGCTGCGCGAAAACGTGGTCATCTACACCGGCGAAGTCGAGTCCGTGCGCCGCCTCAAGGACGATGTGCGCGAAGTCAAGGAAGGCTTCGAGTGCGGTATCAAGCTGCGCAACTACAACGACATCAAGGAAGGCGATCAACTCGAGTTCTTTGAAATCAAGGAAATCGCGCGCACGCTGTAAAAGGCGGAAACGACGACAACATGGCTGCAAAGAAATCCGCCACCCCCAACCGCGCCTTCAAGGTGGCCGATCAGATCCAGCGCGATCTGACGGAGCTGATCGCGCGCGAGTTGAAAGACCCGCGCGTGGGCATGGTGACGCTGCAGGGGGTGGAGGTGACTCCCGACTACGCACACGCCAAGGTGTTCTTCAGCCTGCTGGTGGGCGACCCTGTGGAAACGCAGGCGGCGCTCAACCAGGCGGCTGGATTCCTGCGCAACGGCCTGTTCAAGCGCCTGCACATCCACACGGTGCCCACGCTGCACTTCGTGTACGACCGCACCTCCGAGCGTGCGGCCGACATGAACGCCTTGATCGCCAAGGCGGTCTCTTCGCGCGCGAAAGAGGACTAGCCCATGCACGCGCCTCGCACCAGGGTGCAGCGGCGCCCTGTGCACGGGGTGTTGCTGCTCGATAAACCGCTCGGCCTCTCGAGCAA
This sequence comes from Acidovorax sp. FW305-C-20-28, assembly GCF_058783375.1. NCBI lineage: Bacteria > Pseudomonadati > Pseudomonadota > Betaproteobacteria > Burkholderiales > Comamonadaceae > Acidovorax > Acidovorax sp. FW305-C-20-28. The sequence goes on along the minus strand of NZ_JBYSYM010000049.1, from coordinate 19,194 downwards.
CGATGCCTTGCAGAAGGCAAAATGGCTGCTGCGCGCCGAAAAAGCCGGCCATACCGGCACGCTCGACCCGCTGGCCACCGGCGTGCTGCCGCTGTGCTTTGGTGCTGCCACCAAGTTCAGCCAGCTGCAGCTCGATGCCCCCAAGACCTATGAAGCCGTAGCCCTGCTCGGGACCACCACCACCACCGGCGATGCCGAGGGCGATGTGATCGAGCGGCGCCCCGTGGTGCTGGCCGAGCTCACGCCCGAGCGCCTGGCCGCCGTGCAGCAGCAATTCACCGGCCCGATCCGCCAGGTGCCGCCCATGCACAGCGCCCTCAAGAAAGACGGCAAGGCCTTGTACGAATACGCACGCGCCGGCATCGAGGTGGAGCGCCCGGCCCGCGACGTGGTGATCCATTCGCTTTCTCTCACCTTGTTGGCGGACAATCCGGATGCCATCGCCCTTAAAATGGTGGTGCAGTGCAGCAAGGGAACCTATATCCGCACCCTGGGTGAAGATGTGGGTGCGGCACTGGGCTTCGGCGCGCACCTCACATTCCTGCGCCGCATCGATACCGGGGGTATCGGTGTGGAGCGCTGCGTCACCTTGGCGCAGCTCGAAGCCATGGATGAGGGCGCGCGCCTGTCGCAACTGGAGCCGCCCGAATCGCTTTTGGCACAACACGTGCGTGTCACGCTGGACAGCGAGGATGCCGCTCGCTTCCTGTCGGGCGTGCGCCGCCGAGGCACCTGGCCCGATGCCGGGGCCGTGGCGGTGTTTGGCGACAGCCCCCCGGCGCTGCTGGGGGTGGGCCATATCGTGGGCGGGGAGTTGGTGCCCGACAGGCTCCTGAGTCCGCTGGAGATTCAACAAATTTTGGAAGGTACGCCGCACCTGCAAGCCAGCGGCACATTGGAAAAACTATGACGAAACAGATCCGCAACATCGCCATCATCGCCCACGTTGACCATGGCAAGACCACCATGGTGGACCAATTGCTGCGCCAGTCCGGCACCTTTGCCGACCACGAAAAGGTGGTCGATACGGTGATGGACAACAACGCGATCGAAAAAGAGCGTGGCATCACCATCCTGGCCAAGAACTGCGCCGTGAGCTGGGAAGGCACGCACATCAACATCGTCGACACCCCCGGCCACGCGGACTTCGGCGGTGAAGTGGAGCGCGCCCTGTCCATGGTGGACAGCGTGGTGCTGCTGATCGACGCGCAAGAGGGCCCCATGCCCCAGACGCGTTTCGTGACCAAGAAGGCCCTGGCCCTGGGCCTGCGCCCCATCCTGGTGGTCAACAAGGTGGACAAGCCCGGTGCCAACCCCGACAAGGTGGTGAACGCCGCGTTCGACCTGTTCGACAAGCTGGGTGCCACCGACGAGCAGCTCGACTTCCCCGTGGTGTACGCCTCGGGCATCAACGGCTGGTCCTCGCTCGAAGAAGGCGCTCCCGGTGAGCAGTGGGGCCCCGACATGTCGGCCCTGTTCAATACCATCCTGAAGCACGTGCCCCCGAACTCGGGTGACGCGAGCGCTCCGCTGCAACTGCAGATCTCGGCGCTGGACTTCTCCACTTTCGTGGGCCGCATCGGCGTGGGCCGCATCAGCCAGGGTACCCTGAAGCCTGCCCAGGACGTGCTGGTCATGGAAGGCCCGGACGGCAAGGCCATCAAGGGCCGTGTGAACCAGGTGCTGACCTTCCAGGGCCTCGATCGCATGCAGACCCCCGTGGCCGGCCCAGGTGACATCGTGCTGATCAACGGTATCGAAGACATCGGCATCGGCGTGACCGTGACCGACCCTGCCAACCCCTCGCCGCTGCCCATGCTCAAGGTGGACGAGCCCACGCTGACCATGAACTTCTGCGTGAACACCTCGCCCCTGGCAGGCCGCGAAGGCAAGTTCGTGACCAGCCGCCAGATCTGGGACCGCCTGCAAAAGGAACTGCAGCACAACGTGGCCCTGCGCGTGAAGGAAACCGACGAAGAAGGTATCTTCGAAGTCATGGGCCGTGGTGAACTGCACCTGACCATCCTCCTGGAAAACATGCGCCGTGAAGGCTACGAGCTGGCCGTGTCCAAGCCCCGCGTGGTGTTCAAGGACGTCGGTGGCGTCAAGCACGAGCCCATCGAGCTGGTGACGGCCGACATCGAAGAAGGCCACCAGGGCGGCGTGATGCAGGCCCTGGGCGAGCGCAAGGGCGAGCTGGTGAACATGGAGCCGGACGGCCGTGGCCGCGTGCGCCTGGAATACCGCATCCCTGCGCGCGGCCTGATCGGCTTCACCAACGAATTCCTGAACCTGACACGCGGTTCGGGCCTGATCAGCAACATCTTCGACAGCTACGAGCCGCACAAGGGCGACATCGGCGGCCGCAAGAACGGCGTGCTGATCTCCATGGACGACGGTGAAATCTTCACCTACGCCCTGGGCAAGCTCGATGACCGTGGCCGCATGTTCGTCAAGGCCAACGACCCCGTGTACGAAGGCATGATCGTCGGCATCCACAGCCGCGACAACGACCTGGTGGTGAACGCCACGCGCACCAAGCAGCTGACCAACTTCCGCGTCTCGGGCAAGGAAGACGCGGTCAAGATCACGCCGCCCATCGACGCCACGCTCGAATACGCTGTGGAATTCATCGAGGACGACGAGCTGGTCGAGATCACGCCCAAGTCCATCCGCATCCGCAAGCGCTACCTGACCGAGAACGAGCGCAAGCGCGCAGGCCGTTCCTGATTTGCGTGAGTTGTGAAGGCATGGTGGGGCGCCCTGCGTCCTGCCTGCCGCCTGAAGGGCCACTGCTGCTACGCTGTGGCCCTTTTTGCCATCTTGATTCCCCCGTATCCCCGATGCCCTTGCTGACGCTCACGCATTCCCGTGCCGTGGCCCTGATGGTGGTGGTGACCCTGATGTGGTCCATTGCCGGCGTCGTCACGCGCCACCTGGAGGCGGCGCGCAGCTTCGAGGTCACCTTCTGGCGCAGCCTGTTCACGCTGGCGGCGCTGTTGGTGATACTGCCGCTGCTGCAGGGGCGCGCGGTGTTTGCCGCCATGCGCAAAAGCGGCGTGGCGCTGTGGATCGCCGGCCTGTGCTGGGCCGTGATGTTTACCGCCTTCATGGTCGCCATCCTGCTCATGCCGGTGGCCAATGTGCTGGTGACCATGGCAGTCGCCCCATTGCTCACGGCATTGCTCGCGCGCATCTTCATCGGTCACCACATCGCGCCGCGCACCTGGGCGGCCATTGGCGTGGCAGGCCTGGGCATCGCGTGGATGTATGGTTCAGAGATGGCGGGCCTGCCGCTGGTCGGCACGCTGGTGGCGCTGTGCGTGCCCATCGCCGGTGCCGTGAACTGGACGGTGGTGCAGCATTCCCAGCGCCACGGCCACCGGGTGGACCTGGTGCCTGCCGTGCTGGTCGGCGCGGTGCTCTCGGTGGTGGCCACGCTGCCGCTGGCGCTGCCGTTCCAGGCCTCGGCGCACGACCTCGCGCTGCTGGCGCTGCTGGGCGTGGTGCAACTGGCCATTCCCTGTGTGCTGGCGGTGCGCTGCGGCCAGGTGCTCAAGGCACCCGAGATCGCGCTGCTCAGCCTGCTCGAGGTGATCTTTGGTATTTTGCTGGCATGGATGGGCGCGGGCGAAGAGCCTGGGGCGGCCGTGCTGGCGGGTGGGGCGCTGGTGATCGGCGCACTGGTTTTCAATGAACTGTTGGCTTGGAAGGAACAACAATGACGGAGACGACAACAACGAATGCAACCGCCGCCGCAGCAGCCCCCGAGGTGCTCAGCGAGGTGCGCGGCCAGGTGGGCTTCATCACGCTGAACCGCCCACGTGCGCTCAATGCGCTCTCGCTGGGCATGGTGCGCGACCTCATGGCCATCCTGCTCGCATGGCAGCACGATGACGCCGTGCTGGCCGTGGCCATCCGCGGCAGCAACAAGGAAGGCCCGTTCGGCGCCTTCTGCGCGGGCGGCGACATCCGCTTCCTGCACCAGGCCGGCAGCCAGGGCAACCCGCAGCTCGAAGACTTCTTTACCGAGGAATACGCGCTCAACCACCTGATCCACAACTACGCCAAGCCCTACATTGCGTTCATGGACGGCATCGTCATGGGCGGCGGCATGGGCATCAGCCAGGGCGCCGCACTGCGCCTGGTGACCGAGCGTACCAAGATGGCCATGCCCGAGACGGCCATCGGCCTGTTTCCCGACGTGGGCGGCGGCTACTTCCTCGCACGCTGCCCCGGCAGTGCGGGCGAATGGCTGGCGCTCACGGGCGACACCATCGGCGCCGACCTTGCCATCGCCTGCGGCCTGGCCGACGGCTGTATCCCCGTGGACCAGCAGGCCCCCGTGTGGGAGGCCCTGGGCACGCAGCCGTTTGCCGACGCCGAGGCCGTCAAGGCCTTCGTCGTGGCCCGCCTGCTGCCCAAGAGCCAGCCTGTGGCCGCCGAGTTGGCCCAGGCCGATACCTACTTTGCATTGCCCAGCGTGGGCGAGATCGTGCGTGCGCTCGAAGCCGCCGACACCGACTGGGCCCGCACCACCGCCGCCACGCTGCGCAAGCGCTCGCCGCTGATGCTGCACGTGGTGCTCGAACAGATCCGCCGCGCGCGCGGCATGGGCCTGGCCGACGACCTGCGCATGGAGCGCGACATGGTGCGCCACTGCTTTTACCTGCGTCCGGGCCAGAGCGAAACGGTGGAGGGCATCCGCGCCCTGGCCGTGGACAAGGACCACGCCCCCAAGTGGAACCCCGCGCGCATCGAAGACGTCACGCCCGCCATGGTGGCGCCGTTCTTCGCGAGCCCCTGGCCCGCGCATTCGCACCCCCTGGCGGCGCTTGCCTGACCAGACCTATAGCTGCCGGTACACCGCCGATGCCAGCACCAGCAGTTGCTGGCGCGTGAGCTGGCCGCTGAGCGCGTAGCCAAAGCCCTGGTCCACCCAGTAGAAACCGGGCACCGGGCCCTCGCTGGTGAACTGGAAGGCGGTTTCTCCGGCATCGGGTTTCTTCGATGCGGCGCTTGCCGCACCGGGCCTGCCCGCGGCGATGGCGCCCAGGTATAGCGTGATGCGCTCGCCCTGGGCGTTCTGGTACATGAATTGCGCGCGCGCGCCCGCGTCGCCGGGCAGCAGGCGGCCGCCTACCAACTCATAGCCTTCATCGGCCAGCACCGGCAGCTTGAGCGGCCGGCCCAGGCGTTTTGAGAGCCACTGCACCAAGTGCTCCTGCTGCGCGGCCGGCACCTCCACGGGGTGGCGCACCTCGGGCTGGTACACGGCGTGTGCCACGGCCGCCTGCTGGGCAAAGTGTTGTGCGTTGGGGGTGCTGGCCAGCGCCAGCACAGGCCCTGCCGGGGCCATGCCGGGCCACAGGCTGCGCCCGGTCCAGCCCAGGGCAAACGCCAGCAGCACCGACGCGGCCATGCCGCCCCAGCGCCACCAGCGGTCTTGCCGATCCCTGCGGGCCGAGGTGCGCAGCGCCGCGGCCACCAGCGCCTCGGGCACGGGCTCGGCCAGCAGGCCCTGGTGCAGGGCGCGCAGTTGCTGGCGCTGTTGCTCCCACTGCGCCAGTGTCTCTTCGGCCCCCGCCTGGCCTTCGAGCCGATGCCGCAGTGCGGCGGTCTCCGCAGGCGACAGGCGGCCATCCACCAGCGCGTGCCATGCGGCTTCATCGTCGGCGGATGGGGCGGGGTGGTGGTGTGGGTGCTTTTCCATGGCGGGCTGGCGCGCGGGCTTCCTCATTTGAGGCGGCGCAAGGGAGGAGTTGGCTGGCCGGTGGGGGCATCGGGGTCCGGGTGGTCGGTGGTGGCGGCCGGGGCGGCAGGGGCGCGTTCCATCTGCAGGCGCAGGCGGCTGCGTGCGCGCGACAGGCGCGACATCACCGTGCCCACGGGAATGCCCAGGATGCGGGCCACATCGCCATAGTCCATGTCCTCCAGTGTCACCAGCAGCAGCACGGCGCGCTGCTCGGCGGGCAGGCGCTGCAGGCAGCGCTCCAGGTCCAGGGCATCATCGTGCATGCCATCGCTGCCTCGCAAGCTGTCGCGCAGCCCATCGACATCCAGGTGGGGCGAGGGCGGCTGTGCACGCACCTGGTTGAGGTACAGGTTGTGCATCAGGGTAAACAGCCAGGCGCGCAGGTCGCTGCCCGCGCGCCACAGCAGCCACTTGCTGCAGGCACGCTCCAGCGTGTCCTGCACCAGGTCGTCGGCCGCCCAGGCGTCGCCCGTCAGCACGCGCGCATAGCGGCGCAGCGCGGGCAACTGCTCGACGACCTGGGTGCGGTTCATACCGGAGAGAAGCCCCGATCAGGGTTTGGCGGTACGCCACACCTGGTTGAACCCATCGCCGGTCTTGTCTCCCGGCTTGGTGTCCTTGACCCAGTAGTACAGCGGCTTGCCCTTGTAGGCCAACTGCATCTTGCCATCGTCGCGTGTCACCACGCTGTAGTCGCTGCCGGGGGCCTTGTCGGCCAGCAGCGGCGGCCAGTTGGTGGCGCAGGGGCCGTTGCACACCGATTTGCCGCTGCCCGCGGCGTCGCGGTCGAAGGTATAGAGGGTCATGCCGCCAGCACCGACGAGCACGCCGTCCACGGTCTTCACAGGGCCATCGGCCGCCATGGTGGAGCAGCCGGCAACGGCCAGGAACGCAGCGATGGACAGGGTCTTTTTCATGGTTTCTCCAGGTGGAAGAAGAGGGTTTGCATGCAACGGCCAATGCCGCCTTGCACCTCCACAAACACAGGGGCGCCGTGGTTTATTCCACCGCGCATGAAAAAAATGTGAGCCTGTCTGCCGGGCGTCAGCGGTTCCGACTCTTCATCGCGCGCTCCACCTCGCGCTTGCCTTCGCGGTCCTTGATGGTGTCGCGCTTGTCATGCTCGGCCTTGCCCTTGGCCAGGGCAATCTCGCACTTCACGTAGCCGTTCTTCCAGTGCAGGTTCAGCGGCACCAGCGTGTAGCCCTTTTGCTCCACCTTGATGATCAGGTGCTCGATGTCGTTCTTCTTGAGCAGCAGCTTCTTGGTGCGGATGGCGTCGGGGTTGACGTGGGTCGACGCGGTCTTGAGCGGGTTGATCTGGCAACCGAGTAGGAACAGCTCGCCCTCGCGGATGATCACGTAGCCATCGGTCAGCTGCACCTTGCCCTCGCGCAAGGCCTTCACTTCCCAGCCGTACAGGACCATGCCTGCCTCGTGGCGTTCTTCGAAGAAATAGTTGTAGGCCGCCTTCTTGTTATCGGCAATGCGGGCGGTTGGATCGGGTTTCTTGGCCATGTCTTATTAATTGAGGCGCAAACGAGGAGATAAAAGGCCTCCCTACAATGCTTGGGTCTCGCACCTGTCATTTTAGGGCGTGTCCTTCATCTTCTCGGGCGCATGCCAGTGCGTGCGCCGCGGATCCCGGACCGAACCCTGCCCCTGCATGAAAACCGTCAACAAGTCCGTCCTCATCTGGTACAGCCCCGAAGAAATGTTCGCCCTGGTCACGGGGGTGGAGAAGTACCCCGAGTTCCTGCCCTGGTGCGACAGCGCCACCGTGCTGGAGCGCTCCGAGGAGGGCATGACGGCCGAGGTGGGCATTGCCTTCAGCGGCCTGCACAAGAGCTTTGTCACGCGCAACACGCACGAGGCGGGCCGGCGCGTGCAGATGCACCTGGTCAAGGGCCCGTTCTCGCGGCTCGACGGCGACTGGCACTTCCACCCCGTGGGCGACGGCAGCCAGCGCGCCTGCAAGGTCGAACTCAGCCTGAACTACGGCTTCGACAATGCCGCCCTGGCCGCCCTGGTGGGCCCCGTGTTCGACCGCATCGCGGGCAGCATGGTCGATGCCTTCGTGAAGCGCGCGGAGCAGGTGTATGGCTGATGGCGAGGGTGCAGCCCCTGCGCTGATGCAGATCACCGTGGTGCTCTCGCGGGCGCCGCGGCAGGTAAGCGAATGCACGGTGCAACTGCCCCCGGGCAGCACCTTGGCCGACGCCCTGCAGGCCGCCGGCCCCCTGGCCGCGCAGCGCGAGGGCATGGTCTGCGGCATCTGGGGCCGCGTTCTGCCCGAGACCACCGTGCTCAAGGACCAGGACCGGGTGGAACTCTACCGCGACCTCAAGGTCGACCCCAAGGTGGCGCGGCGCGAACGCTTCGCACGCCAGGGCGCACGCGCCACAGGCCTCTTTGCGCGGCAGCGGCCAGGCGGCAAATCAGGATACTAAATGAAACAAAAACGGCGCCCCAGGCGCCGTTTTTCTGCAACGAAAGGGGGCTTTTCGCCCGGCTCAGCGCTTGCAGTCGGCCGCAATCGCCGCGTTGATGCGCTTGGTCTCGGCCGCACGCTGGGCCTCGTCGAGGAACACGCGTTCGCCCTGGGCATTGGTTTGCCGCAGGGGCGTGCCCGAATCCATCAGCGCCTTGGCTTCGCGCGCACGGGTGCAGTTTTCTGCCTTGGCCTTGGCGATCTTCTCGTCTTCTGCTTTCTTCTTCGCGGCTTCGGCGGCTTCCGCCTCGGCCTTGCGCTTCTCCAGTTCCTTGTCCTTGCCGCTGGCGGCGGCGCTGGCCGGCGCCGCGGGGGCAGCCGCTGCGCCAGGGGCTGCGGCGCTTGCGCCACCGGCTGCTGCGGGGGCGGCTGGCGCAGCCGGCGTGACGACAGGCGTCACGCGCGGGCCACCGAAGCTCGGTTGCTTGAGCATGTTCTTTTCAGGGATGTCCTGCGGCGGCGGGCGGTCGCTGAAGACCTTGCGGCCGTCCTTGTCGATCCACTGCCATTGGGCGGCGGCACCCAGGGCCCAGGTGCAGGCAATGGCCAGCAAAGCAATCTTGTGCAATTTCATATGGAGAAGTTTAGCGGTGCAACAAGTCCGCCGCCAGTGGAGGCGGACGGGCGGGCATGCTGCACCGCCGCACGGACAGGGGGAGGGCGCCAGCAGTGTCACGCGGACGCGGGTACAATCCGTCTTTTGGAGCCTTCTCATGCGCCTTCTTGGAAAAGCGCTCACCTTCGACGATGTGTTGCTGGTGCCAGCGTACTCCCAGGTCCTGCCCAAGGACACGTCCCTCGCGACGAAACTCTCCCGCAACATCCAGCTGAACCTGCCGCTCGTGTCCGCCGCCATGGACACCGTGACCGAGGCGCGCCTGGCCATCGCCATCGCCCAGGAGGGCGGCATCGGCATCGTGCACAAGAACCTCACTGCGCAGGAGCAGGCCGCCCATGTGGCCAAGGTCAAGCGCTATGAGTCCGGCGTGCTGCGCGACCCCGTGGTCATCACCCCCGAGCACACCGTGCTGCAGGTACTGCAACTGTCCGAACAGCTGGGCATCTCGGGCTTCCCCGTGTGCGACGGCGGCAAGGTGGTCGGCATCGTCACCGGCCGCGACCTGCGCTTCGAAACCCGCTACGACGTCAAGATCCACCAGATCATGACCCCGCGCGAGAAGCTGGTCACCGTCAACGAGAAAGACAGCACCACCCCGGCCCAGGCCAAGGCGCTGCTCAACAAGCACAAGCTCGAGCGCATCTTGGTCGTGAACGACGCCTTTGAACTCAAGGGCGTGATCACCGTCAAGGACATCACCAAGCAGACCAGCTTCCCCAACGCCGCACGCGACGCCTCGGGCCGCCTGCGCGTGGGCGCAGCGGTGGGCGTGGGCGAAGGCACCGAAGAGCGTGTCGAAGCCCTGGTCAAGGCCGGTGTGGACGCCATCGTCGTCGACACCGCCCACGGCCACAGCAAGGGCGTGATCGAGCGCGTGCGCTGGGTCAAGCAGAACTACCCGCAGGTCGACGTCATCGGCGGCAACATCGCCACCGGCGCGGCAGCGCTGGCGCTGGTCGAGGCGGGTGCCGACGCCGTCAAGGTCGGCATCGGCCCCGGCTCCATCTGCACCACCCGCATCGTGGCCGGTGTGGGCGTGCCCCAGATCATGGCCATCGACAGCGTGGCCACGGCCCTCAAGGGCACCGGCGTGCCCCTCATCGCTGACGGCGGCATCCGCTACAGCGGCGACATCGCCAAGGCACTGGCTGCTGGCGCCAGCACCGTCATGATGGGCGGCATGTTCGCCGGCACCGAAGAAGCCCCGGGCGAAGTCATCCTGTACCAGGGCCGCAGCTACAAGAGCTACCGCGGCATGGGCAGCATCGGCGCCATGCAGCAGGGCAGCGCCGACCGCTACTTCCAGGAGTCGAGCACCGGCAACCCCAACGCCGACAAGCTCGTGCCCGAAGGCATCGAAGGCCGCGTGCCCTACAAGGGCTCCATGGTCTCCATCGTGTTCCAGATGGCCGGCGGCGTGCGCGCCTCCATGGGCTACTGCGGTTGCGCCACCATCGACGACATGAACAACAAGGCCGAGTTCGTCGAGATCACCACCGCCGGTATCCGCGAAAGCCACGTGCACGACGTGCAGATCACCAAGGAAGCGCCGAACTACCGCGCTGATTGATCGTCGCCGATCCAATCTGGCCTGATTGAAAATATCTGGTCAGAATGATATAGTCTGGTCTGAATTCACCATTCAGGCCAGACTTTTTCTTTTTGGGGGTCCGCGCATCCATGCAGTCCGTCGGCATCTACGAAGCCAAGAGCAGGTTCTCTGCCCTGATCGAGCTGGTCGAGCAGGGTGAAGAAGTGCGCATCACCCGCCACGGCAAAGAGGTGGTGCGCATGCTGCCCGTGCGCCGCCGCCCCGTCATCACCGACGAGCAGATCGCCCGCGAGCTGGGCCAGATCGACGCGCTGCATGCCACCGTACTCCCCGCAGGTGATGTTCCAGACACCCTGCGCCGCAAGGGCCGGAGCGCCGCATGACCGCCTTTGTCCTCGACGCCTCCGTCACCGCCGCCTGGCTGCTGCCCGATGCGGCCAGCGAGCACACCCGCCGCCTGTACACCCTGATCCGCCGCGACGAGGTCGAGCCCCAGGCCCCCAACCTCTGGCAGTGGGAGTGCAGCAACCTCATCAGCAGCGGCGTGCACAGCGGCCGCATACCGCCCGCATCGGTCGAAGGCCTGTGGGGCGTGCTCGAAGCCATACGCCACCGCGTGGAACTGCACGACCTGGCCCCCGCCCAGCACAAGGCCGTGATGGACGTGGCGCTCGACACCGGCCTGCCCACCTTCGACGCCGCCTACCTGTGGCTGGCCCGCTCGCTGCGCCTGCCCCTGGCCACGTTCGACGCCGCGCAGGCCGCCGCCGCCAAGCGCAGCGGCGTACCGCTTCTTGACCTTTCCAGCCTTTAAATAAACACCCCAACCGCCGCCCAACACCATGCAACACCAGAAAATCCTCATCCTCGATTTCGGCTCGCAAGTCACCCAGCTCATCGCCCGCCGCGTGCGCGAAGCCAACGTGTACTGCGAGGTGCACCCCTGCGACGTGACGGACGAATGGGTGCGCGACTACGCCAAGGACGGCTCGCTCAAGGGCATCATCCTCTCCGGCAGCCACGCCAGCGTGTACGAAGACACCACCGACAAGGCGCCCGAAGCCGTGTTCCAACTCGGCCTGCCCGTGCTCGGCATCTGCTACGGCATGCAGACCATGGCCCACCAGCTGGGCGGCAAGGTCGAAGGCGGCCACAAGCGCGAATTCGGCTTTGCAGCCGTGCGCGCCCGCGGCCACACCGCACTGCTCAAGGACATTGCCGACTTCACCACACCTGAAGGCCACGGCATGCTCAACGTCTGGATGAGCCACGGCGACAAGGTCACCGAGCTGCCCCCGGGCTTCAAGCTCATGGCCAGCACCGACAGCTGCCCCATCGCCGGCATGGCCGACGAAGAGCGCCGCTTCTACGCCGTGCAGTTCCATCCCGAAGTCACGCACACCGTGCAGGGCAGGGCGCTGCTCGACCGCTTCGTGCTGGGCATCTGCGGCACCAGCCCCGACTGGGTCATGCGCGACCACATCGCCGAAGCTGTCGAACAGATCCGCGCCCAGGTGGGCGACGAAGAAGTGATCCTCGGCCTCTCCGGCGGCGTCGATTCGTCCGTGGCCGCAGCCCTGATCCACCGCGCCATCGGCGACCAGCTCACCTGCGTGTTCGTCGACCACGGCCTGCTGCGCCTGAACGAAGGCGACATGGTCATGGACATGTTCGTCGGCAAGCTGCACGCCAAGGTCATCCGCGTGGACGCCAGCGACCTGTTCCTCGGCAAGCTCGCCGGCGTGAGCGAACCCGAGCAAAAGCGCAAGATCATCGGCGGCCTGTTCGTCGACGTGTTCAAGGCCGAGGCCGCCAAGCTCAAGGCTGGCAATGCAGGCGCCAAGGGCGCCACCTTCCTGGCCCAGGGCACCATCTACCCCGACGTCATCGAATCCGGCGGCGCCAAGAGCAAGAAGGCCGTCACCATCAAAAGCCACCACAACGTCGGTGGCCTGCCAGAGCAACTGGGCTTGAAGCTCCTGGAGCCCCTGCGCGACCTGTTCAAGGACGAAGTGCGCGAACTCGGCGTGGCCCTGGGCCTGCCGCCCGAAATGGTCTACCGCCACCCCTTCCCCGGCCCCGGCCTGGGCGTGCGCATTCTGGGCGAGGTGAAAAAAGAATATGCCGACCTGCTGCGCCGCGCCGACGCGATCTTCATCGAAGAGCTGCGCAACTTCACCGACGAAGCCACCGGCAAGACTTGGTACGACCTCACCAGCCAGGCCTTCACCGTCTTCCTGCCCGTCAAGAGCGTGGGCGTGATGGGCGACGGCCGCACGTACGACTACGTCGTCGCCCTGCGCGCCGTGCAGACCAGCGACTTCATGACCGCCGACTGGGCCGAGCTGCCGTACGCCCTGCTCAAGAAGGTGTCGGGCCGCATCATCAATGAGGTGCGGGGCATCAACCGGGTGACGTATGACGTGAGCAGCAAGCCGCCGGCGACGATTGAGTGGGAGTGATGCAAGGCCGCCTTGGCGGCCTTGTGTTTGAAGCCAAAGCGCCTCATCAAGCGATGAGGCGCTTTTGTCTATTCAGTGGCCTGCCGGCTTGATCTGGCTATGGCTTCCATCCGAATGGGACACGATAGACAACTGCCGCTGCGCCAAAAACTCGGATGCCGCCTGCCGCTGCTCTTCCGACCTGATGGACCAGACATGCAGGTCCGGGGTAAGCCGCTCAAGACCACCGAATGCCATCAGTCCATTCGCCAGGGCCCTGCCAGAGGGCGAAACCTCCAGATCCAGAAAATCCCGGCCCAGCACATTCACCGGGAACGCATCCCTGACATACGCGCCATCCGTGTTCCACGCGCAGGCGCGAAACCAGCGTGCCACTTTTTCCTCGTCGGCAAACAGCGGGGCCAGCTCGGGGCTCGGCTTGCCTGCGCTCATGCCCGGGCCAAAGTACACGTCCTTCGGGGCGCGTCCGGAATAGCCGAAGCCGTATCTGATGTCGGCGATGCTTGCCAGCGCCTGGGCCGAGGCGGCAAACCAGTCGTGAAGGTTGGCGGGGGCAGAAGACGGCTCGCGGTAGCGGCAGAGGTGGGCATCGTGCTCGCCGGGGTGGGCGCAGTAGATGCCCCAGCCGTCCACGGGGTCGCGGCTTCGGGGGTTGTACCCGGCCTGTACCGAGCGGTTGCGCGATGCCGCAATCGCCTCGATCAGCGCCTCGCGGCCGGCTGGGGCCTTGCGCCATCCAGAACCCTTGCCGCCCACCAGCGCTGGGGTGTTGTGACCGTGGGAGGCGATCTGGTCGATGGCAAAGCGGGCCCAGGCGCGGGCATCCGGTGCGCGCCGGAGGCGAAAGAACACGAAATCGAAGCTCATGGGGTCGCTGACGCCATGCCTTGCAGCCTCTTGCGAATGGCCCGCAGCGCCGACTTTTCCAGCCCCGCATGCGGGCCGCCAAAGGGCTTGATCGTGGCCAGGAACTGGGCCGTGGATTCATCGCCCACGCCCCGCAGGGCGCAGACCACGGTGCAGCGTTCGGCTTCCTTGCGGGCCAGGGGGTAGAGCGCCATCAAGAACGACCGGGCCCGGTCGGCCTGGGCGGGCGTTGGCGGCAGGGAGCCCTTGAACGAGAACATGAGGTTGATGGTGCTGGCCAGCTCCAGGGCTTCTGCCAAATGACCCCCCGGGTCGTCCAGCACATGGGCAAACAGGGAGAAGAGGGCGTCGTTGGCTTCCTGCGTCTTGAGCACTTCCAGCATCGCAAGCACGAATTCGGCGGGTGCCCCGTGCCCTGCTGCTGCCTGCGCCTTCGCCTGCATCCACCCTGCCAGGCCGGGAACGCCGTGCTCTGCATAGGCGCCCGCCACCTCGGCCCAGCGGGCGAAAGGCACGACGTGGCCGCCACCGCGCGGGTAGGGCGTGTGGAGCCACTCCAGCTCGGCAGACAGGCGCTGAAGCTCTGCCTGTAGGCCCGCAGGGCGGCGTGCCGCCGCCGCCAGAATGTGCTCGACCTCCAGTGTCTGGGCTTTGGCTTTCTTGCGCAGGGTGTTGATGTTCACGGTGAAAAAGTGCGCTCCATCGGTGGCGGCAACCTATTCATTATTGCGGGCCGCGTCGGCGTCTGGACCTGTCAATTTTTCGGGTGCACAAGCTTGGTCTTTGGGGTTTTAGGGAAGAGTTGCTGTATTTTTATACAGTATTTGTGCAAAATGGGTGCCGCCTTCACCGGACGTCTGATTGCCATGGCACAGCCCCACGACCTCTACTTTTTTGTCGGCCTTCCCGCCCATCTGGAATGCCGGGCGGTCGGGCTGCTCGGCAGCCTGGGCCTGTCGGCCTTTCCTGAGCGGGGCGCGCCCATGCGAAAGGAAGGCCTGCACATCACCATCGAGAAGATGGGTCGCTTTCTGGACCGCATTCCAACCCGCCAGCTCGATCTTGCGATGGCGGCAGGCAACAGCGTGGTGGCCGAGCCGTTCGACATCTGGCTGGATGCCGTGCAATCGAGCACGCAGCCCAATGGCAAAAGCATGGCGCAGCTGACCGGCCGGGCGGCGGGCCTGCGCGGTATTTGCGATTTCGAGCACTGCCTGGCGCAGGCCATGCGGCGGGTGGGCTTTCACGAGAGCCAGATTCGCAGCAGCTTCAGCCCCCATGTCACGCTGGACTATCGGCATGCGCCCTTTGCCCGGCGTGTGGTTGAACCGTTCGCCTGGCGGGTGTCGGAGTTCATGCTGGTGGACAGCCTGTATGGGCTGAGCGAGCATGTGGTGCTGGGCCGCTGGCCTTTGGTGTCGCGCCAGCAGTCGTTCGATTGGTAGCGGTGGTCGTGGCCTGCGCCGCCTGCCGCGGGGGGCATCATGCCGCGGCCAACCGTTCCTTCGCCAGCTTCGTGCCCTCCGCCAGCGCCTGCAGCTTGCGCCACGCCACATCGCGCCCCATGGGGGCCAGGCCGCAGTTCGTGCAGGGGAACAACCGCTCCTTGGGCACAAACTCCAGCGCGCGGCCAATGGTGTCCGCCACTTCTTCGGGCGTCTCCACCACGTCGCTGGCCACGTCGATCACGCCGACCATCACGTCCTTGCCGGCCAGCAGCTTCATCAGCTCGGGCGGCACGTGGGAGTGGATGCACTCCAGGCTCACCTGGTCGATGCTGCTCTTGGCCAAGGCCGGGAACACCGCTTCGTACTGGCGCCATTCGTCGCCCAGGGTGCTCTTCCAGTCGGTATTGGCCTTGATGCCGTAGCCGTAGCAGATGTGCACTGCGGTCGTGCAGGTCAGGCCCTGCGCCGCGCGTTCGAGTGCCTGCACGCCCCAGTCGGCGGCGTCCTTCATGTAGACGTTGAAGGCGGGCTCGTCGAACTGGATGATGTCCACGCCATCGGCCTGCAGCGCCAGGGCTTCCTGGTTGAGCAGTTCGGCAAAGGCAAACGCCATCTTGACCTTGTCGCCGTAGAAGCGGTCGGCCACGGTGTCGACGATGGTCATGGGGCCGGGCAGGGTGAACTTGAGCTTTTTCTTGGTGTGGGCGCGCGCCAGCTGGGCCTCGAAGGCATGCACGCGGCCCTTCAGGCGCAGGGCCGAGACCACCTGCGGCACCATGGCGTCGTAGCGGTTGTCGCGGATGCCCATCTTCACCTTGTGCTCGAAGTCGATGCCTTCGACCTGTTCGAGGAAGCCGTGCACGAAGTGCTGGCGCGACTGCTCGCCATCGCCCACGATATCGAGGCCCGCGTCTTCCTGGGCCTTGATCCACAGCAGGGTGGCATCGGCCTTGGCCTGGCGCAGTGCATCGCCTTCGGCCATCCACTGGGGCCAGAGCTTGTTGGTTTCTGCCAGCCAGGCGGGCTTGGGCAGGCTGCCGGCGATGGAGGTTTCAAACATCGGAGATTTCCTTTTTTGAAGCAAAGATGGATGGGGTGAGCATATGCCGAGGTAGCAAAGCGCGCCATCGGCCAGTCAGGGCCGGATTAATCATCTTGCCGCCCATTGCTCAAGAACGTTCTTGTACGGCTTGATGAAGTGCTCTTCGGCAAACTTGCCCTGCGTGACCGCCAGCTGGCTGCGTTCTTCGCGGTCGTAGACGATCTGCGTGGACGAGTAATCCTGGTTCTTCAGGCTCGGCTGGTAGATTCTTCCAGCGGCAGAGTTGGCGTTGTAGATCTCGGGGCGGTAGATCTTCTGAAAGGTCTCCATGGTGCTGATGGTGCCAATCAACTCCAGGTTCGTGTAGTCGCCCAGCAGGTCGCCATGGAAGTAAAAGGCCAAGGGCGCCACGCCGTTGGGCGGCATGAAGAAGCGCACCTGCATGCCCATCTTGGCGAAGTACTGGTCGGTGGAAGACAGTTCGTTCTGCTGGTACTCGACACCCAGCACCGGGTGCTGGTTGCCGGTGCGCTGGTAGGTCTTGCTGGTCGAGGCACTGATGCAGATGACGGGCGGCTTGCCAAAGTGCTCCTTGTACAGGCTTGAGTTGGCAAACTGCTGGAACAGCTTGCCATGCAGATCGCCAAAATCATGGGGCATGCCGAATTCAGCGCGGTGGGCGTTGTATTGCGGCAGCACCACGCTGAAGTCGTAGTCGCGCACGTAGGACGAGAAATTGTTCCCCGCGATGCCGTCGATGCGCCTGTTGGTTTTCTTGTCGAGGATGCAGGTTTTCAGGATCTCGATCAGCGGAAACGCCGCATGGCGGGTCTCCGCGCCGATGCTCATCTCGACCGAGATGATCTCCAGTTCGACGGAATAACGGTCGCCTGTCGGGTTGTCCCAATGCGCCAGGTCGTTGAAGCGGTTGTCGATCATCCGCAGCGTATTGCGCAGGTTCTGCTGGCGGCTCGTTCCGCGGGCCAGGTTGGCGAAGTTGGTGGTGATGCGCGTGCTGTCCGATGGCTGGTAGTTTTCGTCGAAACAGATGCTTTTGAGGTGGAAGGCGGGTTCTTGGTGCATGGCGATGGGGTGGGCTGAATGGGGGGGAGTCAAGGCGGTTCATGTCTCAGGCCAGCACCACGTCTTCGGCCTGCAAGGTCCTGGCGTGGCGCGCAAGTGCGATGAGCGGCAATGCCCGCTGCACGGCCAGCCGGGCCCGCGCGATCAGGGCCTCGCCCTGCAGGCGGTGGTCGGTGAAGTCCGGGTCTGTGGCGTAGACGCCCAGGGGCAAGGTGCGCGCCTGAAAAAAGCTGAACAGCGGCCGCAACTGATGGTCGATGACCAGCGCATGGCGCTCGCTGCCGCCCGTGGCCGCCAGCAAGACCGGCTTGTCGACCAGGGCGTCCTGGTGGATGAAGTCGAAAAAATGCTTGAACAGCCCGGTGTAGGCGCCGCGGTACACCGGTGTGGCCACCACCAGCACGTCGGCCTGCTCGACCGCTGCCAGTTCGTGTTCCACCGAGGTGGGCAATTGGGCGCGCCACACCGCGCCGGCCAGTTGCGGTGCGAGCTGGCCCAGCTCCACCAGGCGCTGTTCGCAGGGGAGCGCGTCGGCGATCAGGTCCAGCAGATGCTCTGCCAGAGCCGCCGCCTTGGAGGGGCGTTGCAAGCCGCCGGAAACCGCGACGACGCGCAGGGGATGTGCCATGTTTGCTGTCATGGAAGGGGATGCTAGTGGCGGCGGTTGATGAAGTAAAATGGTTTTATTTCACAAATCCATGAATTTGGATCATGCAAATGTTGGAGCGTATCCACCTCAGCATCGTTCAGCAGGTTGAGAAGCAAGGCTCGCTCACGGCCGCTGCAGGCGTGCTCAACCTCACCCAGTCGGCCCTGAGCCACAGCATGAAGAAGCTGGAGCAGCAGCTGGGCACCGACATCTGGCTGCGCGAAGGCCGCAGCCTGCGCCTGACGCAGGCCGGCCAGTACCTGCTGGCGGTGGCCAACCGCGTGCTGCCGCAGCTGGATCTGGCCGAAGAGCGCCTGGGCCAGTTCGCGCAGGGCGAGCGCGGTGCGCTGCGCATCGGCATGGAGTGCCACCCCTGCTACCAGTGGCTGCTCAAGGTGGTGTCACCCTACCTGGCCGCATGGCCCGATGTGGATGTGGACGTGAAGCAGAAATTCCAGTTCGGCGGTATCGGCGCGCTCTTTGGTTACGAGATCGACCTCCTGGTCACGCCCGACCCGCTGTTCAAGCCGGGGCTCAAGTTCGAGCCCGTGTTCGACTACGAGCAGGTGCTGGTGGTCGCCAAGGGCCATGCTCTGGCCTCGGCGGCCTACGTGAAGCCCCAGCAGCTGACGCAGGAAGTGCTCATCAGCTACCCCGTGGACATCGAGCGCCTGGACATCTACAACCAGTTCCTGCTGCCGGCCGGCGTCACGCCCAAACGCCACAAGGCCATCGAAACCACGGACATCATGCTGCAGATGGTTGCCAGCGGTCGCGGCGTGGCGGCCCTGCCGCGCTGGCTGGTGGAGGAGTACGCGGCCAGGATGGATGTGGTGCCCGTGCGCCTGGGCGCGCGCGGCATCGCCAAGCAGATTTTTCTGGGGGCGCGTGAGGCCGAAACGGCCATCGACTATGTGCGGGCGTTCATCGAATTGGCCCGGCGGCCTGCCGCTGGCATTGCCATGGCACAGGCGGCCAACTGACTCTCGAGGCAACGCAAAACCAAGTCCCTCGCGCGGCGCGCGCCCCGCTTTGGGCGGTCTGCGGCGTTTCAAATGCTCGCCATAGCACTGGCTATGGCTGCGCTTTGCGCCTGGCAGTCCATCTCAAACCAGGGCACGCGCCATCGCGAAGACTTGATTTTGCGTTGCCTTAGCAGGCTGTTGAATTTCATCCCCGTAAAACCTGGCGTTCAAGAGCATCGTTGTAGATACTGACGACTCCCT
>NZ_JBYSYM010000048.1:0-38163 GCF_058783375.1 Acidovorax sp. FW305-C-20-28 | reverse complement strand
ACCCGCGCTTGCAAGGTGCCTACCTTGCTACGCACGGGTGCCTTGCATCCAGCCCCCAGGCCGGGCAACGCGATCCCCAAAATTAGTGCGAACAGACCCTCAAGGGCTGCAGCAGCGGCCAGCACCGGCACCGCCCGCCCTGCGTGCGCCTGCCATTGACTGCTTTACACCGCATGGCCAAGGGCCTACGCTGGTGCAAGAGAGACGAGGGTGCGCTGGACCCGCATCGCCAACACGGGGCCTGCCACGGCCCCCGGTGCCGGCCTGCGCAATGCGGCTGCCGCGCCAGCAGGGCAGCCACCACCACTCCCTCTCACGCACAAGGCGACGCGCAGCGCCCCGTCTGCGCACGAGGAGGAGACAACCCATGCTGAAAAAAATCGCGGCCCTGGCCGTTGCCCTTTGCGCCGCAGGCGCTGCGCAAGCGGACTTGGGGCCCGTCTACGTGAGCTACCCAGGGTACTGCAACATCAAGGCGGTCTACATGAACGTCAACGGCGACCTGTATGGGCAGGAGGTCGGCTGCGCCGCATTTGTCGGCGCGCCCATGGTCGGTTTTGTGAACGCGAACGGCAGCTTCATCTTCTCCGCGCGGGACAATACGGCGCGGGCCTGCATGCACAACTACCTGCCCTCAGGGCTCATTTCGGTGGGCTGCAGCAATGGCCTGATCGTCGAGGCGCCGACCCCGATTGCCTATGCAGTCACCGTTGCCCCGCCGCATGCCCCCCGCAGCAAGGCAGGCCAACTGCCCCCGACGCCCTTCTGACGCAGCGCCCCCCCACCCCCAGCCCGCCCCGCGCGGGCTTTTTTTACGCCCGCGCCACACTACGTACCCCCATAGGTAGTTGACTTATTCTTTTGCGCTTGTCTTGGAATATTCTTTTTGGAATAATTTAAGCCATCGAAGGAACACGAGCCACACCCGGAGGACACCCCATGGCATTCGAAGTCCACATGGCCGCCTGCGCCGCCGAAGACGAGCGCCGCCAGCACACCGCGCACGGCGCCGAGCGCCAGGCCGCCGCCGACGAAGGCGCCTCGCACGCCGCGCGCACCGCCATCCGCGCCATCCCCGCCTGGGCCTTCACCGCCGGCGTGCTGGCCGACATCGCCGCCTGCCTGGAAAGCCGCTGCCGCGACCTCGGCGCCGAAGCCGGCGACATCGCCTCGGGCTACCTCGTGGACCTGCACGACGACATGAAGGCCTGCGCATGATGACGATGGCCAGCCCCCCGCCCCGCACCCCAACCTACCCCCACCTGCAAGCCCACCGCGTGCACCGCCGCCCGCACGGCCCGAGCAGCCAGGGCGCAGCAACCGCGATGCCCATGGTGACTGCGACAACGCCCACACCACCACCGGCCACGCCAGCGGACGCCGCGCACACCACGGCCGACCCCGGCCTCGGCGACTGGCAACAGCTGCTGCTCACCGCCGCCCTGGGCTTTGCCGTGAGCCTGGGCACCGGCCTCGTGGCCGGCCTGCTGTGGAGCGCCTGACGCGGATGGGCATTCATTCGACCGTCTGGCGCCGTTGACTGACGCGCCTTGCCGTGCGACCGCACTGTCTGCGGCTCGCCGCCTGGCCATACGGCCGAATGCCCATCCGCACACGCCATTGCCTTGACACCCCGCGCCCACGCGAGACCACCACCACCCCACCACTCCACCACTCCTGCCGCGCAAGGCGGCGGGCCCTCGAACCCAAGCACGCAAGCCCCCACACCCAAGCCATGGCCTCCCTCAACAAAGTCACCCTCATCGGCCACCTGGGCCGCGACCCCGAACTGCGCAGCTTTCCCAACGGCGACCAGGTGGCCAACGCCACCATCGCCACCACCGACAAATGGAAAGACAAGCACACCGGCGAGCCCCGCGAAGCCACCGAATGGCACCGCATCACCTTCACCGGCCGCCTGGCCGGCATCGCAGGCCAGTACCTGCGCAAAGGAGCCCAGGTGTACGTGGAAGGTGCCCTGCGCACCCGCAAGTGGACCGACGCCCAGGGCGCCGAGAAATACAGCACCGAGGTGCGCGCGGAGCGGCTGCAGATGCTGGGCGGGGGTGGCGCGGGGCGCGAGCAGCCGGGGCAGCAAGGGCCGGGGCGCGGCGGGGAGCGTGGGCAGGGGCTCGGGCCGGGTCACGGTGGAGGGGGTCGCGATGGCGGAGGTTACCTGCGTAAGCACCAGCAGGCGCAGGCTGGTGCAGAGCAGGCGGCGGTGCGGGAGGAGTTTGAGGATGTGCCGTTTTGAGGGTGAGGCTAAGGCCCTGCAGCCTTTCCACCCGTTTGCACGACCTCTTGCAGGGCAGGGCCATCTCCAACAGTGGGAGCGCCCCTGCGGTCATCGACACTCCCAGCGCGACAAAATCGTCTCGTCAGTGAATAGTCGTCGTGTGGGCTGGAGCAGCTCTCCCGATCGCAGATCAACCGTATGCACCCCCATGGCGATAGTTCTGCCTATGGGGCGTGACCCCACCAATCGTGAAGTTCTGGGGCCATCCCACCAAAAACTGTGCCCAAGAACAGAAAGATGACGCCAATCGCAGAGACATGAACACCCCCTGTCGCAGTCGCTTCAATCCTCTTCGCAACAGAGGCAACCTCTTCTGCGAACTGGTCTGATTGCTTGTCGAGCGCCTGCTGTGTCTTGTGCTCGGCTTCTTCAATGGAAGACCTCGTCTTGGCAAGCTCCAAGCCTATATCGTTGACAACCTTCTCCAAATGGTCCAAGCGTCCTTCGACAGACTGGTCTATTGCAGGACCGCGTGTAGTGTGGATGCTGCCTCGACCGGTATGGACCAAGTCAATGCCGCCAAGCGATATCGTTATTGGAGTGGGATGGAGGGCTGGAAACCTCTTGGCCCAGGTTTGGAACTGAGACCGCAACGACGGCTGCCCAAAGTCTGCCCGCGTCTTCGATATGCCCAGCATCACTGTGACTACACCTACCAACTGCAACGACATGCCTACCAGGCGAAATGCCTTTTCAGTACAGCCCGAGGCAATCAAAACAAAAATGGCTGCAGCCACAATTGCTCCCGCCCACCAATAGTGGCTTGTGATAGGAACCTGCCGCAACCAGCAGTAAATTGCCTCCGTCCATCGAAGGAAATTTTTCATCACGCTCCCCCTGTGTTGTGTGTCCCATTTTCTCAGTTGGGGGACAGCAAGACGCCAGCGAGTAAGGCCTACCCCGCTGGCAGATGCCCACCATCACAATTCGCCCTGCTCAGCCCCCCAGCCGCCCCATGAACCCATCACAGTAGCTGTTGATGAAGGCCTTCATCCGCTGCCCATCCCCCTCACTCCCGAGCTGGTTTTGCACACGCAAGAGCGAGTCCAGCATCGGCTCGATATTGGCCAGAACACTGCGCACCTGCGCCGCCGTGCCCGGGCTGCACAGCGTTGCCGCATCCTTGCCGAGCAACGCCGCGCCCGCCAGATCCGGGTCGTAGCCGACGCTCTCCAGCAGCCCCGCCTCTTCGTCGCCATAGAGACGGTCCGTGTTGCCAGCAGCGGCATACGCCCGGGCCAGCGCCAGGAAGTCGGTGGCGTCCTTGTTGTTCTCCGCGCCGCGGTCGCGCCAGGCCAGCAGCTTGAGCACCGACAGCGAGGGCAGTGTGCAGACATGCACCTGCAGCCCCGCGCCCAGGTCCACCAGGTCTGCGCTGTCCAGCCCCTCTTGGAACCCGGCCACGTTGAGCACCACGTCATGGCCCGGGGGCCAGGTGATGGTCTGGTCTGCGCTGGCCACACCTCCAAAAGGGATCAGGTCCAGCGGCACGCCGCCCGGGCGCAGGTAGTGCATGCGGTGCGGCTTGCCCTGCACCTCGAAGAACACCCGCGTCGCGACAAGCTGTGCCTTCAATTCCGCAAAGCGGTCCCAGCTATCGATGAAAAGGCCTATGTCCACATCGCGCGTGGCCCTGCGCACGGGCTGCCCGTGCACGTGCGTGAGCATGATGTCCCGCGCCATGGCGCCGCCCACGAACAAGTCGATCCCAAGCGCCTGCGTCGCCGCCTTGGCGTGCACAAGCATCGCATGCAGGCCCGGATCGACGGGGTGATCTGCGCGGACTTTAAGCATCGCCATTGATCTTCTCCCACACCATGCCCGCCACCTCCACGCTGCGCCCTTCGTTGCTGGCCATCAGGTCGGCGTAGACCAGCAGCAAGGGGGCCACGGCTGGCGTGCCTGACGAGTTCGCGCGCGGCCAGAAGGCGTCCAACACCTCGATGGGGCCCGCTGGGTCCGGGCGCAGGCGATGCTTGCGCAGCAGTTTGCCCCGGTCCATCCAGCTGTAGACGCATGCACTCGCCGGGTTGAGGTAGTCGGTGATCGCGGCGGCAGCCACTTCGCCACCCAGCGCCACCTCGGGCTCATCGGTCAGCAGGCGGCTTTTGCGCCAATCGGCATCGCCCACGCAGGCATAGCGCTGCGGCGTGAGCTTGCCGCGCAGCGAAATCGGGTACTGCCGCGCCCACTCCGTCTGCAGCGCCTGCCGGTTCGCCAGGCGCCGCTCGCGCGCCCCACCGGCGATGAAACCCAGCGCCGCCAGGTCTTCGATGGCATTCGACGCCGACCCCAAGGCCACATCGGCCGCCTCGGCAATGGCCCGCACCGGCTGCTGCGCCAAGCCCTCGACGGTGAGCAGTACGAAGACCACCCGCAGGGTGCTGGGCTTGCGCAGGGCGGATGGGTCGGTCGGCTCGCGAGGCTCTTTGGGGCGGGGCCTGCCGGTGATGGACACGTACGCCGCGGGATGGTCAACAAGGGTGTTGCCTGCGGTGTCGAGGAAGTTGATGCCCATGCGCTGGCATTCCATGGCCAGCGGGGCCGACACGTAAGGCGCGATCAGAAGCCATGGCTGCCCATCGACTTCGCCACGCTCTCTTTCTTTGCTGTACCAGGCCAAGTCGCTGCTGCGCTCTACGCGGCGCACCTGCACCGCAAACCGGCCAAAGGCTTGCCCGAGACGGCTGAGCTCGATGACGGCGTCCATTCCATCATCCCTGGTGCCCAGCAAAGCCAGAACCTCACCCTGCAGAACGGGCTCTGCGGCGTGCAGGGCTTGCTCGATCACCGTGTCAATGTTCATTTTTTCACGATGTTCATGTTACATGAACATTCATAATAAATGAACATCGGCACAAATTCAAGGCCACCAGCCCCCTGCGCCCCAACGCGAACTCGACCCCGTGCTTCAACAAAAGGCCGGTGAAACACTCAGTGCCGTTGCAATCGCGCCCTCCCGCCCCCCTCACGCCGACCGCCCCACCCCCGCCTTCGCAGCCTTCCGATCGGCCGTTGCAGCAGCAGCAGCCCCCACCCCACCCCGCACCAACAACGGCATCGCCCCCAGCGCACACGCACTCGCCGCCAGCCACACCAGCGGCCAGCCCTGCAGGGCCAGCAGGTGGGGTATGGAAAAAGGCGTGGCAAAGCACACCAAAAACACGCTGGTGTTGGCCATGCCCAGCGCGGTGCCGGCGCGGGCTGCGCCGGCCAGGGTGGCCAGCTCGGTGTACGCCACGCCGTGCCAGGCCGACACGCAGACGCCGCACAGCCCCAGCAGCACGACGAGCGCGGCGCGCAGGGCCCAGGCATTGGGATCGGCTGCGGCAGCAGCACCCGGCGTGCCCGCGGCCAGCAGCACCAGCAACGCCAGCGCTGCGAACAGGGCCACGCTGAGGGCGCTGCAGGCGCGCAGGTAGGCGGGGCGGTTGCGGTGGCGGTCGGTGTAGCGGCCGCTCCACACGCGCATCACCATGGCGCCGACCTGGGTGGCCACCATGGTGGCGGTGATGGTGGCCAGGCCGGCGTGGGCAAAGTCGTGCAGGAACACGGTGCCGAAGGACAGCACGGCGAACTGCGGCGCGCACAGGATGCCGATGCCCAGCACGATGCGCCACACGCGCGCATCGCGCAGTGGGCCGGGTGCTGATGGGGTCGCTGCAGTGGGTGCGCTCGCGGCGGTGCCTGCGGTGCCTACGGCAGGTGCCGATGCCGGGGCCGCGCCAGCCGCGCCCGCCGGGCTGTGCGCCGCGCTGGGCGGCTCGTGCACCCAGGCCCAGGCCAGCACCGCGCCCAGGGCGCACAGCAGTGCCAGCAGGCCGTAGAGCGCGGCAAAGCCGCCGTGCAGGGCCACGTAGGGCAGCACCAGCGCGCCGATGCCGCCGCCCAGGGGCACGGCGGTCTGGCGGATGCTCATGGCCAGGCCGCGCTCGCCGGCGTCGAACCAGGTCATCACCGCGCGGCCGCTGGCGCCGTTGACGCTGCCGCCCAGCAGGCCCACCGCCAGCAGCCCCGCGCCCAGCAGGCCCAGGCCGGGGATGTGCTGCGCGCTCGGCGCCACCCAGATCGCCATGGCCGCGAGCGCGAGCGCGGTGCTGCCCAGGCCGACCAGCAGCACGGGCCGGTCGCCCCAGCGGTCGGTCAGCAGGCCCCAGGGCAGCTCGCTCACCGCAATGCCCAGCCCCATGAGGCCCAGCACCAGGCCGAGCGTGGCGTTGTCGAGCTGGTAGCCGGTGCGCATGAGCACGGCCGTCATGGGGATGCCGCTGAAGGCCACCGAGAACGCCGCGTTGGCGGCCACGCCGGCGGCCAGCACCTTCCAGCGGTGGCGCGCCGGGCGCGTTGCAGAAGAAGCAGATGAAGATGAGGACGGCGGCGAAAGCAGGGTCGAAGAGGTCATGGTGCAACGCAGTCTCCGCCGTTTGAAAGGTTTTGAAAATCAGAAAATAATGCGGCATTCGTCCTGAAAAGCAGGACGTTCAAAGACAGGCAGCCCCCCATGACCCAGGTGATGTTCGATATCGACGTGCTGCGCACCTTCTCCACCGGCATTGCGCTGGGCAGCTATGCGCGCGCGGCCGACAAGCTGGGGCGCTCGACCTCGGCGGTGAGCGCGCAGCTCAAGAAGCTGGAGTCGCAGACCGGCACCGCGCTGCTGCGCAAGAGCGGGCGCGGCCTGGTGCTCACCGACGCTGGCGAGACGCTGCTGGCCTACGCGCACCGCATGCTCGAACTGAACGACGAGGCCAGCGCCGCCCTGCGCGGCGCCGACCTGCAGGGCTGGGTGCGGCTGGGCCTGCAGGAGGACTTTGGCGAGACGCTGCTGCCGGCCGTGCTGGGGCGCTTTGCGCGCGCCCACCCCCGGGTGCGCATCGAGGCCTGCGTGGCGCGCAGCAGCGAGCTGCGCGAGCGGCTCGACCTGGGCCAGCTCGACCTGGCGCTGGCCTGGGACGTGGGCGAGCAGCCGCTGTCGCCCCACGCCGAGCGCCTGGCGCGCCTGCCGCTGCTGTGGATAGGCCCGGCCACGCCCGAGCGGGTGGAGGCGCCGTGGTGGACCGAGCGCGAGCAGCGCAGCTCCGGTACCAACACCGGCATCGACACCAGCACCAGAAGCACTGCGGCCCGCCCGCGCAAGAGCAAGAGCAAAGAGCCCCTGCCCCTGGTCCTGCTCGACGCGCCGTGCCCGCTGCGCGAGATCGTAGTCACCGCGCTCGACCGGGCCGGCCAGCCCTGGCGCCGCGCCTTCGGCAGTGCCAGCCTGGCCGCGCTGTGGGCCGCCACGTCGGCCGGGCTGGGGCTCACGGTGCGCACGCCCTTCGGGCTGCCGGCCCATGTGCGCCCGCTCGACCGCAGCGTGCTGTCGCTGCCGGCGCTGCCGCAGATCTCCCTGGTGCTGTACCGCGCGCAGGCCCACCCCGAGGCCCCCGCGAGCCGCCTGGCCACGCTGCTGCGCGAGGCGGTGCGCCAGCAGGTGCAGCCGATGGGGGTGCCTGCAAGAGCGGGTTAGCCCTCAGGGCACCGTGTCGGGAGCGGCCGGGTCCGGTGGCGTGTTGGGGTGCGTGGGCGCGGGGCTGGGCGGCAAGTCGCCGGGCGGCCGGGGCAGGTGCTCCGGCACCTGGTGCAGGGGGTGGTCTTTGGGATCGGTGGCCATGGGGTGCGCTCCAGGGGCAAAGAGGCCATTGGGCGCTGCGGTGGGTTCGCGCGCGGTAGTACCGTGGGGCCGCGCGCGGTAGGACGGGGCGCCAACACGCAGGCCTGCGCAGATGCACGGCGCCCCAGCGCCCCTCCTCCACGCCAGTCAGCCAGCCAGCCCGTCACTCAGGCCAGCGCCGGGCCCGCTGCGCAGGTGCGCATGCCGGATGGGAGGCCCCGTTTCATCAGCGCGGCACGTTCATGCCCGCGCCGCTTTCGCCGCTTTCGCCGCCGCGCGCTTGGCCAGCGAGGCGACGGCCGGCGTGGCCTCGAAGTGGCGCAGCAGGCGCTGCTTTTGCGCAGCCAGCAGCGGGGCCGCGTCGATCAGCCCGGGCCAGGTGGCGAAGGCCTTTTGCACGGTCTCGCGCACCACGGCCTGGGCCTTGGTTTCGAGCAGCCCCGGGGCGGCGTTGCACAGCCGGCGCAGCACGGCGGGCGACAGCCTCTCGTGCGGGGGGCTCTCGGCCGTGAAGCGCAGGGCGTGGCCTCGGCCCGGCAGGTAGGCGGCGTAGGCCACCACGTCGTAGGCGGGCGAGAGCGCGGGCGTGCGGCCATCGCGGTACAGCAGGCCGAAGTTCTTCAAGTGCCCGTCGAAGTTGCCCAGCAGGTCATTGACGACAATGCGCCGCAGCAGCTCGCAGGCCGCGTCGGAGCCCAGCGCGGGCATGCCCAGCAGCAGCTGCAGCATGGTGGCGTAGGTGGCGTAGGGGTGGGTGTACTTTTGCTCCGGCGGCACGCCGAGGATCTGGGCGAAGTCTTCGCAGTGGATGTGCGCGCCGCCACTGCCGCCGCGGTCGAAGCGCGTCACCGCCAGAAACGACTTGCCTTCGCCCAGCACAAAGGGCTGCTCGCTGTCGATGTGCTCCAGCGGCGCGAGCGCGACCTGGCACACGGTCACGCCGGCAGCGGCGGCCAGCTGCATCGACAGCGCCTCTACCTGGGGCAGCAGCGGGTACTCCACCGTGGGGAGCTTGGCGATGATGTGCACGCCCTGGGCATCCTTCGTGCGGGCCACGTAGCGCCCGCCCGATCCGCCCGATTGCACCAGGGACAGCTTGGGCTGCACGCCCGAGAGCGAGGTGGCCTCGGGCACCGGTACCGGCACCACACTCATTTCGAGGGCGTCGTTGTGCTGCGTCACCACCGCCGCGATGCTTTGCTTGTCCAGCGGCGCGGGCCGCACGTACACCGCGCCGGGCAGGTCGGTGCCGCACAGGCTGAGCAGCCCGAAGTGGTCGTCCTTGGCCAGCTGGCCCAGCTCTTCCAGGTGCCGGCGCAAGGGGCCTTCGGGCAGCAGGTTCTGGAAGAAGGGGGGCAGCAGCTCGCCCTCGCCATTGAAGAACGGCTGCGCGGCGTACTGGGCCAGAAAGGCGGCCCGGGTGTCCGGGTCTGCCACCAGCGCCAGCTGGGCGAACACGGGCGCGTTGTCGGCATTCCAGTAGCCACCGTCCGGCACGAGCCGGGTGATCGCCGAGCGGCCCGTGCCGTACTGGAACAACAGCCCCACACGGCGCCGAGGCTGGTCGCCCAGAAAGACGTCGAGGGCGCGGTACCTCATGGTTGCTGGCCCTTGTTGGGGCCGCGCGAGCGGCGGGGCTGAGGGCGATGGTCTGAAGGCGGCTCGGCCGCCCTGCTCACCGCCTCGCTCCGAATGCCCAATGTGCGCTCGATGTCACTGACCACCGTGCGGGCCTGGGGCGGCTCTGCGGATGCCCGCATCTCCTGCGCCACCGCCTTGGGCACCAGCACCAGCTCCAGCCCCAGCGCATCGGCCAGCGCCATGGCGTTGGTCAGGCGCGGCGCCGCGTGGCCGTGCAGCATGGCGCGCACCGATTGGTCCGTGAGCCCCGCTCGCCCGGCCAGCTCGGTCGCGGTCACCCGGCGCGCCTTCTGGTGCCGAGACATCTCCTGGGCAAAGTCTTCAAGGGATTGCACGATAGAAAACCATTGTTTTTGACAATTACGATGGTTTTATAACGCTATCCGCCCCCTCAAGCAATGGAAAACCAATGTTCTACCTCAAAAACATTGGTTAAGTATTGTTCAAGCCACCCCCTGACGCCGGGCACTGCCCTCCCCGGTAGCAGCCCAGCCCCGGTAGCAAACAGTTGCCGGTTGGCGGTGACGGCCGGCACACCGCCATGCCGGGTGGGTGCGATAGCCTCCCCACACCAAAAAAACACCCTGGGAGGTTGAAGATGCCTTTGAACATCACCGGTGCGCACGCCACCGTCAGCATGCTGAGCCGCTTGTTCTTCGAGCGGCCGCTGTGGTACGGGCCGAATTCGTATGGCTACTGGGTGGCCGAGGCCGAGGCCAAGGGGGCCGAGGTGGTGGCGCAGCAGCTTGGCAGTAACTATGGCGATGGTCCCTGGTCCGAAGCGTTTGTGTCGACCCTGCTGCTGGAGAGGATGGGCCTGCTGCCCAACCCCGGCCTGCAGGCGGCGCTGGCGGACTACCTGGCCGCGGTGGGCAAGGGCAATGTGGGCACCGTTGCGCTGCAGCTGGGGCAGCTGCTGTCGGGCCTGGAGGGCGCCACGGGCGACCTGGCCATCTACGCGGCCGCGGCGGTGCGCTGGAACGACAAGGTCGCGGCGGCGCACGCCTTCTCCACCAACCCTGGCAACAGCCTCTTTGCGATAGGAGGCGCCTACCCGGTGGGCACGGGCGCCACGTTCGAGCTGACCAGCGATGCCGACACGCTGAAGGGCACGATGTACGAGGACGTCTTTCTGGCCATGGAGCCCGGCCGGCTGACTTCGGCAGACACCATTGACAGCGGCGGCAGCGGCATCAGGGGCGATGTGCTCAAGGCCACACTGGGGGCCGGCGACACGGTGGTGCCCACCTTGCGCGGCATCGCGACGGTGTTCATCACCGCGGGCACGGGGGCGCACTTTGGCGCGGACAAGTCGTCTGAAATCAGGGTGCTGACGCTCGACGCGGCCCCGGGCGGCAGCGCCACGTTCACCGGGGTGCCCAGCGACGCGCGGGTAAGCATCCAGAACTCGCTGGCCGGCACGGCGCTCACGGTGCACTTCAAGGCCCCTGCGGACAGGAATGCGCCGGTGAATCTTTCGCTGGCCGATGCGACGGGGGCGGACGAGCTCATCGTGCCCGATAGGGTCGCCGTGGGCATCAGCAGCGTGGCCGGCAATGTGGCCGCCACCACGGTCAACACGGCCAGGATCACCGCAGCCGCGGCCGAGGAGATCACGCTCTCGGGCAACCAGGCCCTCACCACCACCATCACAGGCGCCCATGTTCAGGTCATCAACGCCAGCTTCATGCAGGCGGCCCTGGACCTTAGCTTCGCCACCACGGGCGCCACGCCCATCGGCATCCTGGGCGGCCAGGCGGGCGACCGCATCAGCGTGAACGACGCCTCCGGCGGGCGCGCCGCCATCGACGCGGGCGCGGGGGCCGACACCGTCACCCTCGGCGCGCGCGCCGCGCACAGCATCACCCTGGGCGCGGGGGCCGACGTGCTCGCCCTCACCGGCCTGGCCGGCCCGGCGGCGCTGGCCCTGGGGCTCGAAAGCGCGGCCGCGCTGCGCCGCTCGGCCATCGAGGTGACCGACTTCGTGGGCGGCACCGACCAGCTGCGCCTGACCGCCGCCACCCCCACCACCAAGGCCACGCCCAGCACCGCGCAGCTGGCCAGCATCGCCGCATCCGCCACCCTGCTCGACGCCGCCACCCTGGCCGCCAGCACGGCCGGCGCGAACAAGGCCATGGCCTTTGGCTACGCTGGCGACACCTACCTGCTGGTGAACGACGCCACGGCCGCACTGGGCGGGCAGGACAGCCTGGTGCGGCTGAACGGGGTGGCGGTGCTGGGGGATGGGGACTGGTCGGTGGTGTAGGGCACACGGCACAGCATGGCGCGGCCAGACCGCCCTGCCGCCTGATCGCGCAGGCCTGCCCTTGGAGCCTGTTCAACGTCTTTCTACAGCCGCGTTGGGGCGCAATCGGGAGGGGTGGATGCTTCGCATGCGCCGCACCCGTGCAGGGTGCGCAAAGGCTGCCCCGGCGGCGCGTGCCGGCTGCATTCTTGTCGCAAGTTCTAGGGACATACAAACCCAAAACAAGTGGATACATTGCCTCGCACAGAACGACTGACCGATGGCCATGTACCCCTACCACCCCCTTGCTGCCCCCCGCTCGCCGGCCCCAATGCCAATCCTGGCGCCCTGCTCGCCCAGGCGGTTGCTGCGCTGGCTCTGGTGCAGCCTGCTCGCCCTGCTGCTGGCCGGGCCGGCCCTGGCGCAAGACATCGCCTTCAAGGGATCAGGATTTTTCTATCCTGCAGGCGTGGCCGTGGATGCGGCGGGCAACCTGTATGTCGCGGAAGTCATTGGCCACCGCGTCCGCAAAGTGGATGCCATCACGGGCAATACCAGCGCCGTGGCGGGCTGGCTGCAGGGCAGCAGCGGGTTCAGCGGCGACGGTGGTCCGGCCACGGCGGCGCAGTTGTCCGCCCCGTATGGCATTGCCTTGGATGCAGCAGGCAACCTGTACATCGCGGACAGTGGCAACCACCGCATCCGCAAGGTGGATGCCGCCACGGGCGACATCCATACCGTGGCGGGGACGGCAGGCGTTGGCGGCGATGGCGGCCAGGCCACGGCGGCTCAATTGAGTATGCCCCAAGGCGTTTTTGTGGACGCTGCGGGCAATCTCTACATTGCGGAGTACAACGGCCGCCGCATCCGCAAGGTGGACGGCGCTGGCGTGATCAGCACCGTGGCAGGCGGGGGGGCCGCCCCCGCCAACACCGATGGTGTTCAAGCCACGGCGGTGGCGTTGGGCAACCTTACCGGGGTTACCATGGATGCAGCGGGGAACCTGTTTATCGCGGAATTCAACAACAACCGCGTCCGCAAGGTGGACAGCGCAGGCATCATCAGCACGGTGGCGGGCAATGGGGTCAGGGGCTTTGGCGGCGACGGCGGCCCGGCCACAGCGGCGCAATTGAGCCATCCCTACCACGTTGCCGTGGATACGGCGGGCAACCTGCACATCACGGATAGCAGCAATCTCCGCATACGCCAGGTGGATGCGGCGACTGGCGCGATCAGCTCCACCGTAGGGCTGGGTGACGTGACCACTGGATTGGCACTGGATGCTGCGGGCGATCTGTACTTTGCAATTTATGTGTCTGGCCCTGCCCGCAAGTTGATCGCCTTGCCGCCCTATGCCCCCACGGCCGCCAGCGCTGTGGCAGGCAACGCCCAGGCCACGGTCTCGTGGACCGCCCCTGCCAATGGCGGCCGCCCCATCAGCGGCTACACGGTGACCACCGTGGAAGACAGCACCAAGACCTGCACGCCCACCCCGGCCACGGCCACCACCTGCACCGTGTCGGGCCTCGTCAATGGCACGGGCTACACCTTCACCGTGGTGGCCAGCAACAGCGTGGGGGCCGGCGCGGCCTCGGCGCCCAGTACCGTGGCCACCCCGCACACCATCCCCGGGGCTCCCACGGCGGTATCGGCCGTGGCCGGCAATGCCCAGGCCACGGTGGGCTGGACAGCACCCTCCAGCAACGGCGGCGCCGCCATCGCAAGCTACACCGTGACGGCCGTGCAGGACAACACCAAGACCTGCACACCCGCACCGGCCACAGCCACCACCTGCACCGTGGCGGGCCTGGCCAATGGCACGGGCTATACCTTCACCGTGGTGGCCAGCAACAGCGCAGGCCCCGGAGCAGCCTCGGCACCCAGCACCCAGGTCACGCCCCTGGGCACCCCTGGTGCCCCCACGGCGGTGACCGCCGTGGCCGGCAACGCGCGGGCCACGGTTTCATGGACCGCGCCGACAGACAACGGCGGCACCGCCGTCACCAGCTACACCGTGGCGGCTGTGCAGGACAGCACCAAGACCTGCACACCCGCACCGGCCACGGCCACCACCTGCACCGTGGCGGGCCTGGCCTATGGCACGGCCTACACCTTCACCGTGGTGGCCAGCAACAGCGTGGGGCCCGGTACGGCCTCGGCCCCCAGCGCCCCGGTGACCATGGCGGCGCCCGACACCGGCCCCTCGGCGCCAAGCATGCTGCCAGTCAACTCGGCCGGCACCACGACCATCACCGACCCAACGCTGCCCATCGTGGTTGGCGCCGGTGCCGAGAACGCCATCATCGTGCTCCCTGCCAGCACTGGCGGCACCCCTGTGCGCCTGCAGTTCACCATCAACAACCAGCCCCTTGAGGTGCAGGCCAGCCCCGGCACGCAACTGCGCGTGGCCCAGGTCAATGGCCAGAGCGTGCTGGTGGTGCAGCAGGGCTTTGCATCCATGACCAGCACGGCGGCGGGCCAGCCCATGGCGCTGGCGGGCACGGTGTTGCTGAGCGCCGGCCAGGCCGGCACCACCATCGAGGTGCAGCCGTTCACGGTGGCCGTGCTCACCGGCGCTTTGCTGCCACCCCAGGGCAGCCTGCCCCAGCTGGGCCGCATGGGGCTGCAGGCGGGCGAGCGCTTGCAGGTCAACGAGCAAGGCGCCGTGGTGTCCATCACGCTGGGCTCGCTCGCGGGCAATACCAGCCAGCCCGGTGACCCCATGGTGTTTGCCAACCTGCCGGCCGCGATCACGGTGGACAGCAAGGTGTTCGCGCGCCTCGCCGGCCCGCTGGCGCGCCTGTCGGGCGTGAACCTGGCCCAGGGGCTGGAAGCGACCGCATCGGGCGTGCTCCTGATGCGCGATGGTGGCCAGCTGTTCCAGCTGCTGCCCACGCTGCCCATCACCATCGACGCCACCTTGCCCGATGGCCTGAGCTTCACGCCCCTGGGCCTGCTGCGCTGGGTGCGCGGCGGCGTGGTGGTGCAGTTTGCGCCGGCCGTGGCCGACCTCGCAGGCCTGGCCAATGCGGTGACGGCCGTCCTGCCCGGCGCGCAGATCCGGCTGGGTGCCGAGGGCGTGGTCCAGCTGCGCACAGGGGGCCGCACCTATGTGCTCAAGCCCGGTTGGACCGGTGCGGGCAGCGCAACGGGCACACCGCAGATCGGTGTGGACGAGCAAGGCCACATCTACCTGCAGACCGGCAATGGCACAAGGCAATTGCTGCTGCCCGCACTGCTCAATGCCACCCAGGCCCAGGCGGTCTTTCAGGCCGCGCTGCCCGGCGCCACGCTGGCCGTGCAGCCCCAGGCCAATGACGGCGCCTTCACCGTGACCCTGGCCGGCCAAAGCTGGCGCCTGGTGCCGCAGTGGCTGCTGCCCGAGGGCGCGGCGGCGCAGGTGCCTGCGCCCAGCGCCAACTGGTGGATGGGTGCAGACGGGCTGCTGTACCTCAAGCTGGGCAGCCTGGTGCAGGGGGTGCGCGCGGTGGATTGACGACGGCGCGCCGGCCCGGTGCAGACCCGCCACCGGGGCGCCGCGGCCGCACAGGGACGGTACCGCTCGCGGCGTTAAGGCAACGCAAAACCAAGTCTTCGCGATGGAGCGTGCCCTGGGTGCGCGTCGCACGAGGGACTTGGTTTTGCGTTGCCTTCATTGGTGCGCTCACCACCCCGATGTTCATTTTTTCTGCGTGTTCATGTTTCATGAACATCCGCCAAAAATGAACACAGGCCCCTGGAGAAGCGCCGATTCCCCCCGCCGGGGCCGCCCCCGCAGCCCGCCCACCCCCAAGATTGCCGCCGCAACCGTGTAGGACATCACGCTCACCTGGGGGGCCCATCGTCCAAAAGGGCGCTGGCGCGCATAGCATGGGCGCAGCTGAAAACACTTGTCACAGGCACCCGCATGCACACCACCTCCTGGCCCCCCAACATCGAACTGCATGGTGCCGTCTACATGGTGCGGCCCGTCACGCTGCGCAAGCATGCCCCGGTGCCGCACAGCATCTTCATCTTCGACGAAGACGGCACCCCGGTGCTCACCGTGCAGGGGCCCTGGGCCAGCTACCCCGAGGCGCTCGAAGTGGCCGACGGCCAGCTGCGCCAGCATGTGTGCCCGCCGCCGGTGGATGTGTTTGGGGGGCATTGAGCCGGCACTGGGAAAAACAGCGCGAACAGCGCGCATGGGCCGCGCACTGGCCGCGCAGGCATCAACGGCGAGACCAGCGCTCGCGCATGCTGCCCGTGATGTGCCACGGGCTACAGCAAGGTCACATGCTGGGATGCCCGCAATTCTTGCCAGCGAATGGCCCCATCCATTTCCTTGAGCTGGAAGCGGACCTTGGCCGATATCTCGTGCCTCCCCGGCTGGAGAACACACGCGTCCTCCTCTTCATGTTCCAAAGCGTCGACGGCAAGCACAAGCTCCGTTTTCTCATGGATGCGGCGCTCACGACCCGGCAGGCTCGTCACATTCCGGACATAGCCCGCGACTGCGTCGTCACCCCCTTCGGCAGAGAGCAGGCAGGCTGCCACATGAATGGGCCCGCACATCGTGGCAGCCCTGTCGAAAATGACGTGGTAGAGAACAGGCAGAGACTTCGCCGTGGCGGCGTAGCAGGCGCCATCGACCAGGGAAACCGTCAGATGCATAGCGGATCTCCGCTGGTGGGAGTGGGTAGTCTCCAAGCAGTATGCCTTGAGCGGTTGCGTGCATCGCCCAAGGCCCAAGGGCCTGGGGCCCGTGGCCTGCCCGCCCCGCACGCATGCTCTAATCCCGCCTTTCCAGCAGCCGCAACAGCAACAGCAACAGCAGCAGTACCGCCAGGAGGGGGCAATGGGTTACAGGGCTTCTTGGATCAGCGTGGCCGCCAAGGCCGGTGACGAGGTGCTGGCCGAGCTGGGGCTCACGGACAGCGGGGAGCCCGTGCAGCCGGGCAGCGTGCCCATGGCGCTCGCACACCTGGCGCACTTGGCCAATGGCACCTGCGCCATCGTGTTCAACGAGTTCTGGCACCCGATGGTGTGAGGCCAGGGAGGTGTGGGCCTGCGCTGAGGGTTGGGTCGAATCCGCGTTCGACCACATCACCAGGCGGGAAGCCGCTGACAGTGCGGTAGCACGGCGAGGCGACCCCACGACACTCAACGGTTGAAGGCGAATCCGTACCAGTGCGCCATGCCTGGTCGTCGCGATGGTGATCGGACACACACACCACGGCCCCCACGCCCACCACCCCGCCTCACCCAAATGGGTGGGCGCACCCTCTTTGTGACACCCGACACCGACAAATGGCCATTGTTCGGCAAAGAATCGGTGCAGTCCCACCCTTGCGTGCGGACCTCACCCCAGCGCACCGCCGCACTGTTTGACTGCTTGACTGACTGCTGCGCGCGCTGCACGGGGGCTGTCTTTTTTATCTTTTGAGCGAGAGGGTTTCGAGCATGCCAGTGTCCACCACGACCACCACCACCACCCCACTGTCCAGCCCTGCGCGCGCCACGCGCCTGCGGCAACAGCAACAGCAACAGCACCACCATCGCACTGGCCGCGCACCGGTGGCCCGCCTGGCGCTGGCGGCACTGCCGCTGTCGCTGTTGGTGGCCTGCGGTGGCGGGGGTGACGATGCGCCGCCGGTGACCCCGCCGCCTGGCACGGGCTACACCGTGGGGGGTACCGTGGCGGGCCTGGGCGAGGGGCGCAGCCTGGTGCTGCAGGTGCAGGGCGCAGACGACCTGACCGTTGGCGCCAACGGCAGCTTCGTGATGGGGCGCCGCTTCGCGCGGTTCACCATTGCAGCCGTCACCGTGGCCTCGCACCCCGAGGGCCAGCGCTGCAGCGTGGCGCAGCCAACGCAGGTGGTGGGCGAGGCCAACATGACCGACGTCTCCGTGCGCTGCGAGAACCTGCCCGCCGGCACCCGCAACCTGAGCGGCGTGGTCACGGGCCTGGTGCCGCGCAGCCCGATGGTGCTGCAGAACAACCAGGGCGACAACCTGACCGTGAAGGCCGATGGGCGCTTTTTCTTCAGCACGCCGGTGGCCAGCGGCGCCACCTACGCGGTGCAGGTGCTGACGCAGCCGGCCGGCCAGACCTGCAGCGTGGCCAACGCCAGCGGCACGGTGGGCAGCAGCAGCGACGTGCGCTCGGTGCAGGTCACCTGCACCGGCCTGCCCCAGGCTGCGCCCGAGGGCGGCTGGGCTGCCGAGTCTTGCTTCCAGGGCTTCGATCTCACCACGCGCGAGTATCTGAACATCGTGCGTGAAGGAGATTTGCGTGCCATCGTGACCCAGGGCTCGGTGACCCGGTATTTCTCGTTCTGCCCTGGCCCCGCCAGCGACGCGCTGGCCGGCCGGCCGGCGGAAAGCGCCGTGTTCAACCGCCAGGAGACCAACGGCTTGGTCACCGCCTTCTGGGGCACGCAGACCAACAGCACGGGCAACCGCGCCGTGGTGTGGGCCCGCAAAGGCCCCTACCTGTGCCTGCTGCCGCGCAAGACCTCTACCCAGCCCGCCCCGGTCAAGGACTACCCGACCATCGCCAGCGTGGCGCAGGACACGGACGAGGCCATCCAGGCGAAGGCTTGCTTTGTGAAGGCGCCCAACTGAGGCACCTGTGACAGACGGGCCGGCCGGGGGCCGGCCCGGCGTGCGCTGGCTGGCCGTCCAGTCACCGGCGCACCCTGTTGGCAGCCTGGCGCGCCAGAACCAACAAAGACCTGCCCAACGCCGTTGGGCAGGACCACCTGGCCGTCAACCGGGCCGTTCAACGGACCACGCGCCCCCTCCATGCCTGGATGCAATGCATGGAGAGCGCGAGGCCCCTCACCGCCGCAAGGGACACCATGCACCTGACCACGAAGGGCCCGATCGGCTGCCCCGTCGGCCCCACCCTGCCATCGGCCGCCCCACGCGTGGGGCGGTGCCGATGAAGTCTCACCACGCAACGCCGCGCGGGACGGCCGGCATGCGCCGCCTCCAGGCGCTGGGCGCCACCCCTGCAAGGCCTTGGACCTGGGGGATGCTGGGCGTGTGGGCGGCACTGCCCCTGCTGTGCCTGCTGCCGCTGTGGTCCAACCTGTTGAACCCGGTGCTGCCCGACGCCCACGACCACTTCCGCTACGCCGTGCTGGCGAGCCACTTTCAGGAGGCGATGGCGGCGGGCGTTGGGTACCCGCGCTGGCTGCCCGAGTTCAATGCCGGCTACGGCTATCCCGAGTTCGTCTTTTACCAACCCGGCTATTTCTTCCTCAACAGCTGGCTGTCCGTGCTGACGGACGACTTGCTCTGGCGCCAGTTGCTGACGCTGGGCACGCTGTGCCTCATCGGCGGGCTGGGTGCCTACCGGCTGGCGCGGACCTTTGTGGGCCGCCTGCCCGCGCTGGCCCTGGTGGTGCTGTTCCAGGCCGCGCCCTATGTGCACTTCAACCTGTATGTGCGCGGTGATTTGAGTGAATGGATGGTCATTCAGCTGTTGCCGTGGGTGCTGCACTGGAGCTGGTGCCTGCTGGCGCCCGCGCAGCGCCCCACCACCAGGGGCATGGGGGCACGGGCGCTGTATTGGAGCGGCCTCACCCTGGCCCTGGCGGCCAGCTTTTACAGCCACCCGATTGCGGTGCTGTTCTTGCCCCTGGTCGTCGCACTGCTGGTCCTGCTGGCGCTGGCCGGCAGCGGGCACCCCGCACCGCCCGCGGACAGGCTGCGCAGCGCCTTGGAGCTGGCAGGTGCCCTGTTGCTGGCACTGGCACTGGCCTCGCCCTATTGGCTCACGGTGGCGCAGCTCAAGCCCCTGGTCAATGCCCAGATCGCTGCGGGCTTCGACTTTGCGGCCTGGCGCCACGTCGCCTCGCTGTCGCGCGTGCTGTGGGACCCTCAGGCCTTTCTGGCCGCACCCTTTGTGGCCCTGGCATTGCTGGGCGCCTGGCAAGGCCGCGCGCACCCTTTGATCCGCGCCGCAGGCCTGGTCTACCTGGTGCTGTTTCTGGCCATGCTGCCCACCGGCCGCTGGTTCTGGCACCTGTACCCTTTTTCATTGATGCAGTTCCCCTGGCGGCTGGCGGTGTTTGCGCCCGCGCTGCAAATCGTTTGTGCGCTGGGCTACTGGCATGGCCGCCATCGCCACCCGGCCCTGCAGTGGCTGGGCGCCACGCTCGGGCTGCTGGCGCTGGCCTGGTCGGCCTGGAAGTACCACGACTTTCGCGCACTGCAGGTGCTGGGCGAGCCCGTGGCCGGTGCGCAGCTCGCGTGCATCAAGGCCTACCCCGGCCTGGCCCAGCCCGACACGGCCCTGGCGACCCTGGACCTGGGGGAATGGCTGCCGGCCCGATTCGCCACCCACCCGCCCGCCACGGCACGGTACACGCCCGTCAGCCCCGCCTGCGAAGCACCCCTGGCGCGGCACCGCGCGGCCTTGGCTGGGCGTTTTGGATCGGACCTGTTTTCAGACCGGTCCACGCTGCCTTGGATGACCAGCGACACCGCGGGCTGGCGGGGGCAGCCACAGCCCGGGCATTCGCCGCACGCGCTCCACTACCGCTTCGCAGGCACGGGCCCCGGTGTGGTGGTGATCCAGCAAATCTACCTGCCAGGCTGGTCCGTGCAGGTGAATGGCGTGGCCCTGGCCGCCACGGCCCTCGAAGAACAGTTGCTGCCCGATGGCCGCATGCAGATTCGGCTGGCGGCTGGCGACCACACGATCAGGGCATACTACGATGGTCCGCCCGGTGCAGCGCAGCGCGATGCAGGCATTGGCCTGGCACTCGTGCTGGCTGCGGCCTATTGGTGGGGGCGGCTGCGACGGCTGCAGCGGCTGCGCAAGCAGGCTGGGCGGGCGCCCATTGGAAGTGCATTGCCGGCCACCCATTGACCCCCGTCGAAAAAAAGCGGCAGAATCAAGAGACGACAACGCGCATGTGGGTCTGGATCTTGGCGGCCGGGCTGTCGATGGTGGCTACCCAGCCTCTGCTGTCGCTGGCGCTTCGCTGAAAGCGGACCCTCGACATGCGTGCAACCCGCGACCAGGGGGAGGACGCCTTGGGGCGTCGGCGTTGGCTGGCGTGTCTGCCTGTCATGCCTCGCTGCACAAGGCTTCTGCCTGGGCCTTCAACAACTGAAGGTCGTGGTGCTTCGCCAGCAGTTTTGCATTCAGATTCGCCAGAATGTCGCGGCACACGTCCTTCCTCTTCATGGCCAATGCCGCTGCCAGAAGCTTCTTCTGCTGAGGAACGATGGTCGGGAAAGGATAGTCAAGCGCTCGACCGCGGGCAGAGGCGGCAACCCACAGATCGCTGAAACCATCCTCGTTTCCACTGGCTGCCGCCTCCAGGATGAGCCTTGAGTACGCCTTTTCAGAATCATGGCGGTCGTTCCACAGCCGCCCTTGCTTCCAATCGAAGAGAGCGACCTCGTACAGGATGGGGCGTGCACGCTCGAACTCTCCAGCATCCCAGAGGCAGTACGCTGCGCGAGCCCTGTGCAGGATGCTTTGGTTTGCCTTGGCGAATGGACCTCTTGCGCGGGCCAGTTCGCTCTCGATGCGCTCGGCTGCAAAGAACAGTTCGGCCGCCTCCAGGAGTTCACCCAGTTCCCAACAGGCGTAGGCCCTGTCTTCAAGCGCCTGCAACTGATCAGCACTCATGGGGCATGGTGCGATGCATCCCGCAGGATGTGCGGGACCAACGGGACCGTGCGGAATATCCTGGGCATTGTTTCCTCCTGAAATCGGCTTGGAGCCTGGGCTTGCAAGTGCAGGGTGGTGCGAGCGCCAAGGTACAAAGATTCCCGCAAACCCCGCAAGCTTCAGCTGCGCAAACTATAGCCTGCGCATGTGCAAAGGCAGGGGGGTCGGCGCTCCAGTTTGCGCCGCAAGCAGAACAAACGCCCGGATTGGCGGGTTGCGCTCAACATCACCTTCGGGCCCGGTACGGCCCCTGCTAGGATGACAGCCAGTGGCGACCCACATCCGCCCCGATGGACCAGGCCAGACCACGCACATTGATGAACCAACCCTGCCGCAAGAGGTGGAGGTCGGCTCGACGATGCGCATTCATTCTTCGCTCCAAACCCCAAGCCATAACCCACAGCACCAACTTCAATCCTCATGAAAAAAAATTCTTCCTTTCTCGCCCGCGCACTGGCAGTTATTGGCTGCCTGGTCGTCCTGTCTGGCTGTTCATCGATGTCGACGACCAAGTCTGAGCCCATCGCCAACGGGTCCAAAATCTTGATCATGCCTTCACGCGACGTTGTGCAAGGAGGAAGAGCCCATGCGCAAGGAGCAGGAAGCGGCAAGAATCTTCAAGCGGCGGTGCAGCGCGAACTCAGCACCCTGTCTACATTCAAGGCGACACCCTTCGAAGCGGACGCAAAACTCAATCACTCTGCGAGCATCGTCAAATCAGACGCCCTGGAAGCGGGCAAGAGCGCTGCGGCCGATTACGTGCTCATCCTGGACCTCGGTGAATTCAGAAACGCTGCGCCCATGACGTTTCGATCTGACTTCGTGACACTCCAAAGTGGCTCGCTCGTCCGCGTGAGCGATGGCAAGGAAACCTGGGTTTTGAATAACCCAGTGGTCTTGGAAAAATCCAACATCGGAAATCATTTGATCTTGATCGACAACCTCGCCAAATTGGTGGCCGAGTCCATTGTTCGGTAGCAGCCCACGGGGCTTTGCGCTGTTCCATGTCAATTTTTTGTCCGGCGATGCAAAGCACAGCGCCAGCTGCATATCGCTGGCCACAAGAAATCCGGGAATGCGAAATGGGCAGTGGTGCGCACCTTTGAAGGGTTCCGATAGGCTTGTAGAGCAAGACTGCCAGAGGGTTTCGCAAAGCTGGGAGTTGCTTTGAGGAAAAATCGAAATCAATCACTGCACACCTTCCTGGCAATTCCTCTTTCGAGCTTTTGGCGTCCATGTGGCAGGCGCCAGTTGCGGGTTGGCAGGGGCACCCCCAGCCCGGGCATTCGCCGCACGCGCTCCACTACCGCTTCGCAGGCACGAATCCCGGCGTGGTGGTGATCCAGCAAATCTACCTGCCAGGCTGGTCCGTGCAGGTGAATGGCGTGGCCCTGGCCGCCACGGCGCTCGAAGAACAGTTGCTGCCCGATGGCTGCATGCAGATTCGGCTGGCGGCTGGCGACCACACGATCAAGGCCCACTACGATGGCCCGCCCGGTGCAGCGCAGCGCGATGCAGGCATTGGCCTGGCACTCTTGCTGGCTGCGGCCTGTTGGTTTGGGGCGGCTGAGACGGCTGCAGCGGCTGCGCAAGCAGGCAGGGCGGGCGCCCATTGGCAGTGCATTGCCAGACCTCCCCAGGTCCGCTTCTGGCGGCGGACTTAGAACGAGCCGACATCGGGCCAGGTTGAAGAAAGCGGCTTAGCGTCGGATCAGGTACGCAGCAATCTGCCGGCCTGCTCTTGGGGCACGCCTGACAGCAGCGTGGCCGGGGAATCCCACCAAACAATCTCGAAGCATGCTCCTTGCAACTGCGGACAGACCTCGGAAGGCCTCCCAAAGCTGCGATTTTTGTCAGCACTTGGCCCGCTGACTGCATCAACTCCAGCCCCCGCCCCAACTGTGTACAGCGATGGCGCAACTGCCATCTGTCGCTCTCTGCTCTCGGTGCCGGGCTGGCTGTCCAGAAGAGCCGAAATACGCAGGAAAGCGTGGATCGGAATGCAAACTCGTCCCTTTGAAGTGGAATGTGGGGCACGGAATGTCCGGTTCTGGCCGATAACTGCTATCGTGAAGGCATGCCGCGAGCACGGCGAACCAGCCCCCTGAAGCGCGCATGTGACTTTGCAGTTACCATTCATACT
This sequence comes from Acidovorax sp. FW305-C-20-28, assembly GCF_058783375.1. Classification (NCBI taxonomy): domain Bacteria; kingdom Pseudomonadati; phylum Pseudomonadota; class Betaproteobacteria; order Burkholderiales; family Comamonadaceae; genus Acidovorax; species Acidovorax sp. FW305-C-20-28. The sequence continues at coordinate 14,509 of NZ_JBYSYM010000048.1, read as the reverse complement.
GATTGGTATCAGCCCAGCGCGAAGCGGCTTCGCAAAACGGGCGCGGCGCGCAGAGCGCGCCGCGGTCTGTGCTGTGGCGGATGTCTGGAACGGCGCAGACTGCACGATCCTGACGTGCAGCAGGCTCCCAGTGGGATGCCCCGGGGTGGTCTGTGCGACCCGCCCTCATTGGCGGCAGCCGGGCATTTCTCGCTGGGGCGCGGTGCGGTGCGCCTTGTCCCATGTCGTTGCGCTGAACCGGGTGCGTCCATCACCGGCAGTGAGTTTCATTGACCCCGCTCGCCAGGAACAACCTATGTGGACAAAAAAAAGAGCCAGCGACAAGGGCTCGAAAGAGGCAGCGGAGTCGGTGCGCTGGCTGCGGCGGATGGCGTTCCTGAGCGTCGCAGTGCCCTTGGTGATCTACGCCATTTTCGGGGTCGTGGGGTTTCTGCGTGCCACCGACGAGACCGATGCACGGGTGTCCCGGTCCCTTCGTGTTGCGCATGAGCATGCCTCCAAGGTGATGGCTACGTCCGAGGCGGTCGCCGAAAAGGCCTTCTCCCTCGTCAATGGCAAGAATCCGCAGGCGTTGCGCAGCATCGAGGCCTTCCTGCACGAAGAGTTGCGCAAGCGCAGCGTGGACCAGCCCCAGATCCAGTCCATCCTGGTGCTGGATGCGCAGGGCCGGCCGATTGCCAGCAGCCGCCTGTTCCCGTTCCCGCGGATCGATCTGTCCGATGGCGAGTATTTTCAGCAGCATCTGCAGGGCCACAAGGGGCCCCATCTGTCCAAGCCGCTGGTGACCCGCACTTCCAACGAGCGGGTGCTGAATGTCAGCATCCCCTTCGAGGACGACGCCGGCAAGTTTGGCGGGGTCATCAACGTGGCGCTGCTCACGTCCTATTTTTTCGATTTCTATGCGGACCTGGTGGCGGACGAGCCCAACTTGGCGGTCACCCTTTTCCGGGATGACGGCGCCGTCTATACCCGCTGGCCTCACAGTGCCACGACTCCCGGCACGCTGCAGTCCGATTCGCCGGTGATGCAGCGGCTGCGTGCCGGCGAGGAGTTGGGTCGCCTGCAGGGCATCTCGACCGTAGACCGCAAGGAACGGATCATTGCCTTTCGCAAGGTAGGCGCATACCCTTTGTACGTGGCCACGGCCATGCGGCTGAATGTGCCGCTGCGCGAGCTGTTCCAGCAACTCGCGCTGTTGTTCGCCATGGGGGCGTTGCCGGTGGCTGCCCTGGTCGTCACGGCGAGGGCGGCGCTGCAAAGCGCCCTCGCTGCGCACAACACGCTGCAGGAGCTGGAGCGCGAAACCGAAAGCCGCCAGCGCGCCGAAGAGGCGCTGCGCCAGGCGCAGAAGCTGGAGGCGCTGGGCCGGTTGACCGGGGGCGTGGCGCACGACTTCAACAACGCCCTGATGGTGATCAGCAACAACCTGCACCTGCTCAAGCGCACGGTACCGGACTCGGGCCTGCGGCAGATCGACTCCATCGCCCGGGCCGTCAAGTCGGCGACCAATCTCACCCGCCAGCTGCTGGCCTTCTCGCGCAGGCAGCCCCTGGTCGCCGAGTACGTGCAGCTGCAGCACAAGCTCCCGGCCATCCAGGACCTCATCGTTCCGGTGCTGGGCAGCCGGGTGCGCCTGGACGTGCAGGTGGACCCCGCAACCGCGCCTGTGTTCCTGGACATGAGCGAGCTGGAACTGGCACTGCTCAACCTGAGCATCAATGCGCGCGACGCCATGCCCACGGGGGGCACGCTGTCGATCCAGGTGCGCAATGCCGGGCCGCGGCCGGCAGGGTCGCAAGGTGCGCAAGCCGGCATGGTCATCATCGAGGTGTCCGACACCGGCAGCGGCATTGCGCCGGACGACCTGGACAAGGTCTTTGAACCGTTCTTCACCACCAAGCCGGTGGGCGAAGGCACGGGCCTGGGCCTGAGCCAGGTGTATGGCTTCTGCCAGGGGGTGGGGGGCTACGCCGACATCGCCAGCGAAGTGGGCAAGGGCACCAAGGTCAGCCTGTACCTGCCCTGCACGGTCCCCAGGGCAGCCACGGAGGAGCCCGCCGTCGATAACTCGTTCAAGCCCCTGGGCATGCGCCTGCTGGTGGTGGAAGACAACGACGAGGTGGCCGAGTCCCTGGTCCCCCTGCTGCAGTCGCTGGGGTGCACCGTCACCCGGGTGGACCGCGCCGACAAGGCCATCTACCTGCTGCAGGAGGGCCAGCGGCCAGACCTGGTGCTGTCCGACGTCATGATGCCCGGCGAGCTCAACGGGGAGGGCCTGGCAAGGCACATCCGCGAGACATGGCCTGCGCAGCGCGTGCTGCTGATGACCGGGTATGCCGAGCAATTGGCCCGCATCGCGCAACTGGGCTTTGACGTGCTGCCCAAGCCCTGCACGCCGCAGATGCTGTATGCCGCCATCGGCAAGTCCGCAACCTAGCCGCACCTGGCCGCGCACGGCGTGCGGCCTGGGTGGCCACCCATTGCCTCACACTCCCCGGCACTGAGAAGAAGTGTCTGACACGAGAGAGTAGCCGAACTCCGAATGGATAGAGATGCAGGCTGACTCGGGCGAAGAGGGCATAAACCAGGCCACGACTTCAGCCCCATTCCTGGCGTCGTGAAAAAAGCGGTCCACCCTGGACCAATCCACCACGACGTCGTCTTTGGCTGTGCAGAACAAGCGGGTGCTGGTGTACCTCGTGCCCGCGACCACGTAGCTGTATTCGACCATGGGAAACTGCCGCGTGCTGCGACCTGACCGGACCTGTCGGCTGTCGATTTGGATGAACTGCACCGGTGTGCTGAGGCGGGTGCACTGCACAACTGGAGGGGGCAGCAACACAGGGGCCAGGCAGGCCCCCATGACAGCGACTGCGGCGACCCCAAGGGCGATGGCGGCGATGCGGCGGTTCAACATTGAGGCCCAATGCAATTTGGACCACCACCCTGCGGGATGGACTGGACCGCGCGGGATATTCGAGGCACTGATTTCTCCTGGAAGTGGCGTGCAGCCTGGGGTTGCGAGCGGGTGCCAGGTGAGGCATCCGGGCATGAAAGTTTCGCCAAACCCGCCAACCCCCGCCAGGCGCAGACCCGGCACACTATAGCGGCCCAGCAGGCAGGGACCGGGCTCGTCAACAGGGCTTTGGGGGCGCCGATCACAGCGTTTCGAATCGATGAACGATGGCGGGAGGGGTGCACTGTCGGCTCAGCGGCCAAAGCAGCCGCACCGCTTTCTCCAAAACAGACCTTCAACCTGTTGCCGCCGCACGCGCCATGCAGGGGCCCGACGACGTGGGCGGCTGGCGCCCGGCGCTGCGCGGCTTCATCGCGCAGCGTTCGTGTGGACCGATCGATGGCTTGGGCAGACAGCGCATGGCTGGCTACTGGCACCAATTGTCCTTTTGCGCTGGATCGGCTGCGTCGCAAGACAGGGAGATGTCGTTCAAGAAGAACGCCCTCCTGGACGCGAGCGCCGTCCACGAAACCTTGGCATTGACGTTCCTGAAGTCATTCAGTCCCGTCGTTGTCTTCCTTTTGCCCGTCAAGTAATTGGTGCTGTACTCGGATCTTTCGCCCGTGCTGCGGGAGGACTCGGAGCGGTCATACCCAACCAGTTGAAACCGGGTGCCCTGGGCGCGGAAAGTGAACTTTTCGTTCACCACGCCGTAGCTGCCGCAGCTTCGCCAATCCTGCAATTCGATGAGCAGATTGCCTCTCGCAATCGACACACCACCGTTCGCCAGTGGATCCGCCAGGCAATCCATGCCTTCAGCACTCTCGCTCGGGAGCAGATCATCCCTGCGCAGGACTTCTTTCAGCCCACTGGATGACCGCAGCAGAATGGTGAGACGGCGTGGATTCAAATTGAGGGTGTCCGGCCCCAGAGACCCCTCTGTCTTCTTCTTGAAATGGGCAGGATTGGTGGCTTCGGTGACCAACACCACGTCGTCCATTCCATCACCGTTCAGGTCGCCTGCGCTCTGGGTGATGAGCTTCCAGCCCTGGGGTACCCACGGAGCAAGGGGGTCCGAGGGCGCGGCGAAAGACGGTGCCGCCAGAAAGGCCAGCAGCAGAAGATGCTTGGATCTCAACATGGGAGTACCTTTGCCTTGCGGGATGTTCTGGACAATGGCTCCTCCTGGAAGTGGCTTGCAGGTTGGCCTTGCGGTCAGTGCGCTGTTCAAACCCAACGCGCAGGTACCAATGTCCTGCAAAGCCGGCAAGCACCCACTCAGCAAACTATAGCTTGCCAACAGGGAGGCAGCCGGATTCTGAGCCACACGTGGGCGGCTGGCGCCCGGCGTTGCCTGTGCGCCTGAGGCCGCTTGGGGCCTGCGCCCGCCGCGCCTGGATTTCATTCGTTCATTCATTCAGTACCATCCTGGCCACGGGCCCACCACACCATCCATCTCCATCCATGCACAAGGTACTGCTCCTCGGCGGTTCGGTGTTCGTCGGCCGCGCACTGCGGCAGCGCTTGGTCGCGCAGGGCTTCGACGTCACGGCGGTGACGCGCGGGCTGGTCCCCACTGAATGGGGCGCAGCACACCACATCGCCTGCGACCGGCGCGATGTGCAGCAACTGGCATCGCGCCTGCGCGGGCACACCTTTGACGCCGTGGTCGACGCCTCGTGCTACGGCCCCGAGGATTGCCGTGCGCTGCTGGCCGCGCTGCCGGCGTTGCCCACCACCTATGTGCTGCTCAGCTCTGCCGCGGTGTACCAGCGGTCCACCGCGCCGCTGCCGTTTGCCGAGGCATCGCCGGCCCACGGCGACGAGATCTGGGGCACCTATGGCCGCGACAAGGCGGCGGCCGAGGCGGTGTTGCTCGGTGCCTCCGCGATCCCGCGCCCTTTCGTGCTTCGGCCGCCGTACATCTACGGCCCCGGCAACAACCTGGACCGCGAGCGCTTCGTGTGGGCCCGGCAGTTGGCGAACGAGCCGATCTTTGTGCCTGGCGATGGAGAAACGCTCATCCAGTTCGTGGGCATCGACGATGTGGCGCGCGCCATCGTCGGCTTGCTGGACCCGCAGTGCGCCGTGGCGCCCGGCATCTACAACCTGGCATCCGAGGCGTACGTTTCCTTCAACCAGTACATCGCCCTGCTGGGCCAGATCGCCGGCCGCCAGAGCCATGTGGTCCATGTCGCGGACCCGACCATCCCGGCACGCGAGTATTTCCCCTTCCGCAAGGCCCACCTGGTCTTGTCGACGCAGAAGCTGGCCACCTGGAGCGAGCGGCCCCAGACGCCGCTGGTGCAGGGCCTGCAGGCCGCATTCGACTGGATTGCCGCATTCTCCCGCTTCAGCGTGGAGCCATCGCACAGAGAGATGAAGTTGCGGCGCCTTGAGAGCGGCTGACAAAACTCTTCTGACGTCGTTGCCGCGTCTTGTCGTACTAACCGTACTGCCTGCGACGCAGCGCCTAGCCAGAACCGCTTCGCTGAGTTTTGTTATCCGCTCTTGTTGGAGTGCCGTTGACAGCCCTGGCAGCGCGGGCACGGTGGCCGCCTGCAGCGGCATGCGGCAGCGAAATTCTTGCCAAATGCCCGGCTCTCGGAGATAGTGGGGTGTGAAGAGGTAGCTACTACCCGCACCATGTGGAGGGCCGATGCTTGCTGCAGCTGCTGAGGGGCCGTTTCGCCCGCTGATCCTGGCCGTGGACGACTCGCCGGACAACCTGTGGGTGCTGTCGGGCCTGCTCAAGGACAAGTACCGGCTCAAGCTGGCCAGCTCGGGCGAGCGGGCCCTGCAGATCACCAGCGGCGAGCAGCTGCCCGACCTGATCCTGCTGGACGTGATGATGCCCGGCATGTCGGGCCACGAGGTCTGCCGCCAGCTCAAGGAGTCGCCGCGCACGCGGCACATCCCCGTCATCTTTCTGACCGCGATGACGGCCACGGACGATGAAACGGCGGGCCTGGACATGGGGGCGGCCGATTTCATCACCAAGCCGATCAACCCGCCCACCCTGCTGGCGCGCGTGGCCTCGCAGCTGCAGGCCAAGGCGGGGGCCGATTTTCTGCGCGACCAGAACCAGTTCCTGGATACCGAGGTGCAGCGGCGCACGCGCGAGCTGGCGGCGATCCAGGACGTCACCATCCTGGCCATGGCTTCGCTGGCCGAGACGCGCGACAACGAGACCGGCAACCACATCCGCCGCACCCAGCACTATGTGCGCGCGCTGGCCACGGCGCTCAGGGACCACCCGCGCTTTCGCGCGCAGCTCGACGACCATGTGATCGGCATGCTGTACAAGTCGGCGCCGCTGCACGACATCGGCAAGATCGGCATCCCCGACCGCATTCTGCTCAAGCCCGGGCGTTTCGAGCCGCACGAGTTCGAGATCATGAAGACCCACACCACGCTGGGGCGCGACGCGATCCAGCACGCCGAGGACCAGTTGGGCATGCCGGTGGAGTTCCTCAAGTACGCCAAGGAGATCGCCTACGGCCACCAGGAGAAGTGGGACGGCAGCGGCTACCCCGAGGGCCTGGCGGGCGAGGCCATCCCGATGTCGGCGCGCATCATGGCGGTGGCCGATGTGTACGACGCGCTGATCAGCCGCCGCGTCTACAAGGAGGGCATGCCGCACGAGAAGGCCGTGGACATCATGCGCGAGGGGCGCGGCTCGCACTTCGACCCCGACGTGCTCGATGCCTTTCTGGGCATCCTGGGCGAGTTCCAGCGCATTGCCCAGACCTTTGCCGACAGCGACGACGACATGGCCGACAAGCAGCGCAGCCTGGAGCTGGCCAAGGGCGATGGCAGCCCGATGGCCTAGCCGCCGCCAGCGGGCCTGGGCGCGTGCCAGGCAACGCCCTCCTGGCGGCAGCCCCCCTTGTCCGCGCCCTTCCGCAGGAAAGCGCACCCCATGAACGGCCTCCTTCAGCACTACCACCGCTCGTCCTTGACGGCCAAGCTGGCCTTTGCCTTCCTGGTCATCCTGCTGATGGCGATTTTGCTGAGCGTGCTCGGCATACGGGCCGTGGGGCGGGTGAGCGACGAGATCCAGGTGATGTACGAAAAGGACCTGCAGGGCGTCTCCAACGCGCGCGCCGTGCAGTTCCACTACGCCAACATCGGCCGCTACCTGCGTGACGCGCTGATCACCACCGATGCGGGCGAGCGCGCGCAGGCCATCCGCCTGCTCGACCAGTCGCACGAGGACCTCACGCGCGAGGTCGTCGAGCTGCGCAAGCGCATCTTCCGCGAGGACAACCGGCGCAGCCTGGTGACCTTCGACGAGAACTACACGGTGTTTCGCCGCAGCGTGGCGCAGGTGCTGCAGCAGGCGCAGCAGGGCCAGCTCGAAGAGGCCCGGCGGCGTGTCTCCAGCCGCGAATTCGGGGTGATGGGTGACTCTGTGGCGCAGGCCATGGAGTCCGTGGCATCGACCAAGGAGGACGGGGCGCGCGCGACCATCGAGCTGGTGCAGGAGCTGGCCGCAGAAACGCGCCTGCGCGGCACGGTGCTGCTGCTGCTCGGTGGCCTGTTCAGCGTGCTCTTCGCCTGGCTGATCGCGCGCTCCATCCGCGTGCCCGCGGTGGCGCTGCGCACGGCGGTGGAGCGCATCGCGGCGGGTGACCTGCAGCAGGAAATTCCCAACACCACCTACCAGAACGACGTGGGTGCGCTGGCGCGCGCCGTGGCCGTGCTGCAGGAGGGTGCGCGCGAGCTGGAGGTGCAGCGCTGGGTCAAGACGCACACCGCCGCCATCTCGGCCGAGCTGCAGGGCGTGCGCTCCTTCACCGAGCTGGCCCAGCGCTTTTTCACCCTGACCGCGCCGCTGCTGGGCGTGGGCCATGGGGTGCTCTATGTCTACGAAAAATCGGGGCAGCGCCTGCGCCTGCTGAGCGGCTTTGCCCACCGCGAGCGCAAGTCGCTCGAACAGTACATCCAGCTCGGCCAGGGCCTGGTGGGCCAGTGCGCCATGGAGCGCAACCCCATCACGCTGGCGGACCCGCCGGCGGACTATGTGCGCATCGGCTCGGCGCTGGGCGAGGCCGTGCCGCGCGCCATCAGCGTGCTGCCCCTGGTGCGGGCCGACGAACTGCTGGGGGTGCTGGAGATCGCCAGCCTGGAGCCCATTTCCCCGGCGCGCCAGGCGCTGCTGGATGCGCTGATGCCCGCGCTGGCCGCCAACATGGAAATCCTGGAGCGCAACCTGGCCACGCACCGCCTGCTGAAGGAGACCCAGGCCCAGGCGCAGACCCTGGAGCGCCAGGCGGGCGAGCTGGCCGAGCAGAAGGACGCCATCAAGGCCACCGAGGCCTGGTACCACAGCATCATCGAATCCGCGCCCGACGGCATGCTGGTGGTCGATGCCGAAGGGCGTATCACCCTGGCCAACCCGCTGCTCGAAGAGATGTTTGGCTACGACAGCTACGAGCTGCTCGGCCTTCCCATCGAGGCGCTGGTGCCCCTGCCCGCACGGGGCAACCACCAGGCCCTGCGCGAGGGCTTTGCCCGCGAAGGCGGGGCGCGGCTGATGGGAACGGGCGATAGCCGGCTGTTCGGCCTGCGCAAGGACGGCACGCAGATCCCCATCGAAGTGGGCCTGGCCCTGCTGCCCGACGTGGGCGGGCGCGGCGAGTGCGTGTGCGCCTCGGTGCGCGACGTGACCGAGCGGCGCCGTGCGGAGGACGAGGTGCGCCGTGCGCGCGAACTGGCCGAGGAGGCCACCAAGGCCAAGAGCGAGTTCCTGGCCAACATGAGCCACGAGATCCGCACCCCGATGAACGCCATCATCGGCATGTCGCACCTGGCGCTGCAGACGCCGCTGGAGCCCAAGCAGCGCAACTACATCGAGAAGGTCAACCACTCGGCCGAGAACCTGCTGGGCATCATCAACGACATCCTCGATTTTTCCAAGATCGAGGCCGGCAAGCTCAGCATGGAGCGGGTGGACTTCCGGCTGGAGGACGTGCTGGACCACGTGGCCGACCTCATCGGCATGAAGGCCGAGGACAAGGGGCTGGAGCTGCTGTTCAACACCGCGGCCGAGGTGCCCACGGCGCTGGTGGGCGACCCGCTGCGCCTGGGGCAGGTGCTGGTCAACCTGTGCAGCAATGCGGTGAAGTTTGCCGAGCAGGGCGAGATCATCCTGGGCATCGAGACCATGGCCCAGCAGGGTGGCCAGGTGGAGCTGCACTTCTGGGTGCAGGACTCGGGCATCGGCATGACCCCCGAGCAGTGCGCGCGGCTGTTCCAGTCGTTCAGCCAGGCCGACACCTCGACCACGCGCCGCTACGGCGGGACCGGGCTGGGCCTGGCCATCTCGCGCACCCTGGTGGAGCTGATGCAGGGCCGCATCTGGGTGGAGAGCGTGGTGGGCCAGGGCTCGACCTTCCACTTCCATGCCCACTTCGGGCTGCAGGCCGAGCCGCTGCCGCGCCGCATGTTCAACGCGCAGGAGCTCATGGGCATGCGCGTGCTGGTGGTCGACGACAACGCCGCGGCGCGCGAGATCCTGTCCACCATGGCGCGCCGCTTCGGCCTGGAGGTGGACATGGCGCGCGACGGCGAGGAGGGCCTGCGCATGGTGCGCGGTGCCGACGAAAAGCACCTGGCCTACGACGTGGTGCTGACCGACTGGAAGATGCCCCGCATGGACGGGGCCGAGGCGGTGCGGCGCATGCAGTCGCTGGAGGGCGGCAAGAAGGCGCCCGCCGTCATCATGGTCACCGCCTTCGGGCGCGAGGAAGCCCTGGCCGCCGTGCAGGGCCAGGGCGCGCGCGTGAATGCCGTGCTGACCAAGCCGGTCACCCCCTCCACCCTGCTCGAAGCCGTGGGCGAGGCGCTGGGCAAGGGGCAACTGGCGCCCAGCCGGGCCAGCACCAAGGCCCAGGGCCAGAAGGAGCACCTGCAGCACCTGCGCGGCGCGCGCGTGCTGCTGGTGGAAGACAACGCCATGAACCAGGAGCTGGCGCTGGAGCTGCTGCACAACGCCGGCATGCAGGTGGTGGTGGCCAGCAACGGCCAGGAGGCGCTGGACCGGCTGGCCGAAGACCCCGCGTTCGACGGTGTGCTGATGGACTGCCAGATGCCCGTGATGGACGGCTACGTGGCGACGCGGCACATCCGCGCGCTGCCGCAGTTCGCCACCCTGCCCATCATCGCCATGACCGCCAACGCCATGGCGGGCGACCGCGAGAAGGTGATTGCATCGGGCATGGTGGACCACATCCCCAAGCCCCTGCGCGTGGAGGAGATGTTCGCCTGCCTGGCGCGCTGGATCCGGCCCGCGGCCCCGGCCACAGCGCAGCCCCTGGCGCCGCAGCCCGATGGCGTGGCCCCCGGCGCAGCGGCCGCAGGCTTGCCGCCCGTGCTGCCCGGGGTGGACCAGGCGGCAGGCCTGCGCGTCGTGCAACACGATGCGGGCCTGTACCGCCGCCTGCTGGGCATGTTTGCCAGCGAGCATGCGAGCTTTGCGGCGGCGTTCACCCAGGCGGTGCAGGCCGGCGATGGCGAACTGGCCACGCGGCTGGCCCACACGCTCAAGGGCGCCGCGGGCACCATCGGTGCGCAGCCCCTGGCCGACGCGGCCGCAGCGCTGGAGGCCGCGTGCATGGCGGCGGCCCCGGCCGCCGAGCTGCTGCGCCTGCTGCAGCCGGTGCAGGCGCAGCTTGCGCCGCTGGTCACCGCGCTGACCGCTGCGGCACCGCCCTCCTCACCGGAGCCGTCTGGAATGGCGCCAGTGCCCGCCGCCCCGGCCGCAGCGCATGCGCTATCAAACCGCTCGCAGGCCATGCTGCAGGGCCTGCGCAAGCTGCTGCGCGACGATGACGCGGAGGCCGGTGACCTGCTGGAGACCCTGACCGCGCAGCTCGTGGCCGAGGGTGCCCCGCTGGCGGGCGACCTGGCCGCCGTGGCGCGCGCCATCGACCGCATCGACTTCGAGGGCGCGCTGGCCGCGCTGGACCGCGTCCATGCCGCCTGAGCCTGCGCCCATGGCATCCCCCGCGCGCGCCCTGCTGCGCGCCCTGGCCACGGTCGTGGCCGGCGCTGCCCTGCTGGCCCCGGGCCTGGCCCAGGGCCGCACGCTGGAGCAGGTGCGCAGCAGTGGCGAGCTGCGCATCTGCGTGGCCGGCTCCAGCGCCGACTTCTACCGTGCCAATGGCGAGGAGTTCGCGCGCTACCTGGGGGTGCGCGCCAAGGTCGAAGCCCTGCCGAACTGGGATGCACAGTTCCACGACGCCCGGGGCGCCCTGGAGCGCGAGGCGCGCTACGAGGCCGCGCCGCTGGCTTCGGGCCGCTGCGACCTGTACCCCAACGACCTGCACATCGTGCCCTGGCGCGAACTGAAGATGCGGCTGGTGCCCTACTTCGTCACGCGCAACATGGTCGTCGCCCGGCCGGACATGCGCAGCGTGCTGCACGGCCCGCAGGACCTGCCCGGGCGCGTGGCAGCGGTGCAGGCGGGCACGGCCTACGAAAGCTGGCTGCGCGCCTTCAACGCCGATGGCCAGGGCGCGCCGGTCGTCATCCGCACGGCGCCCACGGCGCAGGCGATGAAGGAGGTGGTGGAGCGCCGCGCCGACTTCACGGTGATCGCGGCAGAGGCCGCGTTCAAGTGGGTGCGCGACGACCTGGACAACCTGGACCTGCTGTTCCCCGTCGGCGAAGGCACCGAGGTGGGCTGGGGCATGGGCTTTCATGCGCACGATCTGGAGAAGGCCCTGCGGGAGTTCTTTGCCCAGAGCCGCCGCGTAGGCTCCGGGCTGGACCTGTCGTGGCGCAAGAAATACGGCATCTCGCTCATGGAGTACCAGCTGTTCTCGGCCTCGCTCGACACCGGCCACCCCTGGCGCGACGCGCTGGCCAAATGGGGCCTGCCCGCAGGCTCTGCCGTGGCCGGCGTGCTGCTGGCCATGGGGTTCTGGGCCGGGCGCCTGCGGCGCGAGGTGCGCCAGCACCGGCTGGCGGCGCAGGCGCTGCGCGAGAGCCAGGCGCTGATGGCCGCGGAGGTGGGCCGGCGCAAGGCCGTGTCCGACCTGCTGATGGCACTGCAGCTGGTGGACACGCTGGAGGCCTTCGGCCAGGTCACGCTGCGCGAGCTGGCCCGGCACCTGCCCCTGGGGCAGGCGCTGATCGTGCTGGTGCACGACGGCGGTGACCAGGTGGACGCCCTGGCGCACTATGCAGGCAGCGGGCCGACGGCTGCACAGACGCTCACGCAAGTGCACACCACCGCAGAGCTGCTGGCGCGCTGCATCGCCACCGCAGAACCCGTGCTGGTGGAATCGCCCGGGCCGGGCCACCTGCGCATCCGCTCAGGGCTGGGCCACTGCACCCCCGCCGCCATGGTGCTGGTGCCCATCCGCCACGCCGGCCACGTGATTGCCGTGGTCGAAGTGGCCACCACCCAGCCCGTGGTGCCGGAGCACCGTGAACTGCTGGCGGTGCTGGAGCCCATCATCGCCACCGGCATCCACCGGTTCCAGAAAGAACGGCAGCTGGCCCGCGCGTCGCATGCGGCCACTGGCGGCCGCCGGGCGAGTGAAGAGGAGGAGCAGCAGCAGCAGGATGAGAAGGGCTCCCACTTCAGCGTGGAGCCCTCGCCAAGAGAGGTGGAGTTGCGGCGCCTTGCTGCGGGCCGTTGACGGAGGTCGAGGCCAGGTGCTACCTTTGGGAGGCACTGCTGCAACCGCCGTTGGCCAGGCAGCACAACCCTTTGAACCCGATGAACACCAAGCACCTGCACCACCCCGACAAGACACGCCGCCTTCAATGGCTGGTGCGAGCGGGGTATGTGTTGGTGGGCATTGGCGTGCTGCTGGTGCTGCTGCTGGCAGCGCTGCCGCTCGTTCTTTTCATGTTCACGGGGCCGCACCAATACTTCCGCGTGGTACCCGCTGAGCACAGCTGGCCCATCGCAGCCTTGCCGGTGGGGCTTGGCCTGCTGCTGGTGCTGGTTGCCCGAACGCTGCGGTCCAAGGGCCGATGACGGCGTTGGGCCAGGCGGCTGAGGTTCGATCAGGAACCGGCCGCACGCCAGGGCCCTGATCGGGCACGGCCTCACTCGTGCACATGCCCGCACCCAGGGCATTTTTTCAGGTGCAGCAGCCACGCGAGCCACGCGCCGGCTGGCTGGGTGCGCATGGCCCGCCACAAGAGCCTGAGGCCGCACTGCGGGCAGCGCACCGTGAGAAGCCCAACCGCCAACACGGACACAACGGCGAGCGGTGCCACCAGCATGACGGCCGTGCGTGGCACATTGAAGAGCGTGGACACCCAACCTGGTGCGAGCGATCCACAACCGGCCAACAACAGCAGCACACCAAGGCAAGCCAGCAGCCCACGTTGGCGGTGAATCAGGCTCTTGGGTTCGTTGTTCATGCGTGCTCAGGCCTCTGCCCCACGAGGCAAATTCTTGCGCCTGCTCCTTGGTGAAAGTCTAGGGCAACGGCAACCCCACCCCCACCTCCCCCAACACCTCACGCACCACGGCCAGGCCGTTGAGCGCGGCGGGGAAGCCCGCGTACACCGCCATCTGCATCACCACCTCGACCACCTCGTGCGGGGTGCAGCCCACGTGCAGGGCGGCGTGCACGTGCACGCGCAGCTGGGGGGCGGCGTTGCCCAGGGCGCACAGGGCGGCGACGGTGGCCAGTTCGCGTTCGCGCAGGCCCAGGCCCTCGCGGGCGTAGATGTCGCCGAAGGGGAACTCGAGCACATAGCGCGCGAAGTCGGGGAACGACTGGGCCAGGCCCTCGACCACCGCCAGGCCGGTGGGGCCGTCCACGGCGGCCAGCATGCGGGTGCCGCGTTCGTAGCGATCGGAGGGCGGGGTGGTGGTGGTGGTGGTAGCGGCCTGGGATGAAGGCGACGAAGAAGAAGCAACAACAGAGGTCATGCAAGGCTCCAAAAAAGAGGGAATGGAGCGCACTGTAGAAACGCCGCGCCGACAGCGGAATGACCGATTTCGTGATACCTTTTTGGTATATGTCCAACCGCCTCGATTCCCGCTCGCTCGCCCTCTTCCTGGCCGTGGCCGATGCCCTGAGTTTTCGGCAGGCGGCCGAGGCGCTGCACCTGTCGCAGCCGCCGCTGAGCCGGGCCATACGGCAGATGGAGGAGCGCCTGGGCACGCGCCTGTTCGATCGCAGCCCGCAGGGCGTGGCCCTCACGGCGGCGGGCCAGCGGCTGCTGCCCCATGCGCGCGCCATGGCGCAACTGCTGCGCGATGCCGAGGCGGCGCTGGCGGCCCCGGCCATGCCGGCCACGCTGCGGCTGGGCCTGACCAGCGCGGTGGAGCCCGCCTGGTTTGGCGGCCTCGCGCAGCGCGTGCAGGCCACGCACCCGGGCACGGTGGCGACCACCGTGTCGGACACCTCGCCCCGGCCAGGGCCTGTTCACACTAATTTCGGGGTCGCGAAGGCCCTTGCCGGCGTGCCAGTCTAGGCGCGTGACGCCGCGTGTGCATGTGCACACGCAAGGAGCGCAACGACGAGTGGCGCGCCGGCAAGGGCCTTCCCTTCGGGTTGCCCGGGCTGGGGGGGG